>CAZQYQ010000281.1:0-6093 GCA_964597625.1 uncultured bacterium
ATATTCTTCATTCTGTTTTTCTGTTTTTTATCCCTCTCCACCTGTTTCATCAGCACGGGGCTCTGGCAGGCAACAGGCAGTGTATTCAATCCCTGCATCGCTATTCTCGATCTTTTCGACCGCCTCTCCACCGATACGGTCGAACTCGAATCCGAAATTGCCCATCCGGCCCGAACCTCGACACGCTACCCGCCCATCTCGCCCTGAAAACCGGCTTTGCCGACTGCGCCGCCGAATTTGCGCCGATGCCGATTTCACCGCCTGCTCGATACGAACAGGCCACCATTCCCGACTTCAGCAGGGCAGAAATTCGCCGGGTGGCCCCCAAAGAAAGCAACTCCTGGTAGAATCGTTTTGAGCCCTTGTTCAGACCTGGAAAACTTCAGCCAATTACTGCTATGGAATCGGAGAGCACCATGAACAACCGGTATATCGTTATGTTCCTCCTCTGGACCATCTTTCTTCCCATTCATCACGCGGCCGGGCAGGTTTGCCGCGGGTTTGAACGCTCGGAAGACAACCGAGACGATCCAAGGCTCGACCAGGTTCGCGCGGCCCTGCTGGAAAATGCCTCTCTCGAGGGGAACGAATTCGAGTTTGTCCGATCAATCAAAGGTCGTTTCTACGTTTTCACCGGTTCGGATTTCGTCTTCGTCGATACCTTCGGAAAGCCCGAAAAGCATTATGTTTCCCACCTGTGCCATGTGGATTCAGGCAAAGTCAATGTCTTCTGGCTTCTCGACCGGAAGTCGAAAAAGGTCTTTTTCATTTCCTACGAGGGAAAACGGAATGACGGAACCCAGGGAAAGCATGTCTTCTATCTGGAAGTTTCTTCAGATGACGATGCCTGGTGCAATGATGTGATCGGTCTGGAAACGATGCCACAGGCCAATCCGGAGCGAACGGCACCGACCGGCGGACGCCTGCGTGATGTCCGGCTCATCGACGTCGACCACGACGATTTTCCCGAGATTCTGTGTTCATTCGAGCCTGACGCTGCCGGCGAACAGGGGCATCCGCGAACAACCCTTCTGTTCAGGCAGGAAAAAGTCAACAACGACTACAAGATCGTCACCTGGAAGCCGACCTATTCGCGCGAGTTCTTCGATACCCTTTTCAGACGCATGGTCCGGTGATTTCAGGCGGTCCCCACCGCCCGGACAGAAAGCCGGGCAGTGGGGAAACACATCGGGCTCAGTTCACCCGGGCCAGAAGAGCGAAACGCCAGACCGGCACCTTCTCATAGGTGTTCTTGTTCATCTCGGAGATGAATACTTCCAGAAAAGCCCCGGACCCGAGGAGGTCGTTGCCAAGCCTGGTGACTTCCTTGACGTCGAGGGCGTAGCCGGTTATCTGAAAATGGTTGTCGTTGTCGATCCGGAGATTGGTGATCCAGGTCTTCCCGGGCCCGACACCACCGCCCAGGACCTGTTTGGTGATCTGAGGTTTGAAGGTCGTGATCTCCAGCAGGCGTGTGAGCGCATGAATATACTGCCTGTTGCGCTTGAGACAACGATTCGCGCTCTCTTTGGCGCAGGCACCACACATCACGTTCTGCCGAACGTTGGCCGACAGCAGCGGCTGGCCGGCCTCGAGAGTGTCCGCGGTCACGGAAATGTTGAGCGACGAGGCAACAAGCCGGGCATCCGCAAACGAGAATGCCGACATCTTTTCCAGGACAGGCACCAGTTTCGATTCGCCCGCGAGGAATCCGATTTCAAGAGGAACCTCATACCCCTCTTCGGTCCGAACGAGAGGCGAAATACGCGCATCACAGTATTTCACCCCCGTGCCGTTCAAAATATCAGCAATGGAATCGAGGGCCGCTCTCATATTCTGGTATTGCGTCGCTCCCGTAAAAACCCCGGGGTTCGCGGCCGCGGGCTCGGCCTTTGCATGACCCGCCCAGCACAGGCTGGACATGCTCATCACAGCCATCAGACAACCCAGCAGCAGTCTTTTCTTCACGGACTTCCTCCTCAACAGCGAATTTTCCATCTTCCTTCGGCTGGCCTCCGTTTTTTTCATCAGCTTCAGATCCCTGAATTTCTCCTTTTTCAACCCCCATCCCTGGCGGTGAATCCTTCATGGTTCATTCTTCTGGATGCGGGCCTGAAGACCAATGAAAAAATCCGGTGAAAATCCTCGCCTTCAGCGAATTTATATTATTTGATATTATATATATCTAAATCACATCAAGCAGGCTGGCCGCAGTCGGGGCAACCTTTCCAGGCGGGTTCCATCGGGCGGCCGCATTTACGGCAGGCGGTTTTCAGGTGGCCGAGGCAGAACGGGCAGAAGGTGAATGTGCGGCCGACCTGCTTCGTGCAATGCGGACAGGACATCTGATTCTCGGGTTTGAGGTGCGTCGGCACCGAAGGCTGATTCGCAAGCCGTTCATCCTTTTCCCCGATCAGGCTCACCGCGAAGATCGCGGAGGTGCGCACGTCTTCAGATGGGTCCGAAATCAGCTCCATCAGAGGAGGGAGCGCCCGGCGGTCCCCCATCGAGCCCAGCGCCTGGCATGCAGCCGCGCGCACGGACGGGTGCGGATCCTGAAGCGATTCGAGCAGCCTGCCGAACACTTTCGGCTCGTTACTGCGGCCAAGCACGCGCACGGACCAGTAACGGGCATCGACATTCGGGCCGGCGGTCGCGGAAAGCAGTTCTTCGCCAGCATCGAGTCCCTGTTCCCAGATTGCGTCGGCGGCGGTTTTTCTGATGATCCAGGTTTTGTGCGACAGGTAACTCACCAGGACTTTCTGCGCCTCGCTGGTCTCGACCATCGCGATCGCCCTGATGGCTTCGAGTTTCGACTCTTCGGGATCCTTCTCGACGATCTCACAGAAGGTGTTGATCAGCGCAGGGTCGCAGTTGACGGCCACGAGCTTGATAACCCAGTATTTCGCCTCGACCGAGGCCTTGTGCAACGCCTTCATGACGGCTTCGGGGTTCAGATCGTGAACCAGCGTCAGACTGTCATACGTCGCCTTGCGAACCGGCCAGCTCTTCTCCTCGAGGAGGGCCAGGAGAGCCGGCACCACCTGCGGATCGCGCACATTGCCGGCGGCACGGATCGCGGCCAGCTTGACCTTCAGGTTCTGATGAGCGAACGCCTTGATCAGATACCGCGTCGCCTCGCCACCCATCAGGCTCAGGGTCTGCACCATCCAGTAATCGACATCTTCCTCGTTCTTCGGAATCAGTTCAAGAAACCGTGACAGCGCCGAGTCACCCAGTGCGCCGATGATGCGCGACGCGGCATGCCTGACGCTCCAGGCCTGATCCGCAAGGGCTTTTACCAGATACGGCAGCGCCGCATCTTTATACGCAAGAAACGTCTTCGTCAGATCGGCCTGAACCTCGCCGTTTCTCTCGCCAAGCACAGACATCAATACCGGAATCGCTTCGTCATTCGACAGCTTTCGAAGGTCCGCAATTGCCTTACGGCGCGTGTCTGCGCGAGGGTTGGTCAGATTCTGTCTGTAGTGACCGAGTTCTTCCTGGTTCATGTGATCCTCCCGCGGCGGCCGTTATCAGCGAACAACAGCCCCGCAATCCGCTGTTCAGTTGGTCATCGGCATGACGACGTATCGGAAAGGCTGATCATCGCCCTTCGGCCGCAGCACGCCCGGGTAGCTCGGCGTGGTCATTTCGAGAACGACCGCGTCGGCATCGACAACGCCCAGAAAATCGAGCATATAAAGGGCATTGAATGCAATATTGATCGGCTCGCCCTCGAGAGTCGTCGAGAGAAACGCTTCCGAACGTCCCTCTTCCCGCGACTCGGCCCAGATCTTCGTTTCATTCGGACCGATATCCAATCGCACCATCTGGCTGCTGTGGCGGGCGATCGGCGTGACCGTCTTGAGGCTCTGAATGAGTTCCTTGCGGTCGGCGATCAGCCGTCTGTTCGACTCTTTCGGCAGCACGCGGTTGTAGTCGGGGAACTTGCCATCGATGAGCCGCGTAATCAGCTGAAACTGCGGCGCGGAAAGAACGAGCTGCTGCTGGAACAGGCCGATCGTAACCTTCTCGGTCGATTCAAGCAGTTTGATCGTCTCGGCAAGGGCGCGGGCGGGAAGAAGCAGCATTTTCCCGAACTGTTCGGGAAACGCGACGTTGTGAATGCGCGTCACTGCCAGCCTGCGACTGTCGGTGGCTGCAAGCGTGATGTCGCGATCGGTTCCGAAGTTCCAGCAGATACTGCGCTGGCTCGGGTTTCCCTCATCGTTACCGACGGCGATTCCGACTTCCTTCAGAGCCCGCCGAAGCTCTTCGGCAGCCAGTTCGAACTTCGGATACTCTTCGGAATCGAGGCTTGGAATCGGCGGGAAATCCTCCACGCCCTGAACCGGAAGGCTGAACTTGTTGCGACCGCAGGAAATCTGGATCAGGTTTTCCTGTCCGTCGAGCAGTTCGCAGCGCACCTCGGCATTCGCATCCGAGGGAAGACTTCCGATGATCTCCTGAAGCAGTTTCGCCGGAATCGTGAAGTGGCCGGGCGTTTCTATCGTTGCCGGTATACGGGCCAGCGCCATGATTTCCATATCGGTGCCGGCAAGCCTGATTTCACCGTTATCGACGTTCACAAGCACGTTGGCCAGAATGGGCCTGACGCCTTTTACGGCAACCGCCCTGCCGACGATTCCCAGTGCATCGCTCAACAGGCCGAGCGGGATAGAGAATTTCATTTCATCTGCTCCTTGCTTATCTGAACACGCACCATGATGCCGTTGCAATTCCACTCGCTTCCCGCTGTGGGATCAGCCATCGGATCCAGAGCAACCGCGAGGGTTTCCTTGCGAATATACTCGCCATGATTTTTCAGCACTTCAACAATATCAGATCGTTTGGAATCATCAGCAACGTGCCACGAAACGCAAATGCGGTCCTGCACATCGAGGCCCGTATCCTTGCGCATGAACTGGATCTTGTTCACCAGCTCGCGTGCGAGGCCTTCGAGAATCAACGGCCGCGTCAGCTTCTTGTCGAGCGCCACCGTGAGGGTGCCTTCGGTCTGAACGGCCAGCTCCCCGGCCGCCTGCGTGCAGACCTCGATGTCTTCGGCTTTCAGCGTCACCGGCTGCCCGCCAATCTCGAACGTATATCCACCCGCCACGATCGCCTTGTGAACGGCGTTTCCCTCGGCGGCCTCGAGATGAGCCTTGATTTTCGGGATAAAGCCCTTGTACGGGCCTTTTCCGATGGTCCGGAAGTTGGGCTTGATGATGTAGTTCGTCAGCGCGCCGCCGTCGGCAAGCATCGTGACGGCCTTGACGTTCAGTTCTTCCATGACGATGGTTTTCATCGCATCGAGAGCGGCCCGGTCAGCCGCATCCGGCGCCACGACCTTCATCTCCGCGAGCGGCTGACGGACTTTCAGGTTGTCTTCGTTGCGCGCGGCGCGACCGAGCTGAACAACGCGCATCACGAAGCCCATGCGTCGTTCAAGCGCCTCGTCGAGCTGCGCGGGAACGACGGCCGGGTAATCGCACAGATGCACGCTTGGATACGCTTTCGCGTCAGCCCGGACGATCAGGTTTCTGTAAATCGTCTCCGCTATAAACGGCGTGAACGGCGCGATGAGCTTTGCGAAGCCGGCGAGCACTTCCCAGAGCGTCACGAATGCCGACAGCGTCTCGGGATCGGAGATCGAGCCCCAGAACCGGCGCCGACTGCGGCGCACATACCAGTTGGAAAGCTCGTCCACGAAGGTTTCCATCGCCTGGGTCGCGCGCGTGACTTCGAAGATGTCCATCGCGGTGCGAACGTCACCCACAACGCGGTTGAAGCGTGAAAGAATCCAGCGGTCGAGCTCCGGCCGCGATGCAAGCGGCATCGTATGTCTGTTCGGGTCGAAGTTCTCGGTGTTCGCATACATGACGAAGAAACTGTACACATTCTGAAGGGTTCCCAGAAAGCGGCTCTGCGTCTCTGCAATGCCGTCCTCGAAGAATCGGCGCGTGTTCCAGGGCGCGGTGCTCGAGTAGAGGAACCATCGGACCGCGTCGGCACCGTAGGTGTCGAACAGCTTCATGCAGTCGAGGACGTTTCCCTTCGACTTGCTCATCTTGATGCCGTTCTTGTCGC
>CAZQYQ010000282.1:0-6053 GCA_964597625.1 uncultured bacterium
CTACTTCGAGATCCCGTGCGGCAGATATGCCGTCATGACCGGCTTCATCGACCGCATCGACAAGCTGTCGGACGGCACGTATGAAATTCTCGACTACAAGACCGAGCCGACGATGCGCTCCCAGGAGGAAGTCGACAGGGACAAGCAGCTCAGTATCTATTACTGGGCCTGCGAGGACACCATGGGACTGCGCATCAGCAAACTCTCGCTGTTCATGCTCGATCACGACGCGAAAATCGAGACGACCCGCACGCGCGACAGCATCCAGAAGGTCGTCGAGCACGTGGATGAAATCGCCTGGCGCATGATCAACGAAAAAGAGTTCAAACCGAAAAAGAACAAATACTGCAAGAGCTGCGACCACTTGCACGACTGCCCGCTCAAGGATGAAATCATGGCCGACGCGAACCTGATCTCCATGAAAAAGTTCTGACAACTCGAACAGTTCTTCAGACAAGACGTTTGTTTTGCCGGGCGACAGAGGCTTGATTCATATGCAGCAATCAGTTCTGCCAGAAGCATGAGAAATTCGTTTCCCATGCGCTGGGCGTATCCGGTTTCTCTGCAAAATCTGGAATGGTGGTGAAAATGACGAGAAGAAGGAATGTTTTAGGGTTTATTCTGGCGATGCTCATCATTCATCTGTTGATTTTTCCACCGGTTCATATCTCTGATGAGTATCATGATCAATTTTGCCTTATCCGTGGTTGTGCCCGGCAAGTTCGAATTTATAACAACGGAAGAAGCATTCAGGAGTCCGTCATTAAAACGGTTCCAAATTGTCTTTCCAGTTATTCGACAGCCCTGCTTGGTCCCTGTCCAGGCCATGAGTGGATTTCCTATCATGGAGGCGGTTCTCGCTACATGGGCGGGCTTGCATACTATTTTGCCATGGAAGAGAATTTCACATTCAGCGGGAGCAACAGGGAGCTTGTTTCTTTAGGAGCCACGTACAAATTTCAATTTGTAGAGCACATTTTCCGGAAACTCTACAGGAACAATCCAGAGATTCTCAAACGAATTCTCATATACATCTTATCCAGGTATCAAAAGGATCGCTGGGTGAGATTTGAAGATTTTGTGAATTTGTTGACCGCCCCCAAACAAGACTTAAATGCTCTGACAGAAGGCTTAACAGAATTGGAGAAAGAACCATGAAATCTTTTGAAGTATCGATAGAACGGGCAACCATTCATGATTCTCCTGCGCTCATTCAAATTCAGAATCTCTCTTTTTATGATGACTTTGTAATGTACGGAGAATGTCCTGCATACGAAGAATCATTGGAAGCGATGCAAAACCATATTTCAAATAAAATTGTCTATAAGATCTTGGTTGATGGAAAAATCATTGGAGATGTCATCATTCGAAAGCGAGAGGATAACAAATACTATTTACGTGTATTCAGTATCATTCCGGAATTTCAAGGAAAAGGCATCGGGACAAAAGCATTTCAATATATCGAATCGGAAATAAGAGATGCAGCGGAGTGGGAATTAATCACGCCGTTCAAAAGTTTTCGCAACCATCATTTTTATGAGAAACTAGGGTTTCATAAAACATCTGAATATTGCCAATCTGACAGATTAATCCTTTTTACCTTTAAAAAAACAACCAGCGAGCGAATATCCACATACTGAAATTGGCAGATCGTCATTCAATCCTTTTCCATCCAGTCACGGCGCTTTCTTTTCCCGAAGCGCCAGAGGCTGACGAGCGCGATAAGAAGCAGGTAGGCCGCAAGCAGATAGATCCCTGTCAGGTCCTGCCGCTTCACCGTATTTGCGATCCCAAAGTCTTTCGAGAACAGGTACAACGGCCAGAGCGCGAGTCCGATTCCGCTGCCCAGGATGGTTAACCCGTATTTCAGAATTCCCGACGGATGCCGTTCGACATGCTTTTTTCCCGAGAGGAATGGTCTTCCGGTTTCCGGCGGCATCAACTCGATGTCTTCGGGTCTGATGCCGGCTTTTCTTGTGTTGCTCGCGTGCTCGCCAACACGACCTGCTTTCATATTCTGTTTGAGCCTTTACCAGGCGAAAACGAAGGAGCTGCCCGGAGGAAGCACCCCCTGGAGCATGCGGTCCCGCACCGGCAGGAAGGTTTCGGCGGGGCTGAATGGAACCATGTTTTCGAGTCGGGGCAGATCGACCGGCAGGAATACGTTCAGATCGACCTTTGCCTGGTGCGCGTTCTCGAGGTCGCGGTTCAGCACCAGAAGGACATTCTGCTGGCCGCCATGGCGGAGGAAGGCAACGACATCCTCGTGGCCCGTTTCGAGGGCGATGAATGAGTTGCTGGCCGCCGACCCGATCGCTTTGCCCCATGCTGTCCGGAGTTCGACGACTTTCCGCGTGAACTCGAGCATTCCCGTCGCACCGTCCCAGTCGAGGGCTGCCATATCGAAGAGCGGAAGGGGCTTTCCGCGATAGAACGCGAGGTCTTTGTCCGAAAAATCGAGTCCGGTGTTGACCGGCCACGTTTCCCCCAGCTCAAAACCCGCATGAACAAAAGGAATTGAGCGGGGCAACAGGACATTGAGCAGGAACGCGTAGCGCGCATACCGTTCCCCGCCCGGCCTGGCAGCTGCGCGCGGGGTGTTGTGGTTCTCGACGGTGGCGAACCAGGGAAGCGGAACGCCGCGTTTTCCGACATGATCGATCAGGCCGTACAGGCCGTCGCGTTTGTATTCGACCCACCAGGCGTATCCGACGACGGCGTTATAACCTGCTTCCACGCTGGTCTCGTCAATCGAAAAGTTCTCGGAAAGGAACGCGAAATTCGGGTCGATACCGCGAGCCGTGTCGACGATTTCCCGCATGAGACTGACCGGAACGGCGTGGCCCATATCGACCATGACGCCGTCGATGCCGAACTCCTGCTGATAATGCGGGATGAGGTCACGGATCTTATCCCAGAGCGGGCGGTTCGCCAATGCGTTGCAGGCGAGGGCCGCGTCATACATGCGTATTGTATTATACGCGATATAGTTAAACCGCGGGTGCCGCGGATCTTCATCGCGATACATTTTCAGATACGTGACGTCGCCCCACGGCGGCTGGTTGTCATCCGGCGGCCAGTCGGCAAATGCGCCCGGGATACGGACTTCGACATCCTGCCCGTTCGATGCGTCGAGTCCGGCGGCGCGATACTGGCCCTTCTCGTTCAAATGGATGGTGCCGGGTTCCGGGGCGAGTTTAAAGAAGTTTCTGTAGGAGGTCGGCGGAGCGGGCAGCTCGTGAAAGTCGTTCTGATCGACCTTGCTTTTGATGGTTTTCAACTCGTCGGCGGAAAAGATCGGGTTGCCGTAGGTGGCTTTTGCCTTGCGGATATCCTTTTCGCCAGGCATGCGGTCTTCGACGGTGGCATCGATCCAGTAGAACCAATCCGGGTGTTCGGCGATCCAGTCGGCGTCTTTGCTGGCGGTTCGGAAGACGAACTCGAAAATGACGCGCATGCCGAGCATGTGGCAGGCTTCGATGAAGGCACGGCACTGGTCGTCGACGGACATGGCGACGAGCGGGTCGGCCTGGCGTTCTTCGAGGCGGTAGGCGTTTTTGATGGCATAGGGAGAACCGAGAACGCCTTTGTTGCCGTCATGGCCGATCGAAGTGACGGGAAGGAGATGAATGGTGGTGCAGCCGAGTCTTCGGATATGTCCGAGAAGCGCGATGGATTTGAGGAACGTTCCGGATTCACGTTTTCCTGATGCATTGAGCGTCGGGTCTTTTGCATTTCCGCCGAGGGTGCCGTCGCCATCATGGTCGTAAGCGGTTGCGAGGCGCACCATCAGATTATACATCGATTCACCGGCGATCCATTTTCCGCCATCGCTTCCGGAGATCTGGCCATTCAGTGAACGGGTCGGATCGAGCCGGGAATTTTTTGCATTCTCGATGGCATGCAGATGTTCGAGAAGCCACACGGCCTGATTCACATGCATCGGCATCGCTTTGGCAGAGGGATTGGAACCGATGGGCGTCCAGAGGGCGGGAACGCGGTAATCAGGAGATTTCGCCTTCAGCGCGAGATTTTCGAGTTGTGATTTCAATTCTGCGAAGGCTGAGGGGCGCGAGGTTGAATTCATTGTCTGACCTCCGGCGGATGGCAAGATATATGGAATCATGATTCCGGAACACCCGGACTCCAGTGAGCGCACGAATTTTATCACAACCGCTCCCCCTGTGAAGGGGCTTCGACGCATTTTCTGGAATTTTTTATCTTCCTGCAACGCATTTTTCAGAGGATGACGGGCGGCACATCTCAAAAATCAATCGGGCTGCGCACAGGGCATCCGGGCTTGTTGAGAACGTGCGTATAGATCATGGTCGTCGAGACATCAGAATGGCCGAGCAATTCCTGAACCGTTCGGATATCGTAACCGGCTTCGAGCAGATGGGTCGCGAATGAATGCCGAAGAGTATGCACACATGTTCCGGATGGAAAGCCTGCTTTCGCGGCAGCGGCTCTGACGGCTTTCTGCAGGACGGACTCGTGAATGTGGTGTCGAACGACGCGTTTTGTAGAGGGTTCGACGGAATAATTTGCAGCCGGGAATAGATACTGCCAGCCCCATTCCTTATGTACTTCCTGATACTTTCTTCCAAGCGCCCCGGGAATGCTGACGGAACCGAATCCCTGGGCAAGATCGTGGTCATGAAGTTTTTTGACCGATTCTATCTGGGTTTTCAGCATCTGCAGGACTTTTTGAGGGAGTGGCGTAACCCGGTCTTTTCCGCCTTTTCCATGACGGACGGTGATGACGGATGTAGAGAGATTCACATCCTTAATGCGGAGTGAAATACATTCTGAGAGACGCAGACCGCCGCCATAGGCAATCATTGCCATAAGTTTTGTCCTGCCAGACATCTGATCGAGCAACAGCAAAACCTGTTTTTTGGTCAGAACCTGTGGGAGGCGCTGAGGCGCTTTTGCCCGGGAAAATTCGAGTCTGCACTCCAGTTCACGGCCAAGGACATGTTTGTAGAAAAAGAGAACGGCATGCAAAGCCTGGTTCTGAGTTTTTGCGGCAACGTTCCGTGTTTGAGCGAGATAGGAGATGAACTTCTCGATATCGCTGTCAAGAAGATGTTCTGGCTCTTTTGACGCATGAAATTTTATGAATCTGGCATTCCACTCGCGATATGTTTTTTCCGTTTTCCAGGAGTAATGCAGAATTCTGATTTTTTCCGAAATTAAATCCAGCCATTTGTTCAGTTCGTTTTTTGATACGAAAGCAGATTTTTCAGCAGGAGCTCCAGCATGGTGTTCATTTGCCGTTGGCCTGGACGCCTCTGGTTCATCTCTTTCCAGCGTCTCGTGATGAAAACCTGTTACCCTGTTTCTGATATAGCCGGATAATGGCAATGGCCAATCCGTGATATTTTTTGACTTTGAAGCAATATTATAGTATATATAAAGAGCAAGTGCAACCCGTTCTTTTCTCCAGGCCGGAATAGCCCGATCGCTATCAATCGTATGATAATACTCTTTTATATACTCGATCATGTCCCTTTTCTGGACCATCGTCTGAAGGCCTGTCGTTGCCTGAGATGATGTTTCGGTTGAAGTCTTTTCCGTTCGGGAGCGTTCACACCGGTTCATGAAATCGAGGAATCGATCTGCCCAGTCAGAAATATACGGACGTATTTTCGGATAAATAGACAGTTTTTCGAGGAGGAGGTTGAATCGTTTCTGTGTTTCATGATTCATTGCATTTCCCCTTAGATGAAAATTGTTCCCTACGGACATCAACTGAAACGATCTTCTGGGGAAATATTTTTCACACCGTTTCAGAAGAAACAGCCGTCATTCGCCCACGCCCTCTCTCTCATGAGTTTTCCCGGGGCACTTCTCACAGATCTCCCCCCGAATCCATACAATCTGCCCAATGCCCCCAACATTCCGTTCCGTTAAACGTCCCCATCATTCCGCTCTTCCTACCCACCCCAAGTAATCGCCCCACCCAATTACCCCAACTCCCCATTCCATCCAATTTGCGTTAGATTTCTAGAATGTAAATAACTAAGTCCGGTCAGCAAAGGTATTTGACA
>CAZQYQ010000283.1:0-6021 GCA_964597625.1 uncultured bacterium
CCGCGCATTGATGCGTTCGTGACCTCACCCCGTCCGGCGATCTCCGCCGGGCGGGTTTTCTTTTTCATTGCCGTTGCACCTCTGAACTTGCCGATTCGTGAATAAATCAGTACAATTACGGGAAACATCATTGGCGGGAGGTCTCTGGTGACTGGCAAAATGCTTCTGGTTACAACGTTTGCAATTTCACTGGCTGTTACCTGCCCCGTATGTGCCGCGTCATCTGAAGGTCCTGTCGCTGATTCCGGACCCGCCCTCAATTTCGTAACCGAAAACCGGGATGCCTATGTGAAAGCACTCAAAGCCGACATGTTTCTTTTTCGGAAAAGCGCAGCCCAGCTTGAGCGCTACTGCGAAAATGTGTTGAACGACAAGTCGTTCATCTCCCGCGCCGGTATAGAAACGAATATGCTGTCGCCTCAGCAGCTTCGCGGCGTATATCGTTTCTGGACGTCGTTCAGCAGGCATCTCGACACGCTTGAAACCATTTCCGACCGCTGGCACTGCGGCTGGGGAAAAACGCTGTTCGCCAGCCAGGTCAGGGACGGTTTCGAAGGCTATTTTCTGGGCATCAGCGCAAAGATCAGCCGCTTCATGGCGGTTTCGCGGCTCACCCATTACCTTGCCGGGCGGAAGAAGCTTCGTTCTCTGTTCGAAGAGTCTGTGCCCGAATACAAGATTTCCGAAGGAAAGCTCACGCATCACGTGCTGGGCGCCGTCAATCCGCGCAACGTCCTGGCCATGTACCAGTTTTATACGTCGCATCAGGAAGACCTGAGCCGATTCTATGCGGGCAAAGAGAAGGGGTTCGCCCCGATCGCCGACACGGACGGCCTCCTTGAATGTTATTTTGAAGGCACAAAGGATATCCTTGACGGCCTGATCCTGCGCATCGCGAAAGATCCGACCTGGTATAAATACATCTTCGGATCGCTCGCCGAAAACGCGCTGAATCTGATCGCTCCTCTGCAGGAGAACCTGTTCACCTGGGTCGGCGACACCCGCATCAAGAAGAAGCAGACCCGCCTGATCACGCCTCAGCAGGTCGACGAGATGGAAACGGTGATGCAGCCTGGTGATATCATCATCGAGCGGCAGAACTGGTATCTGTCGAATGTGTTTCTGCCCGGCTTCTGGCCGCACGGCGCCATCTATATCGGTGATGCGCGGAAGCTTGCCGCGTTCCTCGACGACGACCCGCAGGTGAAAGCCTTTTATGCCAAACGCAACTTCGCCGGGTTCATGGACTGGCTGCAGAAAACATATCCTGACAAATATAAAGCATACACGGAAACACCCGCCAAGGGAGAGCACCCCAAAAGCGTACTCGAAGCCATCAGCGAAGGCATCGTGCTCAATACGATGCGTCACGCCTGCTATGCCGATTACGTCGGGGTCCTGCGTCCCCGGCTCCCGAAGGTGGACATCGCAAAAGCCATAGAGGCCGGGTTCTACTACAACGGGCGATCGTATGATTTCAGCTTCGATTTCTATACCGAATCAGACCTGGTCTGCACCGAGCTCGTCGTGAAGTGCTTCGCGCCCTTCAAGAACAAGAAAGGGCTTGTTTTCCCGACCGAAACCGCGATGGGCAAGCAGGCTGTTCGAGCGGACGAGTTCGTCAAAACCTTCACCCGCGAAGAAGGCTCGCCCAAAGCCCAGCTCGATTTCGTGTATTTTCTGCGCGGCAAGGAAAAGGCGGGCAAAGCCGTCGTTGCCGACGTGAAGGCACTGAAAGCGTCCGTCAACTGGCGCAGCGGCCTTCCCGGACCGAAAAACTAGAAGAGATTGAGAGTCCGAAAAATGGCGGCCGGGAACGCGGCCGCCGTGTGAGTGACACGCCGAACAGAGAATGGCGTGTCAGAGAGAGGATGATGCAGAATACCTTTCAGATGCTGCTTCCTGCCGATTTGCATCGATCTTCCAAAACCGTGTTCTGATCTGCCCGCCTTCATGAGATCGCGGGTGTACTGACGAGGAGGAGGAATGCATGTCCATTGACCTGGAAGGCCTTTTGAGACCGGTTGACAACCCCGCTCCGATTTTTCCGCCCAAGATGATCACCCTGGCAAACGGCGAAACGATGGTGATCCGTCAGGTGACCCGGGATGAGATCCCCTTCCTGCTGCCGCATGTGAAGGCGCTTCTCGACGTCGAACGCGACTATTACGACATCGTCGCTGCCCGCGTGTATGCAGAGCTGCTGGCGTACTACCGATATCGCGTGCAGGACGAATATGTCCTGATCGCCCAGGTGAACGGAGAGCTGGCCGCGATCGTCAATGGCCGCAGTCTGAGCCCCAGGGTCGGTGTTTCCTACCACACCTTATCGCTGAAGCGCGGCGCGCGCGTCGGCGCCCACGCGTTCGCGGCAAAGATGGAGTATCACATCGACTTTTTGAAGCATGATGAAGTCCTGATCGTCGCCGAGTCGCCGATCGGCTTCCGGCGCTGGATGATCGAGTACAAGCTGGAAAAGCGGTTCGACATCGCGCACGAGCTGGGCGGTGTTCCGTCCTATGCGCTGACCCGCGAGCTGTTCGAGCGGGTCCGCAGCAGCCTGATCGTCGGCTCGCGGCCGGTTCCCGAGGAGCTTCTCAAAAAAGCGCTGGAAGGGATTCTTCCGCCCAAGGACCCACCGAAAGGTCCGGCTGATCTGCTTGCCGCGACACGTGCGATGGGCGACCCGACCGGAACCGGGCTTCGGGCCATGCGCCAGAAGCTGGAAAAGCTCGAAGGGGGGAAGTAAGCGATGCGTGATGTTTATGTGCTTGGAATCGGCATTACGAGCTTTTCCCGGCTCGAGTATCCGATCGTCGAAATCGCCGCCTACTCCTCCGTCGTCGCTCTGAAGGATGCCGGGCTGAACCGCGTCGATCACGTCTTCGTCGCGAACATGGGCGCCGCGCGGGTCAATCACCAGACGGCGCTGGCAAGCGCGCTGGTGGACCATCTGAACCTGATGCCCTGCGGCGCCGAGACGATCGAAAACGGCCCGGCATCGGGCGCTTCGGCCGTTAAAACAGGCTGGATGGCCGTGGCATCAGGGCTGCACGAAACCGTCATGGTCACGGGCGTCGAGCGTATGCGGGAAGTGAACAATCTCGAGGCGACCGATTTCGTCGCTTCCCTCACACACCCGTATGCGGAACAGATCTACGGCGTCACGCTTCCCGCCATGGCCGGAATGTTTGCCAGATTATATATGGAAACGTATGGCGTAACTTCGCGGCATCTTGCCATGGTTGCGATCAAGAACCACGATAATGCCATGCTGAACCGGTTCGCGCATCTGCATGAAAAGATCTCGATGGAAGGCATCATGGATTCAAGCGATGCGATGACCAACAACCCATTCGTCGCTGACCCGCTGCGGTTCTACGATCTCTGCCCCGTCTCGGACGGCGGCGCCACGCTGATCCTCGGCACCGCAGAGATGGCGAAGAAAACCGGGAAACCTCTCGTCAGGCTTGCCGGGGTGGGCCAGGCAACCGACACCCACTGCGTGCACGAGCGCGCCAATCCGACGGATCTTCTCGCCGTCCGGGGCGCCGCGGGGAAAGCGATGGAGATGGCCGGCGTGAAGCCTGAGGAGATCAACATCGCCGAACTGCATGACGCATTCACGATCCTCGAGATCGCGGAGAGCGAGGAAGTCGGTTTCTTCAAGAAAGGCGAAGGGCACATCGCGCTGGAAGAAGGGTACACCGAGCTCAGCGGCAAGCTTCCGATCAATACGTCAGGCGGTCTCAAGGCGAAGGGGCACCCGGTCGGCGCGACCGGCGTCGGCCAGGCCCATGAAATCGTAACGCAGCTTCGCGGCGACGCGGGCGAACGGCAGGTGAAAAACGCATCGAAGGGACTGACCGTCAACTTCGGCGGCTTCGGCAACAACGTCGTGTCGCTCGTCTTCGTGCGGGAATAAGGAGAAAACGGCCATGGAAACACGCATCCTCGGATACAAGTGCCGCACCTGCGGCCATGTCC
This sequence comes from uncultured bacterium, assembly GCA_964597625.1. GTDB lineage: Bacteria > Muiribacteriota > Ozemobacteria > Ozemobacterales > Ozemobacteraceae > MWAR01. The sequence goes on from CAZQYQ010000283.1 coordinate 3,988, forward strand.
ACTACCCCAATAAGGCGTTGTGCATCAAATGCGGCGCGGGTGATTTCGATGCCGAGCCGCTTCCCGTCAACGGCAAGCTGCTGACATATACTGAATTATATAATCCGCCCGGCGATTTCGACGTGGTGAAGCTGCCGCTCGGCATCGTCGAGCTTGAAAACGGCGTCAGAATGATGGGACAGCTCGAGATCGACCACCCGGCGATCGGCATGGCCGTCAAGGGCCGCGTCGACGTCGTCAGGCGCACGAAATACGAGAAAATCAAAGGCATGATTTTTAGAGCCGTCTGACGTCCAATCCGGTTTTCGCATCCTTCCGGCCGGGGGTGGTTCACCCCGGCCGGTTCTTATCCGGAGAGATTTGACGGTATCTTCTCCCGTCAGTACAATTAAAAAATACTTCTGAAAGCAATACCTCTTTTGAGGGAGTTTTTATGAACAACATCCGGGCAAAAAGCATATTCAGCGTTTCCGTCGCGCTGATCGTGATGTTCGTCACCCTCACCGCGTCCGCGCAGGCGGCCGGCATCATCGACAACGCGAAGTTCGTCATGAACAACGGGGCGGCGATGGTTTCGCACTCCCGCAACGTCACTTCCGGCGTTCGTGAGCTGTATCGGGAACGCCAGTCGGTCCGCAGCTTCATCGAGAGTGCTTCAACGCTGATTCAGGCCTATCGTGGCTTTGCCGCAAACAAAAGCGCGAACATCCCGCAGCTGGTTCAAATAGCCAGCGCTATTGATACGCTGGTGCGCGAGTATAACAACGTCGGCCCGAAAGCTTCGGCCGTGTTCAACAAGATCAAACCCGACCTGAAATTTTTCGAGTCGATGCAGGAAGTCAAAGCCGTGTCGCTCGGCGAGAACAAAGCACAGCTGCAGCTCAAAACCATTCCCGACGGCACCATCGGCGGTTTGTCCGGTCTTTCGGGCTGGGCGCGCGTCCTGGATTCCGTCAAAAGCAAGCCGTCGAACCTGTTCCGCTGGGGAAAGCTGAGCGACGAGTACAAGCTCGGCAAGGCCGAGGGCCAGTTCGCGCTCAAAGCCTGCCAGATCGCCCTCGAGGGCATGTCCTATTACGACGAAGCCAGCAGATCTCTCACCCAGCTCCTCGATATCCGAAACCAGATCAGCGGGATCGTCAGCGGCGATCTGTCAGCACTCCTGAATGCCGGCAGCACGATCAACAAGATCCAGAGCGCCGGCGGAACGGCCGAACATCTTTCGGCACTGCTCGAAAGCGCCACTCCCCGTTTCAGCAAGAGGTTCGAAGAGCTCGGCGCGGCCCAGGATGCATATCTGAAGGCTCATCAGGCCTATCAGCTGAAATATGGCTCCGGCACCGGCAACACCGCCACGACCGCGACTTCGAACCCGGCGGAGACCGCGACGACGGCGAAAAGCACAACACCCCGCCCGCCCACCGCGAACGCCGGTATCGACGTCAATGCAGCGATGACGGCGTATCAGAAGGCATACCAGGAGTATACGAGCTGCGTCCAGAATCAGGGCGCTTCCCAGCAGGAGATTGATGCGGCAGTCCTGAAGCTTCGCAAGGCCCGGGAACAGTTCGATCGTGCAAAGGCTGCGATAAAATAACGATATTCCTGCGTTATCAGACGGGGCGCCCTGTTCGGGCGCCCCGTTTTTCGTTCGTATTGAAGCGGGGGGGTTGCCGCGATACACTGTCACTATGAATCATCTCAGCGGGAACAGCCTGAGACATCCGGTCTCGCTCTTCCTGTTCGTTTTAACCCTTGTCATTATCCCATTCTTCTTCGCCTGGCACATTCTGGGCGTCTTTGAGGCCAGAGAAACAGAGCGAAGCCGTCAGAACGCCTCTGAAGAGCTTCAGGAAATCGCCGCACATCTGGCCAGGCTGGCGCATCCCGAGACGGCATACCGGGAGTTCGCCGAACGCGCCGCCCGCACCGTTACCTGGAATGGCGATCTGCAGGCTCTTGTGAGTAGATGGCCGGCAGACTCGGTCAAACTGTATCTTTTCGACAGGAACGGCAGGCGCGTGAACAGGCCGG
>CAZQYQ010000284.1:0-5992 GCA_964597625.1 uncultured bacterium
GCAGCCCGGAGCCGATGGGATTCGAACTCTTTCAGCAGGCGGGCAAGGGAAGCATCCCGTTCGGCGAAGAGGGCAAGAAGGTCGGGAGGCGTTTTCCTGATCAGGTAATCCAGAAGCTCCGACGCCTCTTTCGTCCCGTGACGCGACAACCGGTCGGCGTACAGGTACCAGAAGGGATCAAAACAGTTCGAGGCCGGGTAGTTCCGCATATCGTCGAGATACGGCAGGCCGGAAAACAGATCGGGGTACATCAGGGCGGAAAAGACTCTGAGATGGCAGGCCTGGATGCGGTGCGGAGAACCGGCCATCTGTCCGACGGCTTCTGAGAGCATTCCGGGGGCTTCGGGGTGTTGCAGAAGCGTCAGGCAGGCGCCGATGCCGAAAAAGATATCGCCCCGTTCGGAACAGGAGCTCTCGCGCGCCTGGAGCATGTCGAGAATGGAGTGATACGAGGCGAGCGCGTCACTGATTTTCCCGTGAAACAGCAGCCGCATCGCCCTCAGCGTATCGACGATATACTGAATTCTCGGTTCACCGCTGACATCCGGCGGGATGAGGTTCCACCAGGCTTCGGCGGCGCCCGGCTTCCCGAGAAGATCGCAGGTCCAGCCGAGAAATGCCGCCGCTTCGTACATCCCGCTGAGATGTCCGATGCGCGACCGGACGGAATGCACGTCCTTGAAAAGGCGGAGCGCTTTCGTCATGCGGCCCATCGACAACTGCATCTTCGCGAGCGAAAGCGCCGCGACCGACTCGTTCCAGCTGTTTCCGAGCATCGAATGAAGGGAAACGGCCCGCGAAAGATACAGAACTCCGCGTTTCACGTTTCCAAGATCATTTTCGACCAGGCCGAGATTGCCCAGCACGGAGGCCTGTGCATCCCGCAAGCCGCCTGTCCGGACAGCGGTCAGGGCCGAGAGGTAATACCGGCGCGCGGCTTCCGGGCGGCTTCTCATGATCATCAGGTTGCCGAGGGCGTTATCCGCCGCGGCGGTTCTTCTGAGGTCTCTGGCGGCGGCGAAGCACTCCCGGGCAAGGGCGAGTTCGGCCATGGCCTCGGTGAGCCGCCCGTTGATGCGGAGAATGTTGCCGGAAGCCAGGGCGAGTTCGCCGAAATCGAGTTCGGCATCGTCGAGATTCTCGAACCGTTCCTTGCCACGATCGAGAATCGAAATCGCATCGTCAAATCTGTTTTCCCGGGCCGCCGTTCTCGCCGCGATGACGAAGACCTGCGAGGGAATGGGGCGATCCGTGTCGAGATACCGACGGCAGATGGTTTGAATGAGCCCGAATTTCCCGGAGCTGAAGAGACGGTACCCATGCTTGGTGATTCCCGCAACGGTTTCGTCATGAAATCCGAGACAGAAGGCGAGTCTGAGGGCGGCCTCGATGGTGATCAGCGAAGAGGAATGGATGCTTTTTTGAACCCACTCCCGGATGTGTGTGTTGCGAAGGTTCAGAACTTCAGGCATCGTTTCGAGCCTGCGGGTCATTTCGCGGGGAAACGGGCCGCCTTCTGAAGAATTCTCATCGGCAAATGACTTCAGAAACTCGTGGAAGGCTTTCCCTTCGAATCGGGAAACCGTTTCACGCGCGAATGCTTCAAACCAGACTTCATACTCGTGACCGGCATCTTTATATAATGGAATATAGAACGAGCGTAAGATCGTGGCGCGAACCAGAGGATGATTCCTGAACGACAGCCAGCCGGAATGCTCTTCAGAAATGCCGGCGGAGGGGAGTTGAACGGCGTGATCGAGAATCAGTGCCGGATACTTCATGAAAAAACGGCCGTCCCAGGCCAGTTTCGTATCCGGGATACGCGGGTCGAGCTTCACCGGGGTGCGCGTCATGCCTTTCGGGGGAATCTCAGGGCACCCCCCGCGACCGGACCAGCCGAGCATGAAGGAAACCCGCTTGAGAACCGTATCAGACGTGCGGCTTGCGATCTGAAGAAGCGAATCCGCCTGGAACGGCACCCGGGAAAATATATCTAATAGTATTGTCAGCGGGGGGGCATGTTCGATGTCGGCAAAGAGATCGACGAGCGTCTGTTCGAGCGTCGAAACGTTCATTTTCCCGTCGCCGGCGCTGATCTGACGGATGTGAGCGGGCCTGTCGGACCCGTGGTTGATGAAAATCAGCGGGAACTTCCCGATCGATCGGTTCCTTCGCCGCCGCGGCGTCACAACCGTGATGACCGTGCAGGATTCGTTCAGGATTCCGAGAAGGGAAAGCGCGGTCGCATGCGACACATACTCGCCTTCGAGTTCCGTTATCCCCGCGAGTTCTCTCAGAATTTCCGGTTGAAACCTGAATCCCTTCATCCGCTCGCGACCCCAGACATCGTTCTTTTTCAAATAGTATCACGATTTCCCATTCGCGATTTCCCATCACCGCCATAACCGCCGAAGTTCGTTGAGCAACGCATGAATTCGGCGGTTTGGAGAAGCTCTCGTTTCGAAGAGAGAAGTATGATAGATTTTACGAATGCAGAAGACAAGACATGGATTTCAGGCGGCTTTCATTCTCACGGCTGTCGTTCTGACGATACGGAACCTGACCGGTTTCACCAAGGCGACGATCGAGTCCTGGTGCCCCGGCGGGGGTATCGAAAGCCTGGCGTTCTATCTGAAGAACAACGCGTTTCTCTGCGCGACGTCAGGCATCAATCTTCTTCTTTTTCTCGCTCTCGTCATAGGAACGCTTATCGCCGGCAGGGCATTCTGTTCCTGGGTTTGCCCGATCGGCACGATTCACGAGGGCCTCGCCTGGGCCGGCAAAACCGGCGGAATCAGAAATGATTCAGCCTGGCGCGGACTCGGCAGGTATGTGGGGCTGATCAGGTATCCCGTTCTGATTCTTGTTCTCTGGGCGACCATGTCCTATGCCGACCTGATTTTGAGGCCGTTCTGCCCTTATTACGTCGGCATGTCGGGCCAGGAGCACGAAGTTGGCTGGTGGTCGAAATGGCTGATGCTTGCCCTTGCATGGGTGGCGCTTGCGCTGCCGTTCTTCTGGTGCAGGCTGCTTTGTCCGCTGGGCACGACGCTTGGAATCTGCCGGGTGGCATCGCCTGTCGCTCCGACCATAAACCCCGACCGGTGTACAAACTGCGGTGCATGCGGATCGAACTGCCCGCAGCAGATTCCGGTTCACGAGGTACGGCGCGTCTGGTCGTCTGAGTGTACCTCGTGTCTTGTCTGCGTCGATACCTGTCCGCATCGGGCGATTGCCATGAAGGCAGGGTATACCGTACCTGGGAAGACAACTCCCGCAGGGGCGCCGGGAGAGCGAAAGCGCTTCGGGCTGTCGCGGAAATTCGTTCCGTCGATTGTTGTCCTGATGATGCTTGCAGGTATTTTGACGGCCTGGAATATTCCGATGCCGACATTCTCGAAAACCTACCCGAACTATGGGAAAACAGCAAAAGCCGCTTCCATCGAACTGATCGTGACCGGCCTGCGGTGCAGGGGCACGGCATCGACTCTGTCCTGGATCATCGAACAGGATGACGGGATCCTTTCGTTTGATGCGTATGTCGCTGAACACCGGGCCAGGATTCTGTATGACCCGGCACGCATGAGCCCGGAGGGAATCAGGGCGCTGATCGAAGACGGCCGCATGCGGACCGATAAGAAATCCGGGGCTGAGAAACTGCTTCGCCCGTTCAGGGTCGAGACGATTCTCCCGTGAGAACCGGGCTGCATATTTTATGTAACGCCCGTCCGGCCGGATCAGACGGGCGTGTTCCCTGACATGGTCCTGGCGCCGAACGGCGGGGTGGGGCGGGAGGACCGACTCTTGCTCCTTGTGGGACAGGGGTGATTGGATCATATTGGATGTATGAGCCGCATCCACAGCACATTTCTTGCGATTGCCGCATTCCTGCTTGCTCTGCTGATTCCGGGACCCGCCGCGGCGGTACCGTATCAGGCCGGCCCGCATGTCCTGGACCTCGACATCAGAAACTCGACCATGCTGTTGATCCCGCAGGCAAAGGCGCGGGTTTCCTTTAAAAACGGCAAGATCAGGGTATATGCCTGGGCGCGCGGGTACCAGTCGGTCAAGGAAACGATCGAGGTCGGAACCGCTGAGCCATCGCTGATCAAGCGTGATGTCATGCTTCCTGATCCGATGATTTCGGCGTATGCCATGAATCTCGAAGACACCCCGATCGACTCGGTGTATTTCCAGACAGACCAATGGGGTGTGGCGCCCGACAAGTTCCGCATTACCACGTTCATTCCGCAGAAGGAGTGGCCGTTAGCCTCGCCGGAGCGACTGCAGCTTCTTGGCAGTTCGATCGGTGCGCCGGTGAAGTATTCCTGTTCGATCGATCAGGTGGAGGAGTTTTATCGGATCAACCTCGAGATTGCCCGCGGACATCTCAATGACAACGAGTTTTTGTTCACCGTCATGTTCGATACGGGCACCGGCATGCCCTCTGCCGTGCGCGGAAAACTCTGCCGCCATCTGACAGGAAGTCTTCGCCCCGAAGACCCCGACGCTCCGGAAGCGGCCCGGTCTCTGTGCCGCTTTCTCAGCATGATCGATGAACGCAGCCTGGGGTCCGCGTCCGACCAGGATCCCGACCTGCTGAAGCAGTTCAAGGCCCAGCGGAAGCGGTTTGACGAGCTTCACGAAGTCGTTGCCCGATAACAAGGTAAAAAAAGTTCGATCAGGGTCTTGCCAGGTCGATCAAGTTATGGTAAATTATCCGCACATTCCTGGATAGCTCAGTCGGTAGAGCAGCTGGCTGTTAACCAGCGGGCCGGGGGTTCGAGTCCCTCTCCAGGAGCTCTTAGATAAGTCGCCAAGGTTTGCGGCTGTATGAAAACCCGCTTAATCAGCGGGCTTTTTCATTTTCCGGGGCTTTTCACGGCTCTTTACTTCCCCGTCGATATCATCGAGCGCCAGCCAGCCCACAAGGTTCGTGATCCTCTCGGTCGCGCTTACAACCGGACGCAATTCATCGACGACCGCCGGAAGATGATGCAGGAGTGGGGCCGACTATCTCGACGGCCTCAGAAACAATACCGTCAGGATCGGAACGGCGGCGTAACGGTTATCGTTGCCGCTCACGGACCGAGCCGGTCACGCGGCTTTCGGGCGCTTGGCTTTTGCCTCTCTGGCGATCAGGGCGCGGACCTTGTCAACCAGGCGCTTGGGAATCTGCATGACGGCGTATCCATCCTTGCCGAATACTTCTTCGGCTTCGGCGATGGCGTCTTCCTCGCTCTGATTATCGTAGTGATCTATGACACTCTTGATGCGATCTTCGGTCCATCCCGGCGGAAGTTTCTGTTTCCGTGTCATTTCTTTCTCCTTCTCCGAAACGCTTTCAACTCGTTCCCGGTCATTTGATATGCCGTAATTACGAAGATATCGTCTTCTCCGCGCGAATAGATGATCTTCAGTGGCTTTCTGTGAACGGTAAGCTAAATTCCCAATGATTGCGGAAGACAAATTTCCCAGTCGATGGGTAAAAAAATCTTCTCCGCTATGCAATATGCGCTCTATTAGACGCTTACGAAAATTCTCACTCAAAAAAGTCGGTGCGTCGGAAGTGTGGGATTAATCAACTGTTGTGGACGGAGTATTCGGCCTGCCCAAAGCCCGGCCGTCCTGTAAGTATCCCCGAAATCCGGACTACGGATAAGTAGAAAATCTGGCATACTTGAACGTCGAAAGGAATCCATCGAGTATGCGGAAATCGAAGTTTTCAGAGCACCAGATCATCAAAATTCTCAAAGAGGTCGAGGCTGGCCGGAGCTTGGCGGACGTCTGTCGCGATCACGGAGTGAGCCCTGCCACGTATTACAACTGGAAGTCCAAATACGGCGGTATGGAGGTCTCGGACATCAAGCGACTCAAAGAGCTTGAGAAAGAGAACGCCAAGCTGAAGAAGATGTTCGCCGAGCTGAGCCTCGAAAACGAAGTCTTGAAGGATGTTATCACAAAAAAACTCTGAGGCCCGCCGAGAAACGTA
>CAZQYQ010000285.1:0-5984 GCA_964597625.1 uncultured bacterium
TCAGCCGCGATACAGGCTGCGGTCCCACTCCGCTTTCGTGAGGTTGCCGACGGCCTTTTTCAATTCCGTGAGATTTTCATCGTAATTTTTGAACCTGCCTTCCTTGTGGAACTCGCGAAGGAGTGTTCCGGCGCGGTCCGAGCCAAGCGCGGCCATCACGTCCAGAAGTTTTGGAAGAAGTCTCTTGTCCGCATCGGTGCCGACGGCTTTATAGACCAGCCGCTGCAGTATTTCGCTGTCCAGCGTCACGCGCTGCGGGAAAAATGCGACCTGTGTCCCCGTCGCCGGGTTGAGTCGGGGTTTCGGCCATGCCGCGAGCTTCTCGAACAAGGCCTTCTTGAAATCGGCATCCGTGGCGGCGCGGGAAAGCGACGGAATCTTGAGCCCTTCCGTCAGGCGGCGCATATCCGTGATCCCGATGTCTTCCGCTTCGCCGACCAGAAAGGACAGCGGGCTGAAAATCGATTCGACGGCCTCGGCAACCGGTTTCCCGCCGACCTTCGCGGTTGCCGCGACGCCGGCCAGAGCCGCGATGGCCGGAAGATCCTTTCCCGGGCTCTTCCCGTCCTCCGCGAACACGTGCAGGCAAAACTGGGACAGAGCCATCACGATTCTGAAATAGCTTTGAAGACGGGGTGCTTTCTCGTAGTGACCGCGCAGCTTGAACTGGCTGAAATCGAGATTGCGCCCGAGAAGCTTCGATTCCGAAACACCTTCGGCCGCGAAAACCTTTTTCACGTCAGCCGATATCGTGTCTCGTATCGCCGGCTGGAGCTTTTTCGCGGCTTTTTCGGCGGCAGCGAGAGTGTCGTTTTCGAGCAGCGCCGCGAGTTCGAAAAGGCCCCATATTTTCCTGAGCTGCTCGCGGTCTTCCCCGACGGCATTTTCGCTCGATGTGCGCGCCGTGGCGGCCATGGCACGGCTGATTTCGATGATATGATCCCGGAATGAGCTGCTTTCAAGCTCCTTGAGAATGTAATCGTAGTAGAGATGAAACAGGAACCATACTGTATCTACGGTTATATAAGAGTCCACCCAATGATACCGGTTCCGCTCGTAGACCTCGAAAAACTGCCGGTAGGTGGCCGGGCGGGCAACGAATCCCTGAGAGCGGATCAGATCGAGCGCTGATGATGCCAGATCGATCGCGGGATGGCCCATGTTGCCGGTGAACCAGAGCGGATCAGGCGGTTCAAGCCCGGTGCAGAGGCAATACCCGTTATCGCGCTTTTCAACCCAGGCGAGACGGCGGTTGATCGGGTCGGCAGCGAGGCGTGAGAGACGTCCGGCAGGCCCGAAGGGCTGGACGGCGCCGGTTTTGAAATCACGGACGACCGGACCGCCCGTGCCGATGGCGAACAGATGCATGAAATCCGGTGCCCAGCTGATGTTCTGCAGCCCGGCCGTGCCTTCATACGGAGTGACCTCCGCAGGAGGCAGTTCGATTCCAATCTGCGGGCGCTGCTGGTCGATGTTGCAGTAAACCACGCCGCCGAGATGTTCGCGACCGGCAACGGTCAGGGAGTCCGGGTCGCCGCGCAACGCCAGGTCTGTCCATGCTCCCGGAATGAGGGTGAGAATCAATGTGCCGTCCGTCTGGGATGCAATGCGGCTCCGGATATTCTCGGCATGTGCATCCTCAGGAGACGATTTCTTCAGATAATCCTGGAGACTGGCCGTGGGCAACCCGTCGGCGCGCATGGAACAGAGGTTTCCGGAGCCATTCTTTCCCTGAAGAAAAAAGAGCTTGTCGTAGAGATTCCCGTTTTCGTCGTTGTCGGAAAAGACCGAACGGGCGCACTCGACCCGGAACTCGTCATCAGGCGTGGTCGTGATGCGCCGCGAGCTCGCGGATGCGATCGAAAACGCTTTGAGATCATAGTTCCCGTCACTGTTCGAGCAGTAATACACGGTGCGGCTGTCCGGAGAAAAGCTGGGCGAAAGCAGATCGCCGCTTTCACGGATGAGCTGTGCCGGGGCCTTTTTCCCGAAATCATACAGCCAGATCGAGCGCTTTTTGGCGGTGTTCACCGTGAAGGCGATCGAGGTCCCATCCGGAGAAAAGACGGGATCGGCGATTTCGCCGACGTTGCGGTACAGAACCTCATCTGCGGCCTGCACGGCTGTGGCTGCACAGACATGAAGGCCGAGACAGAGCAGAAAGGCGAACGTGAAAACTCTTCTCATGGTCATTGGTCCTCCCTCGAAGACACTGTTCTGAAACCAAAATGATACCACAGATACGCGGATGAAACGCTTCTGCCGAAATGCTTCTCGGTGGCATGTAACCCAGGCCTGCCGCGGATGTGCGTCACGCAGAAATCATCGAGAACATACGACAGCCGCGAGCCGAGCCAGAGCGGCGGAAAATCAGGCCGTCGGGCCTGATAGACGTAAACCCGCTTCCAGGTCCGGCCCCGAATGGTTCTTTCGACGCCGGCAATCAGATCATCGGTGCCGTTGCCATCGATGTCGGCCAGATACAGTTTGAAGACCCGTGGAATCAGCCTCCTGCCGAGCGGAATTCCTGCCGGCCCGGACCGCTCGATGAGAAGGGTTTTAAGGCTGTCGTTCTCGATTCCACTGGCGCGGATTTCAAACCACCGGCCGGGAACGGCAGTCTGCCGCGGCTCGCAGACGGCATCGCGGAAAAACCAGACCTGACGTGCCGCGAAGACGCCCTCGTCATGCGGAACGTTCGTCGCCCAGAAAAGCCACCAGACCAGCCACCATTGAACAGGTATCATAAAATGCCTCGGAGATTGTAGTATAAGCCTTGTGAGAATGAAATCGGATGACGGCGAATACTTCCTCCGCGGGTTCAGCGGAAAATCGGGTGCTCTCGTTCTTCTGCTCGCTCTTTGCGCGCTTTTCGCCGCCGGAGGCGCCTTCGCGAAAGGGAATGATGCGCGCCCGATCCATCTGAAAAATGGCGTGATCATTGAATCCATCGATGCCGGCCATGCCGCCGTCGTTGAAGGAGATGCGGGGCTGGCTTCCCATGCGGCATGCCCGGCATCCACATTCAAGCTGGTCATCGCATGGGCCGGCCTGGAGACGGGCCGACTGCAGGCGGATACCCGCATCGAATGCAGGGAAGACCGTATCGCGTCTGGGATGATTGCTCTCGATCTTCACAATGCCCTGATCCGTTCAAGCAACCGCTACTTCGAGGTCGTTGCCGGGCGAATCGGCATCGACCGGCTGGCGGAGTATGTCCGCAAAAGCGGGCTCGTTGCCGGGGAGGTGCCGAAGAACTGGCTGAAGCAGGGAGTGGCCGCCGCGATCTGGGGTGGCGATCTGCGTGTAACGCCGTTCCGGCTCCATGATCTGATGGTCCGGCTTTCCGCCGGTTCGCTCGCATCGCGTGCGGTGAGTGAGGCTCTTGTTGCGGCCATCGAGTGGCCGGCCGGCACCTCCGGAATGCGGGTCTACGGCAAATCCGGAACCATGCGCGGCGCGGCCTGGTTCACCGGATTTGCCCGGGAGAAGAGCGGCCGGACCCGTGTCGTTACTGTTTTTCTGAGAGGCGGTTCTGCCCGGAAATCCGAGGCAGCTGAGCGGTTCTTCGGCCGTTTCGGCATGAAGCCGCCGGTTCTGCCCCCCCTGGGAATGAATTGACAAATGCCGCGCGGCGATGGAAATTGAACCCATGATTCTGAGAAAACGTTTTGATGCGGGGAGCGTTCGCCTCAAAAAGGTCCGAAGGCGGTCCGGATTCAAACCCGCAATCATCGGCGGCTTCGGCATTCTGCTGTTGCTCTGCGCCGTTGCCGCTTTTGCGCGGGCCGGCGGCGGCGAAGGATTTTCGGGCGGTGGCGGCGGTTCCAGCGGCGGCGGACATCATGGCGGGAACGGCGACTCGGATCTGATCTTCTTCCTTCTCGAACTGATCATCAGAATCACGATCGAATACCCGGTCATCGGCATTCCGTTGATCATCGTGATCATCGCCGCATTTTTCGCCGCCGGCGCCTGGGGCGCGAATGAAGGCCGCGAACAGTATGTCGACCACACGATCCGCCGCGGTATCGTTGCCCAAGACAACCTTCGTCGCGTCAGGGCTGAAACAACCCTGAAATCACGCGATCCGGCCTGGAATTCGGTGATGATGATTTCGAGAGCCAAGAAGGCTTTTGCCCTCATCCAGGAGGCCTGGTCCGATCAGAAACTCGAAAAAGCCCAGGCATTCCTCTCGGATGCCATCTATGAAAAGTTCAAGATTCAGATCGCCGAGATGAGGGATCGTGGTATTCGGGATTCTATTGAAAGCATCACGCTCCATGATGCGCGGATTGCCCAGCTCCAATCGGATGATGCCTTTGACACCCTGCACATCTACTTCCGGGCTGATGCGAAAAATTACAAGATCGACGCAGCGTCTGGAAAGCGCCTGTCGGATGACTCCGGTGAGTTCGAGGAATACTGGTCCTTTCTGCGTCGTCCAGGCGCAACGTCTCTCGCGGGAAATGGCCTGATTGAAGGATTCTGCCCGAGCTGCAGCGCGCCGATAAGCATGAACAGGGCCGCTACATGCGAGGTTTGCCATTCATTCCTGCGCTCCGGCGAATACGACTGGGTTTTATCGGAGATCACGCAGTCATCTGCCTGGACGGTGCGGGAAGAACCCGATATTGTGGGTGCCGGAGACCTGCGGAAGCTCGACCCCGGATTCAGCCTCCAGCAGATGGAAGATCTGGCCTCGGTCGCTTTCTACAGGCACGCGGCAGCCATGCGGGCGGGAAACGCGGGGCCGATCGCCAAGCTCGCGCTCGACTCGTTCACCGGGACATTTGCGGAAAAACTTCGGAAAGAGGCTGACGGCACGCGTGCCTATTATCTGGAGTGCGCTGTCGGAAGCGTCGATACAAAGCGTGTGGAACTCGGTGATACGCTTGACCGGGTCTGGGTCGAAATCACCTGGAGCGGGAAAAATACGCGCAGAACACCTGACGGACGTGAAGTGGTCGGCGGCATGTCGCCGCCGCGCCGCGATTTCTTCATTTTTGTCCGCAAACACGGGGTTGAAACCAATATCAAGCTTTCGCTGAGCAGTGCCCAGTGTCCGAACTGCGGGGCACCCGAACAGGATGTTGCCGACCCGGTCTGTCCCTATTGTCAGGCGGTCAGAAATGACGGTTCGAAAGGGTGGGTGCTCCAATCCATTCTGCCTGCAGATGCCGCTGCATACCGCAAAATGATCCTGTCGGCCCCGGAGCCACGCGTTTCCGCCGCGCCAGAAAGCACGCCATCCTTGGCTGTCCCGGTTGAGACAGGGCAGGAGCCTGTTCTGGTTCCGGAAATCGCGCTTGCGTGCATGGTTCACGTGATGATGGCCGACGGCGTCATCGATCCGCGTGAAGAGAAATGCCTGCATGGATTCGCCGCTCGATGCAAACTGGGGAAGGAAACCGTGGAATCGATGATCCAGGCCGCGCGTATCTCCGGATCAGCCGGCATCTCGACGTTGCCGATACCGGAAAATCCCGAACAGGGGCGTCAGATCCTGCGTCAGATGGCCGCGATGGCCCTTGCCGACGGAAGGCTTTCAACCGATGAACTGGCTGCCCTGAATGCCTTTGCGACCCGCATCAGCCTTTCTCCGGCCGATGTGAAGCTCATCGTCAACAAAGAGCGCAGCCGCATTTACGCCGAAGCAAAAATCGCCATCGCCGAAAACAAAAAGAATCGTTCCTGACAAACCAAACGCCCCGCTGAAAGCGGGGCGTTTGGTTTCCGTGGATGGGATATCACGAAGTTTTCTGGCCGCATTCCGGGCAGAATTTCGCGCCGGGGGCCAGCGATGCCTTGCATTGCGGGCAACTGCGGCTCTGGGGCGCGCCGCACTCGGGGCAGAACTTCTGGCCTGCCGCCATCGGCTTTCCGCAGCTGACGCAGGTGGCGGTCGCGGCCTGGGTGCCGGCATTGCTGGGCTTTCCGCAGGCGGGGCAGAATTTGGCGTGCTGTTCCATCTGGGCATGGCA
>CAZQYQ010000286.1:0-5886 GCA_964597625.1 uncultured bacterium
TCCTGGTCGGGCGTGGATTTTCCGATGGCAACCCCGGCTACACTGATGTCCGGGTTCATATTCTGATAGCTCCCCGAGCCGGCTGATGCAGCCGATTTGATCGGCGCTGTTTTCGGCAGAGCCGCGGTGGTTTCCCGGTCGAACGATTTCTCGTTCTCGAGCTGTTCAACCCGCTCGGAAAGCGTCTTTACAAGCGTTGTCAGACTTGCGATCTGTTCTTCAAGTTTTGCCGTGTCTGAATCCTGACCGGCAAATGCGGTTGCTGATATAGATACAATTATACAAAGTAACAGCCAGAATGTTCGCTGGAACATGAATCCTCCGTCAAGCGCATACAATCATGCATGCAAGGCAACAGACCTGCCCGAAGCAGGTCGAAGCGTGAAAAGCCGATTTATGAAGCGGCCGTCGGAGGAGGTCGTGGAAGTCCCGGCAGGAAAACAGGCCGGACGGAAACACACTCCGGCTTCGGGAAAACTTCAGCCGGAAGCGAGACAAAAGCAGGCTGAAAAAGCTGAATCGCTGAAGTCGAGCAGGGAATCTGCTGAAAGAAGCAGTGCGGGCAGTCAGCCGATGTATCGAGATCGCCAGATTCGAATACTCTTCCATGGCCGATGCAGGAATGCTCATGGATGCATGGATAGTATGCGATGAAGAAGAGAACGGCGAATAACGAAAAAACGAATCGCCGCAAAACCCTCTTCTTTTCGCACTTCATCAGCTTTGAGATAGCACAATTACAAAAGGTTTTCAACGAACAGGCATCTTTTCTCTGCTGTGAAAAAGAGACCGCAATCAAAGCCATGCAAACACTCAATTCACTGGATTTTAAACGCAGATGCACACAGTTGTGCGCCACCAAAGTCCAAAGTATTCTCTGGTTGCAGTATCTGTGAAACAGAGACTCACTTTTGGGAAGTGTCAGTCAGTCTGCTTTCCGTGACGATCCTGTCTCTTGAATGCCACCTTCTGGCCGGTCGCGAAGATCTTGCTGTTCTCCGCGCCTCTGATGATGCGCATGGCCCTTTCGCAGTCCTTGACGACAAATCCCGAAAGGGCGCTGACTCCGTAATCGAAGAGCACGGGAGCAAGGGTCGTTGCAGGGCCCACGATCGTCACCTTTTTGGCATGTTTTGAGAGTTCGAGAAGCCTGGGAAGGGTCTTGTCAACGAAGCAGCCACTTCCAATGAAGACAAAATCGCTTTCCGGCAGCAGGTAATCCGCCGCCGTGGCCGGGTAGTCGTCATCCACCGGTATCTGGCCCGAAATGATGCTCAGTTCGCAAATCGGCTCAAACAAGGTCTCAAGGTAGGGAAAATGACCTACAACCGTCACCTTTTTCCCCCTGACCTCGTTCTGTGACATGATAAAAGGGTCGTACACCCTGTCTTCCACATGCAGGGAATCGTTGAGACTCACGCCAGACGATTTTGCCACCTCAGGATTATTGTAGTAGGCATTTATCGCAGCAATACCCACGGAAGCCTCGGGAAAATTCCATGATTTGACACA
Organism: uncultured bacterium; assembly: GCA_964597625.1. Lineage (GTDB taxonomy): Bacteria > Muiribacteriota > Ozemobacteria > Ozemobacterales > Ozemobacteraceae > MWAR01. The sequence goes on from CAZQYQ010000286.1 coordinate 1,513, forward strand.
CTCCGCGACTTCCCTCAACGGAGCGCCTTCCTTGTTCTTCGAGAACATGGGCATGCGATAGGCGTAGTCGAGAATCCCCCCGATGCCGATGCTGCCTTTGCTCCTGACATAGGAATAGTCGCTTCCTCTGACTATTTCCTCCGCCTTCCAGTCTTCAGGAATCTTTTCAATCAATGCATCAAATAATTTCCACATTTCGCTATTCAATACCTTCCACTATTTCTTTTCTGATTTCCTCTCCATGCCTGAGGCAGTGTCTCAATCTGAACAAGGTTGCATCCAGTTTTTCGATAGCCCCGAGACACGCTTTCTCCGCCCCGGAGGTTTCGATGATCCTGCTGATGCCTCCGTTTTTTATGACGATCCGCTTATCCGCGCTCAAGGCCAGCAGGGGATCATGCGTGGATAGAAAAACAATTTTTTCCTTCCGCGCAAGAATTTCTACAGCCTGGCGCCGGTCAATGCCGGCATTCTCGATCTCATCAATCAAAACGATGGGCGAACTGCTCATATACGCGGTATCCGCGATCATGAGCGCCCGAGACTGGCCCCCGCTCAACTGAGTCACCTTCGTGTCCTGAGTGAATTTTTCTCCGGCAAGCTCCGTGGCGCACTCAAAACACCGGGTGATCGTTTTCCCGACATCCGTTGACAGCCGGCTCGCGGCATGCATTTCAAGGAATTCCCTGACCGTCAGGTCCATGACGAAATTCATATTCTGCGACAACTGCGCAACAAGCCGCCCTTCCATATCAGAGCGTTGTTTGTCCGTCAGCGTTTTCCCGTCCACGGAAATTCTTCTGCCTGTCGGCGTGTCGCCATCAGCGAGGCACTCAATATCCGCCAACAGTCTGCTTTTCCCAGATCCCGTCGGGCCAACGATACTGATGACTTCTCCGACGGAAACGGTCAATCCTGAAACTTCGGGTTCACCGGTTTTCCCGTGCCCGTCGGTGATGGTGATGGATTTGATATCCGCTGTCCGCCCGGTTTCTCCCGTGAAGACTTCCAGAAACTGACAAAATTCCCGGAGAATCATCCCCCTGTCGAGACCGAACTCAGAAATCGCTTCCTCGTTCGCTGTTTCCAAAGCCTGTGCGAGAGTCATTTTCCAGTCGATATCAACAATTCTCAGATTCTGGAAAAAGTCTTTACAGACGGGATATTCCTCGAGAATCTTCTGCAGTGGCATCGTCACTGCCATTTCCATGCATTGTTCCGGCGTCAATGTTGTTTGAACTCCATCTTCTTCAGGGTTCCCATCTGATACTCCTCGCCGATCCGCATCTCTCCCGTGCAATAGGAACACACGGCTGCCGGAGTCGTGAAGCGCAGTTTGATGTCCCGCAGCCCCGTAATCTCTTTCGCGCTCTGGATCTGCTTTGCAAGCATGGGTGCACCCTGCCCGGTAATGCCGTTCACGAAGATGATTTTTGCGGACGTGTTGACCTGCCTGATATTGAAGGCAAAAACTTCCCTTTCCGCCTGGGAAACGATATCACCCTTGGTCACGACCACCACATCAGCCAGCTTCAGCATGGGCCCTATTTTCCGGGGAGTGTTGACTCCGGACAGATTGTCTATGACGCACACGGAGAGAATCCCTTTGATGTAGGGCGAGCAGCGGTTGCACAGCCCGGCACTCTCCGTCACCAGGGTCTTGAATCCCGATTTCATGCCCCATTCGACGGCAGACTCGACATTGCTGACGAAGAAATGATCGGGGCAGATCCTTCCCGAAAAGCCGGTCTCGACGCGGATGCCCTTTTCCTCGTAGCGCAGATTGTCAAAAGAGGTTAAACAGTCGAATTTCACGACGCCTATCTCTTCTGCCGCGATGTCCATGACCTCGATCAGCTTTAAAATGACCGAGGTTTTTCCCGATGAAGGCGGGCCTGCAACCGTAACGAGTTTCATACGCTCTTTCCTTTGCGGATCTCAAAATTCCTGCCCCTCTTGCCCGCGACCTGCCGTCTGCCGCCAACTTCGCCGATAGTATATCTATATGTATTATTCATGCTGCAATTCGTTCCGAGATACGAAGATGCCGTTCCACAGATCTCGCGGATCTGATCCCGAGCCCCTTCTATGCGCATTGCGTCAGGCTGGCGCGGACGAAGGGTGTCTGTGAATACTCAGCACCATAATACGATTTTTCTGCCTGAAACCTCGCACACTTCAACGGGGATACCGTAGATGTCGCTCAGGAACGGCCCGGTCATCACTTCTTCCAGAGATCCGATTCGCTTCACCAGGCCTTCGCGCATCAAGACGAGATGTGTCGCAATGCCGGCGGCAATCTCGGGTTCGTGCGTCGTCAGCATGATCGTGACCCCCTGAGCTGTGAGGGTACGGATGACCTGCAGCAGGCGGCTTTTATTGGCCAGGTCGAGATGGGAGAACGGCTCGTCCAGAAGAAGCAGTCGAGGCTCCTGAGCCAGAGCGCGAGCCAGCAGGACCAGCTGCAGCTCGCCACCGCTGAGGCAGTTGACGGATCGCGACGAGAATGATGCGAGACCGCATCGGGCAATCGACGCATGGGCAATTTCGAGATCGTTGGCCCCGGGCATTTCCAGCAGCCCGAGATGCGGAGAGCGCCCCAGGATGACCGTTTCGAGAACCGTGTGTTCGAACGTGGGATTTTCCCGCTGCGGCACAAGCGCCATCTGGCGGCCGAGTTCACGACGTCCCCAGCCCCCAATCGGGCGGCCGGCAAACATGACCTGCCCCGCCTGCGGCTGTAACCAGCCCAGGGCCAGGTTCAAAAGCGTTGTCTTGCCGGCACCGTTGGGCCCCAGGATCGCCGTCACGGACCCCGAAACCACCGCAAGGTCGATTCCACGCGACACTTCGCGTTCTCCACCCGGATAGGTGAAGGACACCCCCTTGAACGTCAACAAGGCATCCGTCATATCACGGCTCTCCCATTGCTACTTCGTCCGGTGCAAAGCACCGGAAGTCATGAGAACCATGAATCCCCCGGCACCGACCAGCGAGGTCAGGATGCCGAGCGGAATCTCTCCAGCCATGGCACACCGCGCAACATCGTCACAACCGACGACCAGAACTCCCCCCATCAGCATTGCCGCGGGCATCGTCTGCCGGCAGTCGGCGCCGAAGCACCTGCGTGCCAGGTGCGGCACGATGAGCCCCACCCATCCGATCATTCCCGCGACGGAAACCACGGCTGCGGTGGCAGCAACGGCGGCAAACAGCAGCAATGCGCGTTCACGCGCAGGAGCCAGGCCCAGAGAAAAGGCGGTCGTATCATCCAGTCCCAGGGCGTTCAGGCGCCAGCGCATGAGGAGCATCACTGTCAAAGAACCGAGGACAACGGGGAGTATCGGAAGAAGACGATCCCAGGTAATGCTCCATAGACCGCCCAGCAGCCAGAACGTGATCTCAGGAAGCTGGCTGAGGGGATCGGCAAGGTATTTCAACACTCCAAGCGCCGATGAGAACAGCGCCGAAACGGCGATTCCAGCGAGAACGAGTCGCAGAAGCCATCCCCCGAAACGCATGCGGGTGGCCAGAGCATAGGAGATCAACAATCCCGACACGGCGAAAAACGCCGCAAAACCTTGTACAAGAAATGCCTGATTCCCGAGAAAAACGATGCAGAACGCTGCGCCAAATGCCGCTCCGGGCGATACGCCCAGAAAACCAGGCTCAACGAGGGGATTGGCAAATATCGTCTGGAATACAGTTCCCGCAGCTGCCAGTGCCATTCCCACCAGAACAGCGGCAACCAGCCGGGGCAACCGTAATCCCCAGACCAGTCGCCAGGCCATCTCGTCACTTCGCAGGAGCTCCGGCGGCATGATATAGGGCGCGGGATATCGACCGACAAACAGGGAAAAACCAAGCAGAAGCAGGAGCCCCGCTCCAAGCAGCAGAATCGCCCGCGACGATGGCTGCGGCGGGCTGGGCGGAATTGCTCCAGATCCGGGTCGAGGGGTATCAGTCACAGGTCACCATGAAGCTTCGGCAGAATGACCTTCTTCTCTGTCTCGGCATCGACACCGTAGAAATTCTTGTAGAAATCGACAACTTCGGCCTTCATGTCCATCCCGGGAAACCGCTCGGGATGGATCTTCGACGCCAGCCACGTCAACCCAAGCACCCAGCGGGGATCGGGCTGGTCCCAACTGATCAGGTCGCCGGGGAAAAACCAGAATTTCTTCGTCTGGACAGCACGCAGCGCCTTCCAGCGTTCGTCGGACAGAAGATCCTTCATGACGTTGTCGTATTCGACGAAATACGACACGACGAAAATCTGGTCGGGGTCCCAGGCGGCAATCTGTTCGAACCCGACTTTCGTCCACCCCTGCCCGAGCTGGATTCCCTCCCAGACAGGTCGGCCGCCCGCCATCT
>CAZQYQ010000287.1:0-5868 GCA_964597625.1 uncultured bacterium
GGCTGTCTCTCGGTGATCTCGAACTGCGAACGACCTATCGTCGCCCGGCGTCCTGGGTTGCGCCAGCCCCGCGCATCGAACAGCAGGTTGTCGTCATCGATGACGGGATCTGGTGGCCGGGCTGGCCCCACCCGCATCGGCATCCCGGGTATCCCGGTCGGAGCGACCATGGTCACGACCACGATCGAGGCCATGACCGCAATCACAGGTAAGCGAAATGATCCGCCTCGGATCCAGGACTGAAGTGTCCGGCAATAGTTGCGCACAAAGCAGCGATGGGAAATACAAACTCCTGAGGATAATCAAGATGAGAAGACTGCTGGTTACCCTGTGTTGTGCTTTTTCTCTTTGTTCCGCTACAGCCTTCGCCCTGGATCCAGCCTCATCGCAGACGGATGGGCCATTTTCCTTCCCTGAAAAAATTACCATTCCCCTCAGACTTGTCGACAAACTGGTCGCTGACGAAGAGGTGGCCAATGGCGTTGACCTGATGGTCGTCACTCCCGATGGCAACCGTCTTTCCAGCCTCAGAGGCACTCTTTCAAAACCCCTCGAGGGTGATGTCGCGCAGAAGGTCGAAACGTTCGTCACCGACCATGCACCTCTTTTCAATATCCCCACCCAGAGAAGGAAAGGGAGTCTCCAGTCTGTTCGAACAACCCATGAGGCCGGAGCGGAGCATATTTCTTTTCAGATGATGATTGCAGGCGTTCCAGTCAGGGATTCTCTGATCGAAATCCACGTTGGAAAGAACCACGTCATCGAACTCGCAAATGGTTCTTTTCCAACCATCCAGAGCATCAGGAACCGCGTTTCCATCAACAAGAAACAGGCCATTGATGCCGCAGAAAAAGCGATCGGTACCCGTGGAATATCCGGGATCCCTCATGCCGAACTGCAGGTATTGCCCATTGAGAATGAAGGTCTGATCGTTTTTGCCGTCAGACTTTCGTCTGACAATCCCCTGGGCGATTACGAAGTGTTGATCAACGCCGAAAACGGCAAGGAAATTTCAAGAGAAAATCAGATGGTTTATGAGAACACCCCTGGGAGAGGGGCTGTTTACGTTTCCAACCCCATCTCCTGCAAGGTCTCGGAAGAACCCTTACCCAACCTCACCGCACACTCTCTGAAAGGCGAATTCGCGGATGTCCTGAATGAGGACACCATGGTCGCAGTCGCCACCGACAATGTTCACCTCTATGATCCTGGCAATACACATTTTGACGAAGTGAATGTGTATTACAATATCAATCGCATTCATGATTTCTTCAAAAAACTCGGATGCGACAAAATGGACAGGCCTCTCAAGGCAATCGTCCACTACGGTGATAAATTCGACAATGCCGCCTACAGGCCCTTTGAGGACGTCATCATTTTCGGCGACGGAAACCAGCGCTATGACTATGCGAAGGAAGAATGCATCTGCTGGCATGAGTATTCGCATGCCGTTCTGCAGCAGATCGTCAAACTTTTTTACTTCAGTGAGTCGGGTGCCATGAATGAAGGACAGGCCGATTATTTCGCGTGCTCCCTCAGCAATGATCCGAAATACGGCGAGTGGACCGCTTCAAAAATGGGCAAGCCGTATGAAAGAAGCCTGGAAAACAACCTTCATTATCCGGAAGACATCAAGAGCGACGTTCATGCTGACGGTCAGATCTGGTCAGGCGCCCTCTGGGACCTCAGAACAGCGCTCGGTGCCGACATTGCAGACACGCTTGTCCACAAGAGTTTCTATTATCTGAAATCAGGGAGTCCCCGGTTTATGGACGGAGTGAACAGCATCCTCACCGCCGACAAGAATCTGTACGGTGGGAAGCATGGAACCGTCATTTCCGATGTATTCAACAAGCGTGGAATCAACAGAATTTATTGGGGCGGTGCCTTCTCCAAGGCAGACATCATGAAAATTCTGATGTTCCGACAGATGCACAGGGAATAAACATATCGTTTTCTGCGTGGTATTTTGTTTTACGCAACGCGCATCACTGCTTCATCTTGCACACATAGATCTGTTTCATGGATTCTGAGTTGAACGGCTCTTCCTCGAATGTGCCGAACTTATGCAAAACCTCAAAATGGTTGTATTTCAGAAGAGCATCCATTTCCAATGGAAAATAGCACCTCATATTGAATTCCTCGACGCTTTCCGTTCCCTCGATATCGAAATACCATTGCACGCGATTGATCTGGGTCGATGCGTCGTATTTACACCGTTCTTTCACGGCGATGCGCGTCCCGTCAGACGTTCTGAAATCGAATGTTTCCGTGAACTCTTTTTCCCGCAGCACCATCAGGTGGATGCTGGGGTTGAAAACATCGAACAGAAACAGTCCATCCGGCTCGAGATGGTCTTTCACGCTCGCGAACGTGGCTTCAACATCCTCGACGGAGGAAATATCCTGCAGCGAATTGAACGCTATGAATATTGTAGAATATTTATTTCTCACGGGGAACCGCCGCATATCGCCCTTGAGAAAGGACAGATCAAGATGCTCTTTTTCGGCTTTGCGGCGGGCCATTTCGAGCATGGGATCCGAAAGATCCAGCCCCGTGATATCCAGCCCCGCTTTTCTGAGCGGAATGGTCAGTCTTCCGGTTCCACAGCACAGTTCCAGTATTGAGCCGTTTTTTCTGCCGCACCACTTCTTATAGAATTCCAGATCAAATGCAAACTGATTGATCGCGTCATAAACATCGCCGTTGTAAATCAAGCGATAATCACTTTTGAGTCCCATGAAGCCTCCTCACAGAATATGTATGATCTCTTCTGAGCTTGTGTTTTCCGGAAAGCGGGTATCCGATTAATGCCTGGGATCAGCTTTGCGTGCTGTTTATCGATTCACCTGCGCATGGTCCTGACGGTCTTCCGGCAGGCCCTCGCAGAAGAGCTTTGACCGGAGGCTGCCGACGCGGCACCTGAGCCTTTCACACGCCGCTCCGTCATCTCCCCTGATAAGGGCTTCAAGCCACTCGCTCCAGGCGGTACGCCACTCAGCCCAGGATCTGGAGGCATCGAACGAGCGGCGATGAAACAGGAAGGCGAAGCCTTCCCGGCGAATGATGCGATCAATTGCATGCATTGCGCTGGTATATCCAGGCCTGATTCCATTCTCCGGTGCCTGGTCCGGCCGGAGTCGCCGGATGATGCGGGAGAGGACGGGTTGCGAGCGGCGCAGGACAAGCTCAAGATAGGCGAGCCTGAAACCGGCATCGGTTGCAAAAGGAGCTTCAATCACAAATTCGGAGAGCGGCACTCCCCCCGGACCGGACTCTTCCGTAAACCCGATGGCAGACAAGCGCCTGCGGGTGCTCTTTGCGGCGCCGGGCGGCACGATGACACCGATCGCCCATTCCCGGAGAGCGAGGCCGTCGCGAAGGCGAATTTCATTGTTCACGATGTTTCCTCTGAACTCGGCGCCCATAAAAGAAAAGCCGCGTTCAAGGGCAGGATCATCGTTCAGCAGTCCATACCTGCAAAGCACGTCGGCAAGTTCTCTGATGACCTTTTCCCGGCGTTCGAAAGGCATGGATAGAGCGTCTCTGCGGCAAGAGACGGAGGTTTTGGAGGAACAGGGCGCGGATTCGCCGGTCTGAAAACGGTTTATGGCGCGCAGGCGGCCTTCGCCCATCTCAGGCGGGTCGATGCTGTAACTGGGGTAGATCTGGGCGTCGGCAAGATTGACGACCGCTGGATCGATGATCAGGCGCGGCCCGGGCAGAGCGCAGATCTTTTTGCGCCAGGGACCGTCGAAATAGTTGATGCCCGGCCCCAGGGTCAGAAACACGAACTGATTCTGCCCGGAGCCAATGTCGGTATCGTCGATACGAGACCAGTTCAGCTTCACCGTATCCGGAACGAGCTGCCGCCGGATCCGTTCCCGCTGCGACAGCAGGCCGGAATCGGTCGCCAACAGCGCAACCAGGTCGTTCAGATCGGCTTCAAGCTTTTTCTCAGGCTCTCTGATGTGCTTGTTCGCCGACAGTTTATGAACCGGCGGCAGCACGAACGCCTCGATCGGCGGCGTGAACCCGCCGCCGGCCAGCCGGTGCGGCATGCCGAACCGTGTTTTCATCAGGGGAAACAAATCTCGTCCCGGCATGCGTTGAACGGATACAGGCTTGCCGAAGGCCGCTGTAAAAAGGCTCCCGGGCGATTTCAGAAGAATCCCGGCCGGGACTTCAAGCCGGAGAAGGCCGAGATCCCCGGCAAATGCGGGATTATCACGGCCGGCCACCTTGAAAGGGACGTAGGTAAAGTCCGCTTTCAGGCCAGAAGGTTCCTCTCTCACCGTGCCTTGCCGGCAGAAGCCCCGTTCGTAGAAAAGGACGCCACCTGACGTGCAGACCCTGTATGGCTCCAAACGACCAGACCGGATGACGCCGGCCAAGCTTTTTTCGCCGTCCGGCGGAAGATACAGCTGTGCAGAAAAGAGGTTCTGTCCGTGGCGCGGCACGATTGAAACGGGCACCGGTTCAGAGAGGCCGGGAAGAGAAATCCAGAAGGCCAGAACCGCTGACGGCCGATGTCTCAGACACTCAAGATCGCTCCGGAAAGAGGATTCCAGGCCGGCCACCGCTGCATGCGCCGGCACCAGCAGCTCTGCTCCGGCCCAGGCAAGCGTGATGACGACTCCGAGAATATCGGCAGCAATATTCCTGAGAACGCGCCTTCTGAACCACGCAGAATCCATTCACCGCACCTCGCGTGCCGAACCGGCAGTTTTCATATCCGGCTTTTCAGCCAGGCCCCGCCGCGCCGCCGGACATCACCGCTCTGAATACCCGGCGGGCAAACAAATATATCCCATAGATGATAACGAATTGAAATATTATTCCAAATATACCATAAACCACGACAGTCGTGAACGCATCGGATTCATCCCCGGTTCCGAAGATGACCTGTTCTGGCGAAATGAACTCGGCGCGGCTTGCCAGTTCGTCTGCGGCAAAGGGCACCAGCTGGGCGTTTCCGGCCTGGTCGACCTCGACATACTTGAAGGGCCGCCAGATGCGGGAAGGAGTGCCGGAAGCAAGCCGGAATTCTCCCGCCATGGCGTTATCGACCATCACACGGACGATCACATCCGACTCATCGAGGCGCGCGGGAAGACCACTGTAATTGTGAACCCAGTAGCTGTAGCTTCCCGGCAATGGTTCCTGAAGGGTGATCGTCTCGGGCCCGCCCCCGTCCATGTCATCGACATCCAGGGACGCCATATGACCATCTCTGTCAGCATTTTTCTGGCTGAAATAGATATGGTCCAGCGATTCCCCGCGCGAACAGATCAGGTGGGCATCGATATCCCTCGCCTGAGACGGGCCGGAGCCCCAGTTCAAAATGATCTGCACCCGCCGCGGCGTGCCGGGTCCAACCTCTTCCATCATCATCGAGAGCGTCACGGTTATGACGTCCGGTTTGCCGGCGACGACGTCGATGACGGTGTTGGCAAGCGGGATGTAGCCGCGTTTGCCGAAGCTGGCGAAATACCTGCCCGGAGCCAGCTCGGCAAGGAATCGCCCTGCGGAATCGGTTTTTCCCTGAAGAAGAAGATCGCCTGTCTCGCTGGTGCCGATGCCAACACTGACGTCGGACAGGCTTTTGTCCTTGACGACGGCATCATTGATCTGGAATGTGATCGGCACCGGGCCGGCCCCACCGGAAGTCTGAGCATCCAGTCTTCCGGGCAGGCCCGGCCAGAAAACCAGCATGGCCAGCAACAACATCAGCAGTCTCTCACAGAATCCTCTTTGCCATTTCATCTCTTCACCCTAGCACAAATCCCTCACCCTTTGATAACCCCGAGGGGCAGGGCAAACGGGAACTTTTTCGTGAAGAGATGCGATTCTGTTGTACTAAAGCTT
>CAZQYQ010000288.1:0-5865 GCA_964597625.1 uncultured bacterium
TGATCGAGTTCACCCGTGATCAGATCGTTTCCCAGTCCGGCACGGCGATGCTTGCTCAGGCCAATCTCATTCCTCAGGGTGTTCTCCAGCTTCTGAAATAAGGGTTCCAAATGCAATCGTGGTTTGGTACGATGAGATAAACCAGCCGGGCGGGGGCTCTCAGCCCCTTCCCGGCCATGGTTCTGAACAGGGGTTTTGACTATGTGGAAATGGGGATATCCATTTCCCGGAGGGAGGGTAGACAGATGGAAATCGGAAATGTGAAACCTGTGAATATTCAGTTACCTGATGGAAAACCTGACCCGGAGGTCATACCGACTTCGGCTTCAGGCACGCCGATGGAGCAGGAGGCCGTGAAAGTCGAGGCCGAGAAGCAGGATCCGCAGAAACAGAAGGAAAAACTCGACGATGCAGTCGATAAACTGAACAAGACCTCGATGATTTTCGATCGCTCATTGAGGTTTCAGGTTCATGAAGCAACAAAGGAAACAATGGTTTCGGTCGTGGATACGAACAATGATAAAGTCATCCGGGAGATTCCTTCAAAAGAGATTCTCGATCTGGTGTCAAAAATGCAGGATTATCTCGGATTGATATTCGACAAAAAGGCCTGACCAGGAAAAAAAGAAGAGGGTCTGGTTACAGGGCGATCTTGCCAAGGAGGCAGATACTATGGTCAGCAGCATTTCGAGAAACTGGGTCGGTGGTTTGGCCAGCGGCATGGACACTCAGGCATTGATCGACAAGATCATGACGGCTGAGCGTGTGCCTCTAGATCGGCTTGAACAGAAGCGCAACACCATTTCCTATCAGAAATCGATGTTGCAGGATATCAATCTCAAGCTCTTCGAACTGCAGAACAAAACCACCGACCTTATTTTTTCCCGGACGTTCAACTCGAAAAGTGTATCTGCCTCAGATGATAAACTTCTGAGTGCTGTCGCAAGTACGTCGGCAAAGGTTGGCACCTATACCCTGAAAGTAAAGCAGCTGGCTACGCCAACGACGATTTCCTCGCTCGCCAGGCTGGGGAGTTCGATCGAGCTGGGGGAGAACCTCAAGAGTTCCAAATCGCTCGGAGGAGCGAATACGAAGTTAAGTAACATCGGCATCACCACCGGCTCGCTCAATCTGACGATCGGTGGAGCCACGACCAGTGTGACGGTTGGGGTGGATGCGACGGCACAGGACCTCATCACCGGTATCAATAACGCGATTGCCGGCAATGCAGACATGCGCGGAAAAGGCATTGCAAGTTTCGACCAGAAGACGAACAAAGTGAAAATATCGCTTCTGGACAGCACGAAAACACTGACTCTTGGCGACTCCGCCGGCGACACCGTTACGAAACTGTTCTCTGCGACCGGTAGTTTCACGCTGACCCGGGATCAGCCCGTACGCGACTCGAATCTCACCAGTATCAGGTCCGGTCTGCAGGCGACATTACAGGATCTCGGAGTCAATCCCCTGTCGACCATGACCCTGCAGCGTCAGGGATATGCCCTGGAAAGCCTTGACCTCGGAGCGGCCGGCCTCACGGCCGGTTCCACGGTATCCGACCTGATCAGTAGCTTGAATCATCAGATAGACAAATCGCCTTCGCTGATCAAGGGAGGTGCCGTCACCGGTAATCCCGCTGATCGTCTTGTCGAGTTCAGATATGACCAGGGCAGTGGAAAGCTGCTGCTGGCGAATACGAACAGTAATGATACGACCAAGTTTACGCTTGATACCGCGAGTGGCGATATGCCGACGGTGCTTTTCGGCAATGCGACGGCGACATCCGCAACGGATGCCGGCGGCAAGCTGGTGAATGAAACCTTTTCCTCCGTCATCAGTTCAGGCAGCTTTACTCTGGATGGGGTGAGCATCACGATTGATAACCAGTCTGATACTCTGACGAGTGTTCTCACCAGGATCACGTCGATGACCGGTGTGAATGCTTCCTATGATTCTGAGAAAGATGTCATCAGGCTTGCCCGCAAGGATGGCAGCAGCCTGCCGATCGGGCTTGGGGCCGCCAGTGATACCAGTAACATCCTGTCGGTAACCGGCCTCATCTCTGGATCTCAGCAGAGCGCGGCGCTTCTGAAGAGCGGCAGTGCTCTCGGTTTTTCCGCAACCGATGCGCTGACGAAAGATCTTCAAACTCTCGGCCTTACGGCGCCCGCTTCCAGCGGGCAGATGAAGATTTCTGTCAACGGGAAGGAGAGCACGATCAACTGGAATTCCACCGACACGCTTTCGAAGGTCATGGAGCGCATCGGGGCCACTTCCGGTGTTGAGGATGTCTGGTATGACGAGTCGAGCCGCACGTTCCAGATCAAGTCGCAGATGAAAGGCTCTTCGGCTTCGCTGAAACTTGAAGACCTGAGCGGCGGGCTGGCCGGCGCTCTTGGGATCCCATCCGGCACGACGGCCATGGGCCTCGATACCGGAAACAGCCTAGAAAGCAGCAGGCCGCTTTCATCGATTCAGCCGACCGCTACTCTTGACAAGGCGGGGTTGTCGACAGCCGTGAGCGGTGGTTCATTCAGCATCAACGGCGTCACATTTACGATCGGCAATCCAGGATCGATGACGCTCGATTCGTTGATGACGACCATCAACAATAATGTCAAGGCTGGAGTCAAGGCGGAGTTCGATGCCGGCTCGGGAAAGTTCATCCTTTCCTCGAAACAGACGGGAAATACGGCGATAGCGCTGGGTTCGCCGACCGACACCAGTAACTTCCTTTCTGCGATGGGGTTGTCCACCGCCCCGCAGGATGTCGGGCAGAACGCCATTTTCAGCGTCAGCGGCATGTATGGCGGTGCGGATATCGTGCGGCAGTCGAATGATGTGTCTGATGTCATAACCGGCCTTACCCTTTCTCTCAAGGGCACCACCACCGGATCAGGCGAAACCATTACCGTGGCTTCGAATACCGAGAGTGCCCGCAAGGCGATCGACGCATTCATCGAAAGCTACAATACCGTCGCAGATCTTGTGTATACGAAACTCACGGAAAAACATGACTCTTCCCTCGAGGCGCTGACAGACACGGAAAAGAAGGCGCTTTCTGCGGAGGATCTTGCGATATATGAGGAAAATTACAAGCTGGGGCTTCTCTCCGGCGACTCAACGTTGTCAACTGTCAGAAGCCGCATGCGCGTTGCGATGGCGGGAGTCGTAAGCGGTGTGGACAAGGTGTTTGACAGCCTTACCGATATCGGCATTTCAACCGGCCAGGTTGGTTCAGGATACACGGCGACCCAGGTCGGCAAATTATCCGTTGTCGATGCAGACAAGCTGACTGCGGCACTGACCGAAAATCCTGACAAAGTCGCGGAGCTTTTCGCGAAAGACTCGACTTCGGAATCAGGAATGGGCATTGCCAGGCGCTTTAAAAATATCCTCAACGAGTTCACCAAAAGCGATGGTATTCTGACAAAACGGGCCGGGCGATCAGGTCTTTCCACATCGAACAGCTCCATGGACACTCAGATTACGCAGCTGAACACGCAGATCAGCAGCCAGGAAGAACGACTCAAGAATCGGGAAGAGGCGCTGATGAAGCAGTTCTCTGCCCTTGAATCCGCCATGTCGAAGTATCAGACTCAATCCCAGGCGTTCTCGAGTCAGCTGGCTCAACTTACCGGCAGCAGTTCGTAACTCTGTTCTGATACAATGACAGGGGTTGATTATCCGCGCCAGGGCGGCTACTATCTCCTAAACAGTGATTTTCGCCGGTCAGGGCGATCAGGAGTGGCTTGATTGAATATTCTGCTGAACGGACAACAACTTACAATCGATGGGATTACTCCGGAAGTAACCCTTGCCGAACTGGTCGAGGCACTGACCGAAGAGATCAAAGACAGCGGCGCGACCATCATGGAAATCGTTGCTGATGAAACCAGGCTGAGTATCGAACAGACGGATGAACTCGAAGCCCACAAGATCGTAGAATACCAGAAGGTGGACATCCTGACGGCGACGGCGCGTGATCTTCTGAAAATGGCGCTTGAAGAGAGTGCCGACGTTTTTGAGTTCATCGATGAGCGTGCCCGGGAGGTTGCCGCTGACCTGCGGCTTGGGAAGGTCAAAGAGGCCATGGAGAGCCATCTCGAGACTCTCGATGGGCTGGAATGGCTTTCCTCCGTTTTGAAGTCTCTGGCAGTGGGGTTTGCCGCCGAGATGAGTGAAACGGAGCTCGAATCCCGACGGAAGCAGCTTCTCGATAATCTGGCGACGCAGATGGCGGCGCTTCAAAAAATGCATGAAAACAACGACTGGGTCGGTCTGGCGGATGTTCTTGAATACGAACTTCCGGAAATAACCGCCCAGGGACGCACCCTTTTTGAAGACCTTCGCGAACTCATGCCTGAATCTGACGAGTCTGAAGCCGGCTGACGGGCGTTGAGTCCCCGGAAACGAAGCGGGGGAATAGACCGATGGAATCGCCTTTTTTGAAGGCTAATCTGAAAGCATTGCTGCGCCATCCGCATCTGTACGCGCTGGTCGAGCGGCAGCATGCGACTTCATCAGATGTCTCTCTTCAGCTTGAACCTTCGCGAAGTGGACAGCCGGCGCTGACGCTCACCATCGAGGGAAAGAGTATCACATATCATAGCAAATATGATCCGATTGCCGAAGCCCGGCGCCAGGTTGAGTCGGCTCTTCAACCCCAGCACTCCAATGTTCTGGTGCTGGGAAACGGACTGGGATATGCCCTTGATATCGTGTTGGATCGCCTCGCGCGGCCCGGAATCGCACGCCAGGTGTATGTCGTCGAGCCCGACCCGCAGGTCTTTATCAGAGCGCTTGCAGGCCGTGACCTGCAGATGTCCTTGAATGATACGCGGGTCGAATGGTGTGTCGGCATGTCTCCCGATGAAGTCGGCGACAGATGGGCAATGGGACTTGACTGGAGCTCGCTGGATGCGCTGGCCATTATCGAGCATCCGCCTTCGATGGCCCGTTTCCATGAGTATTTTGAGCGTATAAAAGAGAAGATCCGGTATCTGTCGAATCGCTCGAAGGGCAACCTTGTGACACTGATGCATACCGGGAATGAGTTCCACTCAAATGCGTTTGCAAATCTTGCATCCGCGATGACGTTGCCGGGGGTCGGGCGAATGTTCGGAAAATTCGCGGGAGTTCCTGCAGTTATCGTAGCTGCCGGGCCTTCACTCGAGAAAAACGTTCACCTGCTGTCCGAAGTCCGGGACCGTTTTCTGATCATCAGTGTTGATACCTCTTTCCGGCAGCTGGTCATTCGTGATATACGACCGCATATTGTTCTTGCCGCGGACCCGAGCTATCTGAACTCGCTCGATTTCGTGGGCGTCGAAAATGAGACCGGGGTCGTTCTTGCCATCGAACCGATGACGCATCCTGATATTCTTGAAAGTTTTCGCGGGCCGAAAATGGCCATGACTTTCGGCGGTGGTCTGCACAAGATGGTTGAGCGGTTTCGGGAGCCGACGGGGACCGTCGTCTGCTGGGGTTCGATCGCGACAACGGCGTTCGATCTGGCCAGAAGATGCGGCTGTGATCCGATTATTTTCGTAGGACTCGATCTGTCTTTCCAGGATGGAAGACTGTATGCCCGTGGTTCGTATTCGGACGACATTTTTTACGACAAAGTCCATCCGTACACCTCACTGGAGCACGAGACGGTCGATTACATTCAGATGCGCGGTGTTCACAGAATCGTGATGCCCGATGGAAAAATCCTGTTCACGGACCAGAACATGCACATGTATCGAGCCTGGTTCGAGGATCAGTTCCGGCAGACGAAGCAGAAGGTCATCAACGCGACCGAAGGCGGCGTCGTTACGAAGTATGTCGAATGTCTGCCGCTCAGGGATGTCATCACGGCAT
>CAZQYQ010000289.1:0-5864 GCA_964597625.1 uncultured bacterium
CTTTTGCAATGCAAAATATTTTGCTTGACACAAAAATATGCCGATGATATATTCACATATGTAAGGCAGGGCCTTCTATATCGCGAAACTGCATCGCACAATTTTACGGAATGGAGAACGATCATGAGACTGCAGGGGAAAATTACGATAATCACCGGCGCCGGAGCCGGCATCGGCCGAGCCGCCGCGCTGCTTTTCGCTTCTGAAGGAGCGAGGGTCTACGCCTGGGATCTGAATCCCGAAGGCCTCGAATCCCTCAAGCAGGAATCGAAGGGCGTCATCCAGACGATCACGGTTGACGTGGCCAGCAACGCCTCCGTGAAGGCCGCTACCGACAGCGTCGTCGCAGTCGAGGGCCGCATCGATGTGCTGGTCAACAATGCCGGCATCACCTCCGATGCTCTTCTGGTGAAAATGGAAGAATCAGCGTGGGACCGCGTCATCAATGTGAATCTCAAGGGTGTCTTCAACTGCAGTCAGGCTGTTGTCAAAGCGATGATCGAGAAGGGCACCGCCGGAAGCATCGTTAACACCAGCTCGGTTGTCGGGGTGTACGGGAATGTCGGCCAGATCAATTATGCCGCCACCAAGGCCGGAGTCATCGGCATGACCAGATCGATGGCAAAAGAGATGGGCCGCAAGGGCATCCGCGTGAATGCCGTCGCTCCTGGGTTCATCATCACCGACATGACCGCCAAGATGCCCGAAAAGATCCTCACCATGATGAAGGAAAAAGCCCCTCTCCAGCGTCACGGAACCGTCGATGACGTTTCCCGCTGCTATCTGTTTCTTGCGTCCGATGACTCCTCTTTCATCTCCGGCCAGGTTCTCGGAGTTGACGGCGGACTGGTTCTCTGAGCTGAGGAGGATTTTCACATGAACTCGGCCCCTGAAACAATGCCCCCGTTCGCAGATCTTCCCGGCATGACCAGCGATCTCTTCGAAACCTCGATGCGCCTTTCCCTCCAATGCGCGCGCAATCTCGAGAAAATCGCTTCCATGCAGGTCGAAATCTCGAATCTGATGGGTGACGAATCGCTGAAAGCGGCACGCATTCTCCGCAATCACTGCGAATCGATCTTCAATCGCGTGATCGACCGGCAGATTCCGGCCCAGAACTGACCCATGAACAATCGCAAGACAAAAGCACGAAAGGAAGAAACCCATGACGCATCAACTGCTCGATCGAGAAGAAGTGGCCCGTCTCTCCCGGCAGGGAATGGAAAACTCCCTGAAGTTCTTCATGACGCTGACGGAAAATGCCCTGAAACTGGGCGAGATTCAGAAAGACACGATGAACGAAGCCTCCCGAAGGCAGATCGACCTCATCACCAAGTCCTACGAGGAGTATCAGAAGAACACCCGCACCATCATGACGACCTTCGAGAACGAGTGGCGCAACGTGATGGAGCTCACCCAACCGAAGCAGCAGCAGGCAGACCGGTAATTTTCGGTTTCACACAGGCGGCGCCTCAAAACGCCCGTTCATTTTTCAATACAGGTATAAGGAGATTTCCCATGAATCCGACCAACAACGCTCCCTTGTTCGATCGCGACGAGATGATCCGGCTTTCACGCGAAGGTCTGGAAAACTCCCTCAAGTTCTACACGACTCTCACCGAGAACATCACGAAGATCGCCGACATGCAGCGTGATGCCTACAATGAAACGGCCAAAAAGCAGATTGAAATGGTCAATAAGTCCTACGAAGATTACCAGAAGAATACGCGCGTCATCATGCTCCATTTTGAGAACGTCTGGCGCCAGGTCATCGATCAGACAGCCACCAAGGCCAAGGCTGCCGAGTAATTTTTCCCGGAACGAAGCCGTCGGCTGCGCAGGCAGATCCGACGGCTTTTTTCTTTCACGGGCATCTTCCGGCAGATCTCGCTCCCCGATCGGCACCCGGGAGCCGGGAAACCAGATTCCGGCTTTGCTTGCCGTTGTCTTGCGCGAGGCAACGGGAAATTGACACTTCCTGCATCGGTGCCTATAATTTTTATACTGGTGGGATTTCGGCCCTGAAACTGCCGTCACATCAGCTATCCCGTTCAGGAGGTTTTGTCACCCGAATGGAAAAGCAGCAGGGCACGGCCCCGGACCCCAAACTTCAGGAAGATCTCGCCCGCGTGAAAAAGTTCGTCGAGTATCTTCAGCACACGGCCGAGGTCGGTGACAGAGCTGATGAGCAGCAGCTTGCATCGCTCGGAATGGCCCGCACCCCCTGCAGAACGGTGTACACCGAAGGCACCTGCCGGCTTCTCGAATACGAAGTTCTCGGCAAGCCCGTCGATGCCCCTCCGATATTCATGGTGTATTCCTTCATCAATCGATGGTATATCCTCGATCTGATGCCCGGACACAGCTTCATTGAGGCTCTTTCGCGAGCCGGGTACAAGGTTTATCTCATCGACTGGGGAATCCCGGGGCCGGAGAACGCGCAGCACGGCCTTGACTATTACCTCGAAAAAGTCGCGTTGCGCGCGGTTAGAAGAGTCAGGCGCGGCGAGTGCGGCAGGCCGCTGACCCTGTTCGGCTACTGCCTTGGGGGCACCCTGGCAGGCATGATGGCAGCCCTCCATCCGGAAGAATACGGCAGGCTGGTCCTCCTCACGACGCCCCTCGAGTTCACGGAAGGCGGCCTTTTGACCCTCTGGACCAACAAAAATTCGTTCGACCCCAAGAAACTGACCGACACGTTCGGCTGCGTTCCGGAAAAAATTCTGCACGCCCCCTTCCCATTCCTGCAGACCCGCAACCATTTTGCCAAACCCCGGATGCTGTTCGAAAACATTCTGAACGATACCTATCTGAAAAATTTCAAAGCCCTCGACCGCTGGGCGACCGACAATGTCCCGTTCCCCGGCAAAACGTTCATCGAGATCATCCAGGACTGTTATCAGGACAACCGTCTCGCACAAAGCACCATGCGCATCGACGGAAAAAACGTCGAACTGAAGAGGATCAACTTCCCCACCCTCAATATTTACGCGACACAGGATCATGTCGTTTCCGTCCCCTGCGCCGAGCGCAACCGCGACCTCCTGCCGAATTCGAAGGTGACGGATCACAAGTATGAAGCTGGCCACGTCTCCCTCACTGTCGCTCATCCCGTTCGAGAGACCGTCTGGAAAGACACCATCAACTGGCTTTCAACAAACTGACACCAGGCCTGCCCTTGATTTTTCCCCGGGTTTTCACTTCGACCCAGAGAAAGAGAGCACCCCTATGAGTACCAGTCACCCTGAATATCCAGGACCCGGATCCCGGGTCCGACGACTTTTTGTTGTTGGAACCGCCCTGTTGGCTTTGGTTCTCACCCCCTTCGCTCCCGCCCTTGCGACGGATCTTTTCTCCCCCGCCCCGCTCGCCGTTTTTCAAGCTCCCGAGAGCGGCATGTGGGAAACCGTCGAACGGCTTCGGGATACTCATCCGATGATGACGCCCGAAGCCTTCTCGCCGCCATCGACGGTTCTCGATCCGAGTCTCCGCACATGGTTCGGAAACACCCCGGCTCCTCCGTCGAATGAGTTCCTTCTGCATTGCGCAAAAGGGTACAGAGGCCGAACGCTGAGAAATCCTGTTCTTCTCATTCATGGAGCAGGCGACAATGCGAACAGAGCCTGGATTCACCCGCATGATTTCGTCATGCCGAAAGATCTCTCGCCTGATAAACGCGGATTTGCGCTCTGGCTTTCCGAGATGGGCTATGCGACGTTCGCGATTTCTTTTGCCCATAACCAGGGCGACAACATCATGCAGGCCGAGCAGATCGCAAATGCGATCAGGCGCATCAGAATCATTATGCGCCGCACAAATGATCCGAATTTCAAGGTCGACATCATTGCCCATTCAAAAGGCAACGTTGCCGCCAGAGTCTATCTGTCAGACATGCGTTCGCTCTTTCCCGACAAACCCTGGCTGACCCCGTATCGTGGCGATGTTCGAACCTATATAGCGATTGCAGCGCCATTCCGCGGGATGGACATCCCCTTCCGCTATTACCTTTACAATACAACCATCATGTCGAATCCGGGTGAATTCAATTCTCCGGCCGGGTCCGATTATCTGCTCCTCCCTTCGGGCTGGAGGGATGTCAGAGAGTATTCGGTCTTCGCAAAATCCCCGAATTACTTTCCCGGTCAGGCCCAGCTCCTGTATAACCTCGTCCGGGATGCGGGAGAAGAACTGGGCCCGGACAGCGCGACGGCGGTCGATGCCAACATGACGATCCATGCCCTGTATTTCGGCGGCTCTTCGATGTTCGTCCGTTCGCGGGGGATTGATGCCGCCGTCAAAGCCGGTGGCAGACTCATCTACAGGCTGGAGGAACGAGGGATAGACCCCCATGTCCGCCTCGGCGTCATCGCAGGGAAGAGCAAATATATCGCTAAGCATATCAAGGGTCTCGGGTATTTTCCCATGCCCTGGGAAATCGTCGGACGGCCTTCCGACGGCGTCGTGCTTCTCTCTTCATCCCTGTTTACAGACGGCATTCTCAGGCGCGGGGCGCAACTTCTCGGGAAGGACGTTTTTGATCTGAACCACATTTATATCGCTTTTGAACCATCGGTCCTGAAGAAGATAGACACATGGCTGTTGAGCAAATGAGGAGACAGAACCGTGACTAACCCGTTCGATTTCGGCCGCAACATGATGGAAACCTGGGAAAAGTCGATGACGGATACGTTCGAGCGTCTGAGCAAAGATGAACATTTCATCAAGACCATGAGTCAGGCGATGTCCCAGTCTCTCGATGTCCGCAAACAGATGGGAAGCCAGATCGAATCGTATCTGACCTCGATCAATATGCCTTCAAAGAGCGATCTCGAGCGCATCCTCGGATATCTTCAGAGAGTCGAATCCAAACTTCTCGATCTCGAAGACCAGCTCGCCGACTTCCGGGCTGATCTTGCAAAGCACAAAGCAAAACCCGCCAAAGCATCTTCAAAAAAGGCCGCATCCACGAAAAAAAGCTGAAATTCCGCCTCCGACAACCGCCCGGGCTCATGTCCGGGCGGTTGTTTTTTTTGCATTACCGTTTTCATCAGGCAAAGGTCAGAAGCCATTATTGCCGATAATTATTTTGCGTTGCATTACTTTTTCCTTGACACATTATCGCGATGCGATTATTCTCTGTCCTGTAACCTCATCGCAAATCATCAAAAGGAGCATCACCAATGGAAGCTATGTTTCAGGAGTGCATCAAGGCCGGCCGCGACGTTCAGACGTTCTGGGAGAACCGCATCGCGCAGACGATGGACGAGTTCGCGAAGTCGCAGACGTTTGTCAACACGATGACCCGCTCCCTTGAACAGACCCTCGATGCCCGCAAGATATGGGAAACGAACCTCAACCGTCTGGCCGAGACCTGTCAGTTCGTCACCAAGCGCGAACTCGACGAGATCAACCGCCGCCTCTACGACCAGAACGCGTATCTCGACAAGATCACCACCCAGCTCGCCGGCATCTCCGAGCAGATCCGCCTCCAGACGGAAGCCGTCACCGGTCGGACAACCGCCTGACTCTGAACGTGAATTCCAAACAGGAGGCGACGATGAACGATTCCGTCACGAACAGCGTAAAACGGTTCATGGAAGCGGCAGGCAGCAATCTCGAACTGGCCGGCCGCATCATCGAGAAAAACATCGATTCTCTCACGGCACGGCACGGTGCAGCGCAGGATGCGCCCTATCGCGGCGCAACACAGGTCGATGAGATTTTCCGATTCGACACCATGAGAATCCTGCGGTACCGCGGCACCGCTCCGATAACCTGTAAAACCCCGCTGGTGCTTATTCCATCTCTCATCAATCGCGCCTACATCATGGACCTGATGCCCTCGGCCACCCTTGCCGGCCACC
>CAZQYQ010000290.1:0-5776 GCA_964597625.1 uncultured bacterium
GTTTTGAATCACGGTTTTATGCCTTGGGATCTTTTTTTTCGTTTTTTTCATCGTCATCCGTAATTCCATTCTGGGCTTTTTTGAGTTCACGAATTCCCCGGCCGATGGCTTTACCGATCTCTGGCAGCTTTCCGGGCCCGAACAGAATCAGAATGATGACGAGAATGACGATCAGCTCTGATAAATTAAGACCCATATATAGCTCCTTGTATAGACGGTTTGCCGACGGGGTTGAAACGCGAATCAATGGCGCGGACGGGAGGAAGAGCTGCCTTGCGTGGTATCGACGTGCATTGTAACATGAGCGACTTTCCCCATCAAGAATCGGCACATGGGATGGCATCCTCGAACCGAACGGCGGGCTGCCGGGGACTCTGGAGGTTTTATGAATGCAGGCAGAAGGAATGTTTTCGCGGGACTGATCCTGTTGATCATCTGTGCTTGTTCTCTGTGCAGAACATCGGCGGCTGATCCCGCATCAGCCGGCAGCGTGGTCGGCATTGCAGCGGAAAAAGAGCTGCTCCGTCAGAACGTGGATGCTTCCGGTACCGCGAATGCGACCAATGCCTCGGAAATACCCTCCGACACGGAACTGTCTTCCTATGAATTGATGGCCACGGCGGTCGCGAGGCGAATTGCGCGGGCAAAAGCGCAGGCCGGAAATCTCGCATCCGCGTCTGTCGAGTTTCTCGACTTCACAGACCCGGCATCCGAACGCGCCTCGCTTGAGGCAACACTGCGCTCTCATGCCGGTTCGGGCGATGTGGCGGGCAGCCGGACACGTCTGGAATCAACCCGCCTCGACCAGAAGCTGATGCTGTCGAGACGTCAGATCGCGCAGTCGAAACTTGCAGCTCTCGAGTCCCGAATTTCCCCTCTGACGGATGAAACAGCCAAAGCCAGAGAGAAGCTTGCCGAGTGCATCCGGCTGAGAGATGAACATGAACAACGGTTAAAGGGCCTTGAGCAGAGCGGCGCCGCGGCTCTTTCCGCGGAACTCGTCGCGAGAAAAAAGACGGCCCTGTCGGAGCTCATTCAGGCGCGCAATGAATATAGCGACGAACTCCGGAAGATCATCGAACTGGCTGAGAATAAAATAACAAAGATACATGAAAACGTCCTTCTGGCGCAATCGACCTTGTCGATTTACAACGAGTACATTGAAAAAATAGGAGCCATTGTCAGTCAGCAGGAGGATTCCGTTAAGAAAATGACGGTTGAATCCGCGGCTCAGGAGGCAAAGAATGCGGCTGATGCGGCAAGACGGTCCATCGAAGCGGTGGATCAGAAAATTGCGGTCATAGATAAGGAACTTGTGACTGAATCGGAATCTCGGGAGTCGGATATTTCCGCGAAATACGAGAACGTTGCCCGGCGTGAACTGCTTCTGTCGCAGAAAGATGCGCTGACGGAGCAGGTAAGACTCCAGGAGCTGCGGGGGAGAACGGTGAGAGATATCGCGCAGTTCGAGGGGATCGAACAACGCGCTTCCGCAGGCAATGCCGCTTCCGGTTCTGTCCTCGCTCTCGGGAAAAGGGACTGGCTGCCCAGGCTTGATCAGATTCTGACCGAATACCAGAACGAAAAGAATCTTGTCGAGAAGCGCCTCGAGTTGGTGATGGCGACACGCCAGATCATCAATCAGTTTGTAAGTGAAAGCGAACAGACAAAAGATAAATCAGGAAAAACCGATTCCGGAAAAAAAGTGGAAATTGCCTTGAAGAAGGAGCAGCTGTCTTCTCTTCAGCAGGTAGTTCTGGCAATAAACGAACAAAAAACAACATATGATACCCTGATTAAACACGCTTTTTCCGCCAGGCAGGTTGTTCAGGGCGCGATTGAATCCGAACTCGAACGGAACCTGTTCGCGCGCAGCAAATTCAGGCCGAGATCCGGATTTGTCCGGACCCTGGTGAACGATCTCTCGGCGATTCCCGCAGCCGTATCGGCACGCTTCGCTGCAGCCGCGGGGTTTCTGAATGTCGGCTTCATCGCTCAACTGTTCCTTACGGCGCTCATCTGTTTTGGTGCAGCGTGGGCCGCGGTCAGGCTGAATGGGACGACGCCACCCGGGCCGGGTGAATGCGCATCGCTGACTCAGCTGCTGACCGGCCACGCGTTCGCGATTGCGGCTCTTGTGATGATGCTTGCCGTTTCCTGGCAACTTGAACCGGTTGCGGCGATTCTGGCGGTTCCGATCGTTCTTCTGGCGGCGCTCCTTTTCAGCAGGCTCATTGAAAGAACACTGCTCATGCGTCTTCCGGAGTTTCACCCGCTGAGAACCTCGTTAACCGGCATGCTCAGGGTTGTGACGGTCTGTGTCCCGCCGGTTCTCCTGCTCAGATGGTTCGACCTCTACGGGGAAGTCGCATTTTTCATCGTTCTGTTGTGTAAAATCGCTTTGATATGGCCTTTTATCCGGTTCATCCATGCTTCCGCGTCATTCGACAGGCTTCTTCAGGAAAACCTGGACCTCCGGCCCGAATCAAAACTTCTCCGCATCACGGTTTTTACCTTTAAATTCATTGCGGTATTGAATCTGGTATGTCTTCTGACGGCATTGTATGGGTACGAGAATTTTGCGGTATTCGTCTTTTACCGCAATATCCAGGGGTTTTCGATCGTCATGCTGATTGCGGTTGGAAAACCACTTTCAGACCGGCTTGCCGGGAAATTATTCGATCCGGCAAGCGGCATCGCTTCTTCCTATGTCAGCAAGGAACGGGCCCAGTTCCTCCTGTTCATAAGCAGGAAGTCCTTCCGGTTCATCGTGTATCTGATTGCGGCGGTTGCCGTCGCCGCAATCGCGGGAATCACGACCGGGTCCCCGACCATCAGGTTCGTTCTGGACTGGGTTGCGGGTCAGAGTGACTGGCTGTTCGCGCGGATCGGACGGATCATTATTATTGCATGCGCTATAGCCATCGTGCTCGAATTTGTTCAGACCCTTGGCGAAAGCGTCATTGCCTATGTCAAGAACGAGGACCGGTCGAGTCTGACGGAAAACGAGAGGCGCGCATCAACACTCGTTCAGATCGTGAATACGAGCGCACGCGTGGTTCTCTTCTGCATCGGCGGAATCATGATTCTGCGTGAGCTGGGTATGGACATCACGCCGCTCCTCACGGGCGCCGGAATCGTCGGCGTCGCGATCGGCTTCGGCAGCCAGAGCCTTGTAAAGGATTTCTTCGCAGGCTTCTTCATCCTTGTGGAAAACCAGTTCAGAGTGGGGGATGTCGTTGAAATCGGCGGTCGCACGGGTTCCGTGGAGAAGATCAATTTGAAAACCACCGTTCTTCGCGACACGGATGGGAGTGTATTCATCATCCCGAACGGGGAGATCACGTCGGTGAAAAACATGACGTATACCTGGTCTCGGGCGATACTCGATATCGGCGTGTCCTATGACGCGGATCTCGACAAGACGATGGAAATTCTTCAGAGTGTCGGCGACGAGCTTGCTTCCGATCCGAAGCTTGCAGCAGACATCTGGGGTCGCCCCGAAGTGCTGGGCGTTGAGAACCTTGATTCGTCATCGGTCGTCCTGCGGATGCTCGTCAAAACGCGCCCGCTGACCCAGTGGCAGGTTGCACGCCTGTTCAAAAAACGCATCAAGGAAGCGCTTGACCAGGCCGGCATCGAAATTCCATTCCCGCAGCAGGTTGTGATCCTGAGAGCAGACCCCGAAATGATGAAACTTTTCAAGGGTTTTGGATCGTCGGATTCCGAACGCAAACCCCGCGAATGAAAAGAGAAGCAGGCCGGAAACACATCTTCCGGCCTGCTTCGGTTCCGTCAGAAAAGGATCAGATCATGTGCTGAAGGAAATACCAGGCAACGATGCCGATGGCGACAGCTCCAACTGTTTTGACAATGATCGAGCCGATGACATTTTCCTCAATGCCCGGATCTTCCTTTGCTTTGATATTCGAAGATGGATTCTGCAGGGTCATGGTTTTTTCCTTTCATCTCATACAGTGCATTGCATTGAACGTGTAAAAAAGCGAACGATGCGGAAATTCAGAGCGGTATGAGTGAAAGTCAGTAATCTGCCCGGGCGAGCCGGATGGAGGTGAGTCCCCATTCGGGAGGAATGCCGAACGAGCCCGTTGATTCGGAATGGTCCAGGAATGAGGCTGGCCCATTCCTGCCGGACGAGTCAGAAAGAAAAATTCCGGAAATGGCGCCGGGGGGAGAATGATGAATAGCGAGCTTGCGCGCGTCAGAACGGATGTCTCCCGCGCAGACGCCTTCCTGGACAGGGATCGCGGTGACGGTTCCTTCTGCTGCATTTTTGAAGGATGGCTGTGATAACGGCTTTTGCGCAGGCTCGATAAGCCGATTTGCCGATGAAACCGTCGGCAAAAGAAGGGAAAAAATAACGAATAAGGCAAACAGCCTGCGCATATCTCCAAAAATACCGTACATTCGTTCAATCTTCAACATCGTGAACAGGCAATCCGGATTGAACCTGCAGCGTTGACATTCCATGTGGAGGTGGGATACCCTGCGCCATATGCGTACATTGAGAATTCTGACTTTGTGTATCGCTTTGCTGCTGCTCGACATCGGCTGCCCGGTTCTCCTTCATGCGCAGACCGCTGATATCAGCGGCCTTGCCGATGATATTCCCGAACCTCCGGGCTCAAACCAGGAGCTTCCGTCGCCCGTTCCGATGATCTATGAGTTCGTCGGCGGAATGATGGCCGGTGATCAGGACAAGTGCCTTGCGAACTTCGATGTGACCACGTTCATGGCGCTTCTGTTCGGTAAGCCGCTCAAAATGATGAGTCCGGCGGAATATACCGAGCTGTATTCCTATCAGGTCCAGTTGCAGCGCAATGAATTCCGCTTCCTTGCAAAGGTCATGTTCCGGCTCGCAAAAGACGCGAAGTTCAACTACTCGAACCCGCGCTTTCATGGAAAGGCCCAGTGCAAGGTCAATATCCAGCTGAAAACGACGAAGGGGACGTTTGAGTTCGTTGTTTATTGCAGATATGCCGGGGACAAATGGGTCGTGTATGACTACGCCCTGAACGAAAAACGGTATTCCGACACGTTCAAAGCCGCCTTTGGCACCCTGAAGATCGATGATTACCTGCGGCGGCTTCGGCCCTTTTACGACGAGGAAATCCGATACAGGCAGATCAAGAATGATGCCTTCGGCATAAGTCTGAAAATTCCCGATTATTTCACGATCCGCGAGAAAGTCAGTCCGGCTCTGCTATACTCGCTTTCCGGGCTTGACGGCCAGATCCTCGTTCATGTGCAGGCCGCGAGTTATTCCCGGCCACAGACGCTGAAACAGGTCGCCATCGAAATCAAGCGCAGTCTCATGCCCTATAATCCGAGACTGTATGATCAGTGGCGAACCGATATTGCCGGTGTTGATATCGGGAATGTGCTTTTCCGGTTCGAGAAAAACGGGAAAACATTATATACTCATATGATTATTATCCCGATGGGGCAGAAGCTCGTTGTGATCAACTTCTATCACACCTCTCTCCAACTCATGAAACATTACTCGACCATTCGCGACAAGGTTTTTGAAAGTCTCAGGCTTCCGAAAATCGAGGCGATGGGCGGAGACCTGAGTATCCCGTCTGATGATGCGGCGCTGCCCACGGCCGGCAAAACGCCAAGTGAGCTCCCGCCTTACGGTGAACAGAATCCGGCGAGTCCGCCTGTCGAGGAAATTCCGCCGCCCCCGCCGGGTGAAGAAGGCGTCTTGACCCCTGATACCGGCCTTCCGCCGGCACCGCCGTCCGGCGAGGAG
>CAZQYQ010000291.1:0-5753 GCA_964597625.1 uncultured bacterium
ATTCAACGGACATACGGGCCAGCCCATCATTCGCGGTGGCTCCTGGGATGACGAGACGAAGGGGTGCCGGGTCAGCGCCCGCGATGTCCATCGAACGCCGTTCTATCGCAGTACCACCGTCGGATTCCGTTGCGTCAGAGATACGCCGCCGGATGCAAAGCGCTGATCTCTTCAGCTTCCATGGCTCGAGGTATATGTACAACGATACAATGGCCCAATGGGCTGCGTGTCGGCTTCCATCTTTCCATCGCCTCGGGGCCCGAGACGCTGTTCGAGAGATACCGGATCCGCGGCTGCACGACGCTTCAGATCTTCACCTCCAGCCCGCGTGTCTGGGAAATGCGCGCCTGGCCTGATGAGATCATCGCGCGATTCCATGCAGCCCGGCAAGCCGCCGGGTCTCCGCCCCTGATCGTTCATGTCAGGTATCTCGCGAACCTGGCTTCGGCGAATCCTGTCGTCAGGCAGAAATCCATCGATGTGCTCCGTTTCGAGTATGAGATGGCCTCGCGATGCGGTGCCGATTATGCCGTCATTCACATGGGCAGCAATCCTGATCATGCCGAAGGCATGCGATTCATGAAAGAAGGGCTGCGCGCGGCGCTTGAAACGGTTGTGGCGCCGGGACCGCTGGTATTGCTTGAAAACACGGCGGGCGAACGGAACGATCTCGGCGCGGATCTGTCGGACATTGCCGAAGTTCGTGAGCTCATGCCGTTTCCGACCGGTGTCTGTCTCGATACCTGCCATGCGTTCCAGGCCGGGTATGATTTCCGGAAGCAAGAGGAACGTGACAGGCTGGAAACCGACGCCGTGAGACTTTTCGGCTCCAATGGGATCAGGGTGGTTCATCTGAACGACTCGATGAAACCCTTCGGCGCGCATCATGACAGACATGAAAATATCGGCGAGGGTGTCATCGGCGCTGAAAATCTCGCTGAACTCCTTCTGCGCCCGGGCTTTACCGGCCGTCCCGTGATCATGGAAACCCCTCAGGCCGGAAACGAGGAGCCGGCCGATGACCTCAGAAATCTCGCGACCCTGCGTGCCGCCTTCAAAGCCTTGACGGCCAAGCCGGTACCCGGCAAAAACACGAAGACACAAAGAAGAAAGACCTGAGTCTTTCGTTCTTCGTGTCTTCGTGTCGTTGTGGTGAGCCGGCGAGCTTCTTTTCGGAAAATCAGCGCTTTCTGACGATTTCGAGGGTGTCTTCGGCGATGACGAGCTCTTCGTTTGTCGGAATGACGAAGTTGCGGACTTTGGCGTTCGGCGTCGCGATATCGCCCTCGGCACCGCGCCAGGTCTTGTCGTTCAGAGCGGGGTCGATCTCGATGCCGAGCCAGCCGAGATCCTTGCACACGATACTGCGCACGATCGGGCTGTTCTCGCCGACGCCGGCCGTCCAGACGATCGCATCGCATCCGTTCAATACAGCTATATAACTGCCAATATATTTTTTGATGCGGTGCGAGTAGACGTCGAGAGCGAGATTCGCCCGCTCGCTGCGGGTCGGCCAGCCCTCTTCGAGGTCGCGCAGATCGCTGGACTCGGCGCTTATTCCGAGGACGCCGGAGTGTTTGTTGAGAAGGTTGTCGACTTCGTGCGGCGTCAGTTCATACTGCTTCATGATGTGCAGAATGACGGCCGGATCGATGTCACCCGAGCGGGTGCCCATGACCAGACCCTCGAGCGGCGTGTGGCCCATCGAGGTTTCGACGGACTTGCCCTTGTCGATCGCGCAGATCGAGCAGCCGTTTCCGAGGTGGATGGTGATCAGCTTCAACTCTTCGAGCGGCCGCTTGAGAAGCTGGGCGGCGCGGCGGGAGACGAACCGGTGGCTCGTGCCGTGAAAGCCGTACCGGCGGATACGCTCTTTCTCGTAGAAACTGTACGGAATGCCGTATAGAAAGGCTTCGGGTTTTATCGTCTGGTGAAACGCGGTATCGAAGACGACGACCTGCTTCAGTTGCGGAAGAATCTCGGAGACCGCTTCCATACCCTTCAGATGGGCCGGGTTGTGCAGGGGCGCGAAAATGACGCAGTCGCGGATGGCCTGGCGGACCTCTTCCGTCACCAGAACGCTGCTGGAGAACTTGTCGCCGCCGTGAACGATGCGATGTCCGGCAGCTTCGATCTCGCTCAGCGACTTGATGACTCCGTTTTCCGGGCTGATCAGAAGGTCGAACACTTTTCTGATGCCGTCTTTGTGGTCGAGAATCTCCGTGTTGATCGTCACTTTTGGGCCATCATCGCCCTTGCGGTGAACGATGTTCGAGCCGGAGATGCCGATGCGCTGGACAAGGCCTTTCGCCATGACGCTTTTGTCCGTCATGTTGAAAAGCTGATATTTGAGGGAGGATGAACCGCAGTTGAGTACAAGAATGATCATTCGTTCGTTACCTCTGGGAAATAGCGCCGGGCGCGCTCAGTTCGCGAATGGACAAGCCGCTGCCTTCGATGCGCCGCCCGTCCTTGCCGTAGCGGTAAAAACCGCGGTCGCTCTTGATGCCGTTCAGACCGGCGCGAACCATCTTGCGGATGAGCTTGCTGGGAAGGAAGGCATTGTCATTGGTCTCATGATGCAGGTTTTCCATCCAGGAGAGAAGAGCATCGATGCCCATCTGGTCGGCCAGGGCGAACGGCCCCATGTTAAGGCCGAAGCCCAGTTTCATCGCCGTGTCAATGTCTTCGCAGCTGGCGATGCCCTCGTTGAGCACTTTCGCCGCCTGGTTCAGCATCGGCAGGAAGACGCGGGTGGTCACCAGGCCGGGATACTCATAGACCTGAATGACGGTCTTGTCGAGCATTTTGGCGAACCGCTTCGCATTCTCGAACGCCGCGTCGCTGGTGTGTGTGCCGCGCGAAACCTCGACCACCGGCGTCTTGCGCACGGGATTGAGAAAGTGCATGCCGATCAGCCGTTCGGGGTGCTTCATTCCGGCAGCCGTATCGGTGACGGGGAACGTTGAGGAATTGCTGATCAGAAGCGTTTCGGGCGAACAGACTGCATCGAGCTTGCAGAACAGGGCCCGCTTGGCTTCGAGGCCTTCCGGAATGGTCTCAATGACGTGACTGGCTTTTGATGCCTCTTTCAGATCCGTCGAGGTGCGAATACGATTGAGAATCGT
The DNA here is from genome assembly GCA_964597625.1 of uncultured bacterium. Classification (GTDB taxonomy): domain Bacteria; phylum Muiribacteriota; class Ozemobacteria; order Ozemobacterales; family Ozemobacteraceae; genus MWAR01. The sequence goes on from CAZQYQ010000291.1 coordinate 3,129, forward strand.
CTTCTTTTCCCCCTCGGTCAGACCCCAGCGGGCGATCTCGGAATCGAGTGCCTGTGAGATCTTGCTCATGCTCTCCTGGAGCTTGTCCGCGGCTTCATCAAGCAACACGACATCACAGCCGGATGTCGCAACCGCCTGCGCCAACCCTTGTCCAACCGGGCCGACGCCGAACACTACGACCAGTTTCTGACTCATCATTCTTCTCCTGACGCGAGTAACAACTGTCTTTCAAGTGCCGGGCAAAACCCCTGGCGGAAGCGAATCAATGTACCAGCCCGCCATGCTCTTGTCAAGGAATGTGAGGGTGGTCAGGGCATCATGAAAAACACCGGAGGCTCGAACGCCTTCGGTGTACGATATCCATGGTCGAGCCCGGGGTTACTGGTCCTTGTGCATACTCCGGAATCGGGCTTTGACGGCCTGCACGGCCTGGACCTGACGTTTGGTGAGGATCGTGCGGTTTGGGTCTCGCAGGACATTGGTTCCGCAATGAATTTCGCCCATCGACGTGTGATACGGCTGATCATCGATGAAATGCACGGTGTTGCCCTGAGACCGGAAGCGGGCCTCGATGACGTTATCGAAACTCGGAATATGGCAGGCCGGCACCAGCAGATGATTGCGCACGACCGTCAGGTTGACGACGCCGGGCAGGAAGGCGCAGCAGCCGGACGGTCTGGCGCCTCCGCGTCCTTCATACAGCGATGGCCAGGCGACTTCAGCGAAGTCGCGATCCGGGTCGTTGGCGGCTTTTCGGATAAACTGTTTCAGCTCTCCGACGTTCTTCTCGATGATTTCGGTGATGGCCCGGTTCAGTTCGATGAAATCCGATTCAGCGGTTCCGCGGCCCGCTGCCGGGTCGGCGAGCTGAGCGTTGAGGACACGCTTCACCCGGAGCAGAAACTCGCGGTCAGAGCGGTCGATCTTATCGAGTTCGCTGTCGGCGATGTTGGTGAGCATCTCAAGGGCATAGCCCGGATCGGCCCTGACGATCGAGTATCCGCCCGGGGCATGCGGCGTGGGAATGAATGAAAGATATTCATCAATATGTCCGACGGTCAGCCAGCGGGTGTCCGGGGTCGCGAGCCGGCCGGCATACCCGAGCTTCTCAAAAAAATCTCTGCACGGCTGAGTGATCGTGCTCCCGGCGACCATGATGTCTTCGAACGGCGTGACTTCGAGGTTTCCGCCGTAATCACCGTGGGACATCTGATTCGAGGGGTTCTTGAAATAGACCAGATCCCAGAGGTCGGCCAGCGCCTTCGGAAGGCCGGCCAGACCGCGGCCGCGGTTGCTGTCGAAAACGGCCTGTACGCGCTTCCCACCGGCCCATGCCGAGCAGATTTCCATGCAGTCCTGCATCCAGATATCGCTCGAATGAAACTTTGTATTTATTTCGATATATTTTGCGGCGTCTTCGGCGGTGATGCCGAGATCCTTGACCGGATCCCCGTTCGAAGTGATGATATGCAGCTTGAGACGATCCGTTTCCGGCAGCTTTTCCTGCTCGTTGATCTGCTTCACCACGGTGAACAGATCCTTCACGAACGGGCCATTCCCGTAGGTATACACGACGAGGAGTTTCTGGGGGACATGATTGTTGTTGACCAGTTGAATCCGCTCGATTTTGTCCGCTCCCGGAGCGGCATCGGCCGGTATTCCGGTCAGACAGGTAACCGCCGCCAGGGTACCCAACAGAAGGTTGCGCAACTTCATTCACAATATCCTTTCCAGAAAAAATCGGCATTGAACCAAAAATCATGGTTTCATGGCTGTGTACAGAAACAAGTATACTCGGGATATCCGAGGGGCGGGTGAGAATTTTTTTGACACCGCCTCCTACACGAGGAAGTCCTTCAGACTTGCGACGAACTCTTTTGTGCCGAGGGAATCGAGCGCTTCCTTGAGGATTTGCCGGGCCCGCTCACGGCTGATCCCCATACGGCGGCCGATTTCTGCGAGATTGAGGAGTTCATCGCGAAATCCGTAGAACTGCTCGACAACCTCTCGCTGTCGCTCGGGGAGCAGTGAGATTGCCTTCTGACATGCCTCTGCCTTTGCCTTTTCGAGAGCGGCTTCTTCGGGGGAAAGCTGGCTGCGGTCAGCGATGTAATACTCGGGTGCCGTTTCCTCGTCATCTGTATTGCCCTGCCGGGCCGCTTCGAGTGAAATGGGAGTCTGCGTTATCTGGATGACCTCGAGAATTCTGTCTTCCGCGATATCGAGAACTTCAGCCAGTTCTCGAAGCGTCGGGGCTCTCTGCAGTTCGACTTCCATTTCCCGGATCCTGCGGCGGATTTTATGCGCCACGGCAAGGAGATGGTGCGGAACACGCATCACGCGGCCCTGCTCACTGATCGCCTTCTGCATATAATACCGGATCCAGTAGGAGGCATAGGTCGAGAATCTATAGCCAAGAGTATAGTCGAACTTGGCGACGGCCCGGATGAGGCCGAGATTGCCCTCCTGAACCAGATCCATCAGGCTGATGCCCCGGTCGGAGAAGCTGCCCGCGATGCGCACGACGAGCTTGAGGTTCGCCATGAGCAGAAGTTCGCCTGCATCGCGGTCGCCGGCGATTTTGCGGGCCAGGGCCAGCTCTTCCTGGCGGGAAAGGGGCTTTTT
>CAZQYQ010000292.1:0-5750 GCA_964597625.1 uncultured bacterium
AGGAAATCGGATGTGAAGCGTCAGCGAAGCGGTCGGGGAGGCGGTCTGGAAAAGAAGGACATGGGGATCGCCGTAAGACACGCCCGTCACCGTTGCCGGTGCCAGAAATGTTTCGGTTGCAATGGCCGGCTGTGCGAACGATATCGATGATACCTGGACGCTATCGAGCGAATACGTGGCGGTTGCAAGGTCGATCGTGTTGAATGCCGGATCTTTTGCCCGGATGCGCAGATACAGGGTCGTCGTCGCCGGGATTTCACCGTCGTTCGGAATCTGGTCCGTCCTGCCCGGATCGCGGAAGGCGTCAATGCCGATCACCTCACTGGCAAGAACGCCTGAATTGACCAACTGCGTTTGCAGGGTATAGGTGGCGTCTTCCCAGAGTTGCGTGCCGTTGGCGCCGAGAACATCACTTGCGATCTGTATTCTGTAAGCCGTATCGGGTGCAAGGTCCTCATTCAGCTTGAACGTCAGCGAACGGAGACCGGCCGAAACCGGAACGATATCAATCGAGGTGTCAAGAGGAGTCTGCGCCGGCCCGAAGAGGCGGATCTTCTTTCCATAGGTGTTTCCGAGCCAGGCGCTGGCCGAAGCCGTCATCATATCCCCGGTGAATGCCAGCGTTATCATGGCCCCTGCGCTTGCAATAAGCCGCAGAGCAGGTTGATCGAAGGGAAGCGCCCCGCCGAGGGCATTCACGGCCGAGGCTACACAGGTGGACGTCGCAGGCTCCGGGAAAAACGCCGTTACGGTCACTTTTGTACCAGGAAACGGTGGCCCTTCGAGATGCAGGACCTGTTTTACCGGATCCCATCCACAAGCTGCCGGATACACCAATGGTCTTCGCCAGAACTGAAAACTGGTAGGATCGGTTTTGCTCTGCACGATCAGGCCTGCGTTCAGTTCCTCACTGCGGTTATAGGAAAATAAAGACATGAGTCCGGGGCTTCCAAATGTCGTATTGACTATAGAATAGCCTGAATTCATGGACGCGTCGCTGAAATGAAGTGAAGCATCTCTCAAAAGCGTTTCACCGGAATTGTTTCCGGCAAAAGAAGTCTCGAAATTAGAGAAACCTTTGATGCTGTCAGCCGCATTTGCCCAGGTATTCCCAATGGAAGGATTTGTTGCAGCTGGCGTTAATACATTGGAAGAGTATTCAAAGTTCCTCACGGTTGCTATCGTGTCAGATATATAAGCAAGGGTGATGATTTTTGTTCTGGGATTCTGCGTTATACCGACGCAGGGGGATTTGATATTGCCGGTGTCGATTGTCACGCTTGCGATGACTGAAAGATCGCTTTCCTGGCATATAAGCACCTGTGCCTGAGTTGCAGTAGATGCACTCCCCAAAACGACGGCGATTCCAAGCAGACCCTCTGAAGGATCATGAATGCGGCAAGCCGAAACACCGTATGTCGAGTTCGTCGAAGAAATCACTGGTGTGGCTGCGGAGACTGAAGTTCCCTTGACTTTGGCGTGGTAGAGCACAAAAGGGGAGCCAAACAACCAAAAAACATGTACGCCGCCAAGGGTAGAGACGATGCCCAATGGCCTGCTGGGCAACATGTTGGTAACCACGACCGGGAAGCCTGCCTTGGGCGCAGGAATACTCGCTTCCGAGGCGAATGAATAGAGGCTGACTCCCGTTCCGGGATCAGATATAGCGAGCGCTATGTCATTGGTGGCGAGGTCCGTATTGTCAGAAAAAGGCAGTTGATCGGCCTGAAATGCCAGTGGTGCCAACCCGAGATGGAATGAAAGGGGGGGCGAAATCCAGGGTGAAGTTGTGTAACTCCCGGGCCAGAAGAGGTAATCGTTGGCCAGAGGGGTCGTTATCACCGCAGGCGTAGCAAGTTTCCCCGTGGTGTTAAAACAGGCCGTATCGATGTACACTCTTCGAGAAGCGAATGGGGGCAGCGCAAATGAAAAACTCGCCCCAAAAATGGAGTTCGCGTCTACCGTGAGTGGGACAGGTCCCATGCCCAGCAATGGAAGAGGGGAGAAAATCCCCAGGAAGAAAACGATAAGGGAAATTATCCCTACTTTCAAAAACGTGCGCCCAGCGGCATAATCTGGTAAAATCCCGTTCCAGCGCGGTTTTAAGCTGCCAGACGATCTGAACTGGCTCAGGTACAGCGATTGCTTGCTTTCACAGTGAGCGCATTTTTTCTGAGTTCGCCCGAAGGAGGGAATGATATGCCGACAACACTGAAAAAGATAATCCTGTTGGCAATTCTTGGGATTTTGCCGGTGGTAGCTGGCTGTCTGGGAAGCGGCGATTATAATCCCGTTGCCGACACCTCGCTTTCCGCACAGGCGAATGCTGCTTTGACGGCGCAGTCGGATAGCCCCGTTGATGCACAGGTGCTTGCTGCCCGCGCTCGGCCACAGGCGCTTGGCAAGAGCCGTTTCTCGTACGCAGAACCGCCTTTTGTCGTTGCTCACAAAGTCAGAAATTCAGCCAAGTGCGGCCCTGGCAGCCTCAGAATTCGCGTTCTTTCCGCCTCAAATGCGGATAATATCTTTATAACCCTTGATTCCATGAAGGTCAAGCCGAAGAAGGGTTCCCCGAAATCAATTTCCATAGAGTCTCGTGAAATAGATCTCTGTAACCCGACCGACATCTCGGAAGTTCTGGCCGGCGCCGATCTGGCGAATGGGGTTTACAATTACATGGAGTTCCGCATCAAGAGCGGACGGGTTGTCGTGAAGGGGAATTCCTATCCTCTTACGATTCCCAGCTCCAGAGTCCGTTTCTTCGGCTCTTTTGAAATCAAAGAGGGCTTCACCACGGAAGTTTCGATTCGCTTCTTTAACAAGCTGATGCTCAAGGCTCATTTTCATGGAATGGGCAAAACGACTGAATACCTGTTCCTCCCGCTGATCAAGATCAGTTCTACCCTTGTTCAGAAGGTTGCAGCTGCAGTCGATGGTGACATAACTGGCGCGGTCCTCGATTATGTGAAGAAGACCCCGGTTGCCGGGGTAGCGGTAAACCTTACGGGAACATCTTTCAGTGCCGTAACAGATTCAAATGGTGCATTCACATTCAACAAGGTTCCGAATGGCACCTATGAAGTGAAATTTGCACACGCCGACTACCTCGACAAAACTTCTTCCGTCCTCGTGAAGGGCGGCGAGGTGGCTGAAGTCAGTTGTGAGATGAACCCCGCAATCGTAAAGAGTTCTGTTGGAAATACCGGCTGGTTCTCGGAATTCTTCCCTCTTGCCGATGCCAACGGTGCTTATGCAGAAATGGCTCTTGAAACCCCTGTTTCGATCGACTTCGTGAGCTTGGCATTTGTGAAAGCCGAGATCGTCTTCGATGCCGAGTTCCGATACAGCGGGGCTGCTCGAATGAATGCTTACATGAGCTCGTCTCAACAGGTTCAGGTCATCAAGAATCTTGGCGGATGGTGGGTCGGGAATAATGCGTTGCTTGGATATACTCTTGGTGAATTCGGAGCCACCTCTCCTTCAACGCAGTATCGTTTGAATGTTACCGATTATGTCCGCAATAACCCCAGTGCGTCCTACTTCTTCGCAGCTCAAAACCAGGACAGGTTGGACATCCGCATGCAGAACGTGCAGCTCTCGATTTTCTACCGCTGATTTACGCAGTAAGGTCCATAACATCCCAATTGCTTAACCCCGGCCCTCGCCGGGGTTTTTTCTTGTATGCCTGCCCATTCCCCCCGACAGGATCGGAATTTTACCCGGCAAGATGCATGGCAAAAAGAGCCAGCCCGGCGAAGCCCAGAAGGAGGCTGACGATCGCGAAACGGGCGACCACTTTCTGTTCAGCCCAGCCGCACAGCTCGAAATGATGATGAATCGGGCTCATGCGGAAAACGCGCTTCCCGCCGGTATATTTGAAATAGGAAACCTGAATGATGACCGACAGTGCCTCCGCGACGTATACGCCGCCGATAAGAGCAAGAAACACCTCGGTGCGGGTGCATGTCGCCAGGGCGGCCACGGCTCCGCCGAGAGCCAGAGACCCTGTGTCGCCCATGAACACCTGAGCCGGATTTGCGTTGTACCAGAGAAATCCCAGACAGCCTCCGAATAATGCCGCTGCGAGGATCGCCAGTTCCGAGGTGCCGGGAATATAGGCCGTGCCGAGCCCGCGGGCCAGCTCGGGGGTGCCTGAAACAAGGGCAATGACAAGCAGAGGAACCAGAACGGTCAGCGTGACGCTTCCGGCAAGCCCGTCGAGGCCATCCGTCAGGTTAACGGCATTACTGGCTCCGACGACGATGAAGGCGACGAATGGAATGTAAAACAGTCCCAGATCGAATGTCCCGAACCACGGAAACTGAATGAACGAAGACGGGAGAATCGTGCCGCCACCGCCAGCACTGAACGGCGTCGGAAGCTCATTTCCTGTTCCAAGCCAGGTCCTGATCGCATACGCCGTGATCAGGCCCGTCAGGATCTGCGCAGCCAGCTTCTGACGCGGTGTCAGTCCGAGACTCCGGGCTTTGATGACTTTCGTGAGATCATCCGTTGCTCCGAGCATCGCCATCGCCAGGGTACAGAACAGAACGATTCCGACGGCCGGATGCCAGTGAGCCCACAGCAGGGTTGTCAGCAGAAATGGAATCAGAATGATCAGACCGCCCATCGTCGGGATGCCGGCCTTTTTCTTGTGCTCCTGAACCCCTTCTTCACGGATCGTCTGGCCGATCTGGCGGCTTTTCAGATGCTCGATCACCCGCGGGCCGATGAAAAGAGAAACAAGAAACGACGTCAGGAGAGCGAAGATGATACGGAGCGTCATCGTGCTGAATATGGATGCGAACGTAAGCTGTCTCCCTTCAGGGACGCGGGCGGCTCAGTGAAGATCGCACGGAAGCGAAGGCCATACATCTTTCACGATCGCTTCAAAATGCATTCCACGGCTGGCTTTCAGGAGAACGGTGTCTCCGGGTGATAATAAAGATAACAATATATCTGAAGCTTCCCGGGTCGAACTGCACGGGTGAACGCCGGTGGGAGGCAGTCCTTTTTGCAGGGCGGCCTGGGCAATATACTGCGCCTGCTCACCGACGGCCACCAGATGATCGATCCGGGCGTTTGCAACGGATTCTCCGAGCTCTCTGTGGAGCGTCTCCGACTTTTCACCCAGCTCGCGCATGTCTCCAAGAACGGCAATGCGTCTGCCTTTGCAGACTGCGAGATACTCGACGGCCTGTCGCATGGATGAGGGATTGGCATTGTAACAATCGAGAATAACACGCCTGCCCCCGACTTCATGGGATTCCATGCGTGCGGAAACGGGCTTGAAACATTCCATGCGTGCGATGCCTTCGCGAAGCGAGCATTTGCCGGTGGACACAACCAGTGCGAGAGCACAAAGCGCATTGAGGGCGTTGTGCTTTCCGAGCAGTCCAAGGCGAGCTCTGATGCGTTCCCCCCGGAGAACGACTTCCATGGCAACCGAATCAGCCTCCATGGATACATTCTGGCCGCTGCAGTCGCAGCCGGTTCCAAACCCGAAGCTCACGATCCGCGCCCGGGTCTTCGAGCGCAGCGTCGACAGATACGGATCATCACCCGGTAAAACTGCCAGGCCGTCGCTTGCCAGGCCTTCGAGGATCTCAGCCTTGGCTGAAGCGATGTTTTCGAGGCTGCCGAGAATGCCGATGTGCGCGGGGCCGATATTGGTTATGACCGCCGCATGGGGTCGGGCAATGCCTGCGAGAAAACGGATTTCACCGGAATGATTCATTCCCATCTCGATG
>CAZQYQ010000293.1:0-5695 GCA_964597625.1 uncultured bacterium
CCCCGTTTGAAGGCGACGGCTGCGTGTTCTTCGAAATCCACCGTGAGCTCTTTCAGCTCATCCGTGATCGTCGTATCGTCCGTTTTGCAGTTCGGACAGATCTTCCTGATAAGCCGCTGTGACATGATAAGGTTGAAGGAGCTGACGAACTCATACGGATCGACGCCCATATTATTGAGCCGTGAGATCGCATCGATGACGTTGTTCGCGTGAATCGAACTCATGACCAGATGTCCGGTCAGAGCTGCGTTCACGGCAATCTGGGCAGTTTCAGCGTCTCGAATCTCGCCGACCATGATCGCATCAGGATCCTGGCGGACGATCGATCTGAGTCCCGAGCCGAACGTCAGTCCCTTTTTTTCGTTGACCGCAATCTGAACGATGTCTGGAAGCTGATATTCGACGGGATCCTCGATCGTGATGAACTTGTCTTCCGGCGTTTTGACGTATTTGATCGCCGAATACAGCGTCGTGGTCTTTCCGGAACCGGTCGGGCCGGCGACCAGTATCATTCCATACGGCTTTTTCACGTTCCTCTGGAAGGACAGCAGGTCGGTTCCATCGAGGCCGAGCCGCTGGATATCGAGGCCCAGCGAGGACTTGTCCAGAATACGCAGAACGACCGTCTCTCCGAAAATGGAGGGCAGAACCGAAACGCGGAAATCGACGGCACGCTCGTCGATCATCAGCTTGAAGCGTCCATCCTGCGGAATGCGCTTTTCCGCGATATCGAGCTGCGCCATGACTTTGAGACGCGAAATGATCGGGGCTCTCTGACGCGGTTCAACGTCGGAGATGACTTCAAAAAGGACGCCGTCGATGCGGTATTTGACCTTCAACTGCGATTCATAGACCTCGAAATGGATATCGCTGGCCCGCTTTCGGACGCCTTTCAGAAGAATCGAATCGACCAGTTTCACAACCGGAGCATCCTGGCTGACATCCTGGCTTATGGCGATACCGGGGGCCGACTCCTCGCCGTTTTCCTCGTCATTCAGCAGCTCCAGCGGCTGGATGTTGTCCAGGTCGGCAAAGAACATTTTCGAGTCGAGACTCGTTTCGATCATCAGGGACAGCTGCTTCTGAATCGCATTCAGAGCCGCTGCTTTCGGCAGAATGGGCAGACCGAGCTTCACTTCGAGCTCTTCGATCGCATCGACATTTCCCGGGTCCGACATGATCAGCACGATTTCCTTCTCGGATCTGGCGTCGGGAATGAACGCATACGATCTCATCAGGGAAACGTCAATACTGTTAAATATTGTATCGTCGATCTTGTAATTCGAAAGATCGACATACTCGAGGCCGAGCTCTTTCGCGACTGCCTGTGCATGCTGTTCATCCGAAATGATTCTGCGTTCGATCAGGATGCGGCCAAGGTCTGTCGGGACACCCCCGAACTCGTTTTCGAGATTCTGCAGCTGCTCGAAGGAGATCAATTTCATATCGAGCAATATTTCAAAAAGCGGCTTTTTCCTGAAAAGGCTGACGAAGGCCAGATGCAGAGCCTTCGCATCGAGTTTCGGCTCGGCCGCGGCGAGCTCGGAGAACGGCTTGGATTCCTTCCGCGCCTTTTCTTCCAGGTTCGAGATGGCGGCATCACTCAACAGGTGATGGTCTGAGAGAAACTGTCCGATCTGATCCATTTCTGAGACTCCCGATATCAGCGGATGTTCGTTGCAGCGGTCATGAGGGGCACCAGCAACGCGACGATCAGAGAACCGACAACCGCCGCCATGAGCAGAAACATCACGGGCTCGATCAGTGAGGTAAGAGTTGACGTCAGGGTGCCGATTTCCTCATCATAATGGTCAGCCAGCCCGTTCAGCATCTCGCCGAGATTTCCCGATTCCTCCCCGACCCGCACGATTCTGGGGACCATTCTCGGAACGCCTTCGATTCCACGAAGCGCTTTTGCAAAGCTTTCGCCACGCTCGATCGATTCCGGGATCTCGGAAAGCCTGACGGCGATCGACCTGTTCTCGAGGCTGTCGATGACGACGGACATACTCTGCAGAAGCGGAATTCCCCCATTCACCATCGTCGCAAGCGTTCTCGAAAACTGGCTGAAGGCGAATTTTTCCTCGAGACTGCCGATCAGGGGGATCGCAAGTTTCGCATGATCGATCGCCACTCTGCCTTCGGATGTCGCCGCATATCTCCGATACGCGACGATGCCCCCGACGATCGCGATGAGAATGAGCCAGAACCAGGTCGCAAGAAGCGATGACGCGTTGAGAACGAGCTGTGTGAACGCGGGAAGAGGGACGTCGAGATTATTGAAAAGCTCCGTAAACTCGGGAACGACCTTGATGAGCATGAACGCGACCGCGGCAACAGAAACGAGGAACAGAACCGCGGGGTAGATCAGCGCGGCAACCAGTTTTCTGCGCACGGCCAGAATACCGGAATAATAAGACGTCATGCGGTCGAGCACGCTTTCAAGCGCACCGGCCGTTACACCCGCGACGACGGTTCTGACGAATATTTCCGGAAACACCTGCGGATGCCGGGCAAGGGCCTGGCTGAAGGAAACGCCCTCTTCGACATCATTACTGACGGATCTCACGGCATTCGGGAGCAGGCCATCCGGTGCGTCCTCGACAAGGAGATCGAGCGCTTCCTTCAAGGGCAGCCCCGATCTGATCAGAGTCCTCAATAACCGCGTGAACTCCATGAGCTCACCGATGCTGACACCGCGGCTGAGAGGCAGAAGTTCAAGGATATATTCGCTCCACGTTCTCGATTCCTCATCGATGCGCAGAACGTAGCAGCCATGTTCCGTAAGAGCCGTTCTCAACTCGTCGATCGAATCGGTCTCCCGGACGAACTCCTGCATGCGGCCCTTTTCATCGGCATACCGCACTCTCACTTTAGTCATTGAAAAAACTCCGAAACGGGATCGGGCGTTGAAACCATCACGGGCGGTTCAGTAGCCGACATTCAATCTGTTGATCAGAAGCTCCGGATACTCACGGATACGCATTTTCTCCTGGCAGGTCGCGATCTTATAACATACCCGCCTGTTTTTTATCAAAACCCTCCGGCCATCGATCTGAATCTCCATGTAGGAGGCCCGCGGATCGCTGTCTCTCGGCTGGCCCACGGAACCCGGATTGACAAGATAATACAGATCGTCGGAAAGGTCGATACTCAGTTCCCTGTCCGGGAGAATGGCTTCATCATGATAGCGGTCTTCTCCGCGATCGTAGACATACATCGCCGGAAAATGCGTATGCCCGAAAAGAGCGAGTTTCACCCCGCTCTGCGCCATCAGCGCGAGAGATGGAATCGCCAGCTCCAGGGAGAGGAGATACTCATCCGGATCGATGGGGCTTCCATGAACAAGTATAATATCGTTCGATATACGAATTGAGGGCTTGAGTCTTGAAAGCCAGGTTGCCGCTTCGGGAAGGATCACTTCGATATTTTTCTTCGTGGCGGACAAGGCGTGCGGATTAAACCCGATCGGCTTCGCGCACCCAGAAATGACGGCGTCATGGTTCCCCATGACGATCTGCGCTTCGGCGCGGTGCATGAACGGCATCACGCACTCCGTGGGATTGGGGCCATATCCGGTGATATCACCTGCGCACCAGATGGCATCGAATGTATCGGGCGGAGAAGCTTCGAACACCGCGTCCAGAGCTTCTATATTCGAATGTATATCTGAAACAAGCAGAACTCGCATGTGGAGTCTCCCGAAGTCATTCTATCGGATGTATGCGCGTTTGTGCCGGGGAAGAAAAAGACCGGGTTGTCATTGATTCTCCCCGGCCTTCTGGAAATGACGTCCGTTTATCTTCAATTGATGAAATGTTCGTTGAGCTCGGCCTGCTTTTTGGCCAGCTCCAGGATCCACTGCTGGTCCTGGTCGATAAGGACTTCCTCGACGCTGCCGAACCATTCGCGAGCCTGGATCTTGTCTTCGAGTCTTCGGTACAGCTCGCCGACAAGATACGTCACGACCGGGAGATTATCCGGATTGGCGACCGTCGACCGCTCGACCGAAAACCGCAGAAATTTGACAGCCAGCTGCTGCATTTCGATTTCGGCTTTCCGGTTTTCCGTTCTGCGGCAGACCCAGGAGCCCCGCAGATAGAGATTGCCGATGTGATACGGATTCTTTTTCTGTTCTTCATACAGCTTGCCGGCAAGATAATACAGTTGAGCAAGCCGGGGAAGCTTCTTTACAAGAGGCTGTTCCAGGATCTCGCGGATGCGGCCCTGTCTGATCGGTTCTGGGGATTTCTGAGGAACGTAATCATCAGGGTATGCGCAATACCCGCACGTCGGGCATTGAACAAGAAAATGCTCGAGGGGATCGTCGCCGAGATAATGTGGGAAAAAGTCTGAATCCTGGCCCTGATGGCTTACGGATTCAACGATCTCCGCGTCAAAATCGGACTGGCAGGTGGGGCAACTGAAATGTTGTCGCGAGAGTCGCGTGGTCACCGAACCGCTCCCTGAGGTAAAACATTGCGCAGGTTTTACAGCAACCTCGCCTTTGTCAGTATATTCTTTTGAATCCGTCATGTCAAATGGAACTCCGCATCAGTAGGGAATTGTAGGAATGGAACCGAGCACCCAGGGCGGCCAGAATTTGAACTCGGCACGCCCCTTGATCTGATTGATGTCCAGAAAGCCCCAGGCGCGACTGTCATGAGAGTTGTTCCGGTTATCGCCCATGACGCACACCTTGTTCTTGGGAACGCGAAGCGGACCGTAGGAACCAAACACATACTCCTTTACGAACGGTTCGGAAATGCGAACCCCGTTTCGATACAGGTATCCGTCGCGCACTTCCAGCAGATCCCCGGGACCGCCGACGACCCGTTTGATGAAATCCTTTTTCGTATCGAGCGGGAACGTGAATACGATCACTTCTCCAAGAGATGGATTACGCAGACGGTAAATCAGCTTGTTGACAAGAATTTTCTCGTGAGAATGCAGCTGTGGCTCCATGCACGCGCCTTCAATCACAAACCCCTGCAGAAAATACGTCTGCAGTATGACGAAAAAAATCAACGCCTTGACAAAATCCTTGACCCACTCGCGAACAGCTTCCCTGTATTCGCTCATAGAAGAACTCCTGGCGGATCCACTTCCCTCTGGGACGTGTTGAGCTGCCTTCACCAAGACCGCTTCCTCAGGGCAGGCCCATTCCGCTCGTACCTCTTCGGTAGGTTGCGCTGGTTTTTTTACAGTCTTTCGCTTCAAAAATGACAAATAGTTCCAAATGATCGCTGATTTGAATCGTCAGGAACCGGTGGAGGTCGTTTCGAGGCGCTTGAGATCATGATACAGAGCAGCCAGGAAGCTTCCGACGTCCGTAACGATGCCGATCGTCTGATGGGATCCGCGATCCGCCAGCTTCGTCACCACGGCCGGATTAATATCGACGCAGATGGTTTTTACCCAGCCGGGGAGCATGTTGCCCACGCCGATGCCGTGAAGCATCGTCGAGAGAATCAGCATGATCGTGCAGCCCTGCATGAGTTCGGAATACGCCTTCTGCGCCATCACCATGTCCGTGTACACCTCCGGCAGAGGACCGTCGTCGCGAATGCTGCCGGCAAGCACGAACGGAACGTTCTTCTTTACGCATTCATGGAAAATGCCCTGCGTGAGAACTCCCTGCTCGACCGCGTTTTTGATCGATCCGCACCGGAAGATCGTATTGATCGCGCGAAGA
>CAZQYQ010000294.1:0-5567 GCA_964597625.1 uncultured bacterium
GTGAACATTGCCTTTGCAAACGAGCTTTCGATGATCTGCGACCGGCTTGGCCTGGACGTCTGGGAACTGATCAGGCTGGCAAACCGCCATCCCCGGGTGAAGATCCTGCGACCCGGCTGCGGCGTCGGCGGCCATTGTATCGCGGTCGACCCATGGTTCATCGCCGACGCATGCCCTCAGGAAGCCAGGCTCATCCGCACCGCGCGCGAGGTGAACGACCACAAGCCGCATCACGTCCTTTCGGAGATCCGCGAGGCCGCGATGCGCTTCAAACGGCCGGTGATCGGCCTGCTGGGCCTTTCCTACAAACAGGATATCGATGATCTGCGCGAGTCGCCCGCGATCGAGATTGCCCGCGAACTGAAGCGTGACCCGAACCTGGAGCTGCTGATCTGCGAACCGTTTGTCCGTTCGCATAAGGAGTTCGATCTGGTGCCTCTTGATGAGGTGCTGCACCGGGCGGACGTCATCGTCCTGCTGGTGCCTCACACTGTTTTCCGAAACGTCGACCAAGAGCTCCTCAAGCCCAAGGTCGTCCTTGATACGTGCGGCGTCTGGTAAACGAGCCTGCCGCCAGGCCGCGGGAGACCTCATGACATGAAGCTTCTTCTCATCGATCCGCCGTTCAAGAGCTTCACCGGCATTTTCGGATTCTACTTTCCGCTCGGCCTGGCCTATCTCGCCGGAGCAGCGAAAAAAGCCGGGTTCGACTGTTCGATTCTCGACATGGACGCGGCTGAGCCCAAAACGGGAAGTCTCGACTTCGCCCATGAATACGAAAGATACGGATATTATATCGAGGCATTGAACAATCCCCGACACCCGACCTGGGATATGCTGCGCACGCTTGTGCTCGATCAGAAACCCGATGTGATCGGCATCACCGCGATGACGACCAAGTTCGGCACGACCATGCAGACGATACGCTTCTGTCGCGAAGTTCTGCCGCGCGTTCCCATCATCGTCGGGGGGCCGCATGCTTCGACGATGCCCGATCTTACGATGAGCATGCCGGAAGTCGATTACGTGCTTCGCGGCGAGGCCGACGAAAGCCTGCCGGAGCTTCTGACCGTCATTCGCGACGGTGGAGATGCAGGCAGAATCCGCGGTCTGAGTCACCGCCGCGACGGGAAGGTCCTTCACAATCCCGACCGCGCCTTTGCCCAGGATCTCGATGCGCTGGCTCTGCCCGCCCGCGATGCGCTTTTACATCCGGAGAACTACTCGTCCGAAGACATGGGCGTCATTCTCACCTCGCGCGGCTGTCCATTCTCCTGCAGCTACTGTTTCCACATGTGGGAACGGCGCGTGCGGTACCGTTCGATACCCAGTATCATCGAGGAGATCGTCCAGGTTCATAACGCATTCGGCACGACGCAGTTTTCCATCAAGGACGACTCGTTTACCGTCAAAAAGCAGCATGTGAAAGATCTCTGCAACGCCATCGGACGGCTGCCTTTCAAGATCAGCTGGTCCTGCACGACCCGCGTCGACCTGATGGAAGACGAGCTGCTGGATATCATGAAGCAGGCCGGCTGCGCGATGGTCAGCGTCGGCATCGAAACCGGCTCGGACCGCATTCTCAGGGAAACCGACAAGGGAATCACGCATGCCCAGATCGAACGCGCGGCGCGCATGCTGAACAGGCACCGCATCTTCTGGAGCGGCTACTTCATGATCGGCCTGCCGACCGAAACCGAAGAAGATATACGCCTGACGATGGAATATCTCCGGAAAGTGAAGCCGTATTACGGCGGACTCGGCGTCTATAACCCGTTTCCGCGGACAAAGCTGTTCGATCAGGGAGTGGAGCTCGGGCTGCTCGATCCGAACCCGCCTCTGGAGCACTTTCTCAAGACAAATCCCAAAGACCTGTTTTTCAAGGATCCGCATCGGCGCGTCGTCGCCATTCCGCACGAGCGGTTCGAACAGCTTGTCTCCGAAGCGATGCAGGCTTTTCACAAGCACAACACGAATCTGTTCAGCATGATCCGACGCGGGTTTGCCCGCCGCAGGACCTACATGGCCGATCCGGCGCTGCTCTGGCGCGATCTTTCGAAGGCGTGGGAGATGATCCGTTCAAAATTCGGATTTCTCGCGCCGCATCCCTGAGAAAGAAGGAACCGCCATGCGACAGATTCTGCAGAACCTGAAGAACGGTGAGATCGAGATTGCCGATATTCCCGTCCCGGTGGTGAAAGCCGGCCATGTGCTGATTCAGAGCTCCAGAAGCCTCATTTCTGTCGGAACGGAGCGCATGCTCCTCGATTTCGGCCGTGCCGGCTGGATCGACAAGGCCCGGCAGCAGCCGGACAAGGTGCGCCAGGTTTTCCAGAAGATCCGGACGGACGGGCTTCTTGCCACGGCCGAATCGGTGATGCGCAAGCTCGATCAGCCGCTTCCACTCGGTTATTCCAATGCAGGCCGGGTGATTGCGGTCGGGAAGGGCGTCACCGCATTCGCTGCCGGCGACCGGGTCGTTTCGAACGGCAATCATGCCGACGTCGTCTGCGTTCCCGAGAATCTCTGCGCCCCCATTCCCGAAGGGGTCGATGACAATGCGGCATCCTTCACCGTGCTGGCTTCCATTGCGCTTGAAGGCGTGCGGCTGGTCCAGCCGACGCTGGGTGAACGCATTGCGGTGATAGGTCTCGGGCTGATCGGCCTTTTGACCGTGCAGATTCTCCGCGCGAACGGCTGCCGCGTGATCGGCTTCGATTTCGATCCCGCAAAAGTGGCGCTGGCGCATGAATTCGGCGCGGAAGCGCATGATCTGAAGGAAGGCATCGACCCGGTTGCCGCGGCAACGGCATTTTCCCGGGGGTGTGGTGTAGATGCCGTTATAATAACGGCTGCGACAAAAAGCGATGACCCGATCCACCAGGCGCCCCAGATGTGCCGCAAGCGTGGCCGGGTCGTGCTGGTCGGCGTCGTCGGGCTGAACCTGTCGCGGGACGATTTCTACAAGAAGGAAATTTCATTTCAGGTCTCGTGTTCCTACGGACCCGGCCGGTACGACGCGGAATACGAAAAGAAGGGATTCGATTACCCGATCGGCTTCGTGCGCTGGACCGAACAGCGGAACTTCGAAGCCATTCTCGACTTGATGGCGGGTGGCCTGCTCAGGACGGAAAAACTCATCACCAGAGTCGTTTCGATGGACGAGGCCAGGTCGGCCTATGAAGCCGTCGCTGCAGGCGAGAACGTGCTTGGCCTCCTGCTCGACTACGGGGGAAAAATCGATCTGGAAAAACGCAGCGTGATGTTGCGACCCGCCACGACCGGCGTGGCGGTTCCGGTGAAAGGCATCATGGGCTTCATCGGAGCCGGAAACTTCGCTTCTTCGACACTGGTGCCGGCATTTGCCGCTGCCGGGGCCGAGCTGAAAATCATTGCGAGTGCCGGAGGCGTTTCCGGGACGCATCTGGGGAAAAAAAGCGGGTTTTGCATCAGCACGACGGACCATCGCACGATCCTGGCTGATCCCGAGATCGATACCGTCGTCATAACGACCCAGCACGGGACTCACGCGAGATTTGTGGGTGAGGCCCTGGCTGCCGGCAAAAACGTCTTCGTGGAAAAGCCGCTTTGTCTGAACTGGGCTGAGCTGGCTGAAATTGAGACCCTCTACGGGGAAGCCTGCAAGAAATCTCCGCGGTTGCTCATGGTTGGGTTCAACAGAAGGTTTTCGCCGCTTGTGAGAACGGTAAAACGCCTTCTGGATGGCACGAAAGAACCCAGGAGCATCGTGATGACCGTAAACGCGGGCGCGATCCCGGGCGACCACTGGACCCAGGATGAAGAAGCCGGCGGTGGACGGATTGCCGGTGAAGCCTGTCACTTCATCGACCTGATACGCTTTATCGTCGGCGCCCCGATACTCGATGTTCACACAGCGGTGATGCGGCGCGGCGACTCCTCGACACCGCCCGATACGGTGGTGATCACCCTCTCCTTTGCCGACGGATCTCTGGGTGTCGTGAATTATTTTGCCAACGGCCACAAGGATTATCCGAAGGAACGGGTCGAAATTTTCTCCGGAGGCAAAATTCTTTTCCTGGATAATTTCCGTGCGTTGTCCGGTTACGGCTGGCCGGGGTTCAAGGGCGAGTCCCTCTGGGCACAGGACAAGGGCCATGCCGAGGGGGCAAAATGCTTTCTCGATGCTCTCCGGCGGGGCGGCGTTTCTCCGATTCCGTTCGCCGAGATCATCGAGGTGACGAAAGCCACGCTGAAGGCTGCCGGCATTGAACCGGCCGGTGAATGAGAGCCGAAATCGAGCGCTTGTTCTGGACGATCGCTTTTTTGAAGCCGGTCCAGATCTGGGGACGGTTCGCTTATGCCCTCACAAGGCGGTTCAAGCGTATTCCTGGCCTGGCGGGAATTGCCTCTGCTGCTTCCGCCATGCGGAATGCCCATCAAAAGCCCGCTCGCGGGAAGATCCGGTTCAGTTTCCTGTCTGAAACGCGCGAATACCCGATCGATGCCGTCGAATGGAATGCGGGAGCAACCGGGAGCTCTGGAAACGAAGTTCCGGTCAAACTCTGGCGGTATAACCTGCATTATTTCGACTGGCTGAATCAGGGTGAACTGGCGGTCGATGCCGAAGCCGCAACATATCTGATTCTTGACTGGACAGCCCGGTGCGCGGATGATTCGGCCGAGCCATGGGAACCGTATCCGACATCGCGGCGGCTTGAAAGCTGGCTGAAATGGCTGCGCGGAAAGCCGCCCGCCGTTTCCGACACGGCATTCATGGCGCTCGTGCGGCGTTCGATATCGGCTCAGGTGCGCAGGCTGGAGCTTGATCGGGAAGTTCATATTCAAGCCAACCACCTCCTGAAAAACTTCCTGGCTCTCGTTCTGGCAACGGCCTGGCTTATCGAGACCAGTGACGGGGCCGCGCCGGGGCTGCGGAAAACGTTTGTACGGCATGCCGCTTCCCTGAAACGCGAGATGGGCGGGCAGATCCTGCCTGACGGCGGTCATTATGAGCGCAGTCCCATGTATCACCGGGAAATGCTTGAAGGCATTTCTGACGTGGCGGCGGCGATCCGGTCGTTTGCCTCAGGCCAGGCCGACGGAGAGACGCGGTCGGCGTGCGCGGACCTGGTGGCCGCATGCGAGGCCGTTTTGCCGGCAATGCGCGCATGGCTTGATCTGCTGACGCATCCCGACGGCCAGATCGCCCTGTTTCATGATTCGGCATTAAATACGTATGCATATAAAATAAGCGGGAAGGGCCGGAGTGACTTCGAGCACTGGCTCGCGGATTCCGGGTATTTTGTCAGCCGCCGGGCGGATGGCGATTATCTTGCGCTGTGCGCCCATGGCCCCTCGCCGGTCCATCAGCCGGGCCATTCCCATGCCGATATCGGGTCTTTCGAGCTGTCCCTTCAGGGCAGACGGGTGATCGTCGATACGGGGACCGGCTCGTACCAGAATCCGGAAATCCGGTGGTTCTGCCGGTCGACACAGGCGCACAATGTGCCTCTGATTGAAGACAGCGAACAAAGCGACATGTGGGGAGATTTCAGGGTCGGCAGGCGGGCGTGCGTGGTTCGGAC
>CAZQYQ010000295.1:0-5563 GCA_964597625.1 uncultured bacterium
TTTTTGAAAAAAGACAAGAGCCCTTCAGGGTTTATATTTGCAGCAATAATATATGGCGCGATCACTCCGGCGTTCGGGGTGAGCGTCCCATAGCCGTACCACGTCGGTATGACGTAGTGCCTTGCGGCAACTCCCGCAAAGGGCATCGACAGAACAAAAACAGCCGCAACGAAAAGACGGAACGCGAATCTGCTGGTCGATTTCATAGGTGTACCCTCCCTGGCAGCTGTCATTTTATCACATTCCGTTCCCGATGGTGCGATCGGATAAGCGGTCTGGAAGAACCCTTTGACGAGATCAGAGGAAAGACCCCGGAGCGTATTGACAATTCGAGGATGAGGAACATACAGTAGAGGTACCGGGGTTCATTCCCCGCTGATGCTATCCAAGATGGATAGCTTTTCAATAGATCGCCGGAACCTCGTGTTCCGGCGATCGACTTTAGGAAAGCAACCGACTATACTTGCTGCAGCGATGAATGAGAGTCAGAGGCAGGACAAAATTTGCGGAGTCTGCGGTGCCCAGGGTGCCGAGGGGCAGAGATTCTGCCGGCAGTGCGGATTCGAGTTCCCGATCGAGGAGTTCGACGAAGAACGGCATCTTCGGGTCGCGCTTCCCGACGAGAAGGGAAGCTCCTGCTTTTCATCCCTGCTGAAACCGGTCGGCGTTATCGGTATTCTTCTCGTTCTCTGCTTCATCATCGAGGAAATCTCGCATGCCTGGAGATGGAACAGCACAAGGGCGAATGCCCGCGAGAAGGCCTGTTACGCGAATATGCGGGTTCTGCTCGGCGCGATCGAGATGTATAATATGGATAATCCGGTGATGATCAGTACCATCGATGAAACAACAGAAGATCGAATGGTCGACGGGAAATATCTGAAAACAAAGCTCAGCAAGCCCGATGCCGGGTGTGCCTATTCATCCTCCGGCGAAATTCTGAAAGATGGCAAAATCACCTGCACCGTCCACGGGACCGTTGAATGAACCATGGCTTCGTCGAGGATTCGCGCTGATGGATACGGAACGATGGCAGCGACTGGAAGAGATTCTCAACCATGTCGACGGACATATATCAGGAAGTATTGATCCCGGCCGGCTGATTGAACTCGGGGCTCTGTATCAGGAGGCGCTGGGTGATCTCGGCCGCGCCCGCGCAATGGGTGACGAACGGCAGCAGAGGTATCTCAACCGGTTGATCGCCAGGGCCTACACGCATATTTACAGGCCCCGTGAGTCATCTCTGCTCGGCGCCCTGTCGTTTCTTCCGCGGAAGTTTCCCGCGCTCGTTCTGGCGCGGCAGCATTTCATCATCACCGCATTTCTTGTTTTCCTGTTTTCAACGATCATCGGATTTTTGTGCGTCGGTTCAGACTCGAAGCTGATCGATCTCGTGATTCCGGAGAGCATGCGTTCGTCCATCTCCCGGGACCTGGCCGACGGCCGCGCAGGCCGCGACATGAGCCAGGAGTCGCGGGCGCAGATTTCCATGTTCATCCTGACGAACAATATCGGCGTCTCGTTCCGGGCCTTCGCCTACGGATTTTTCCTCGGGATCGGAACAATATATATACTTATCTATAATGGACTGCTGCTGGGCGGACTGGCGTCGGTGTATCACGAGGCCGGCCATTCGCTCGTCTTCTGGTCGCTCATTCTGCCGCACGGTGCGATTGAACTCATCTGCGTCTTCATCGCCGGCGGCGCCGGTCTGATTCTCGGCTACTCGCTGATCGATCCGGGATCGCACTCGCGATACGACTGGGTTGCCCACGAAGGGAAAGAGGCCGCCATGCTTGTCGTCGGCGCCATTCCTATGCTTGTCATCGCCGCGCTCATCGAAACATGGGTGACTCCGGCACCCCTGCCGATTCCGGCGAAATACCTGGTCGCGGCACTCGTTTTCCTGGCGACAGTCCTGTATCTGACCTGGCCGGCGCTGGCTCAGAGCTTCGAGCGTAACTTCAAACGCAGATAACTGGCAAGAAGAGACGTACACAGCTTTTCGGGCGGCAGCATCAGCGTTCCCACCCCGAGCATCTCGAGATCCCTGTGCGCCGATCGTACGCGGCCGAGAATCTCCCGGGCGACGAGCCCTTCCCAGGCCTGATCCATCGTTTCCGGGCCGTTTTCCACGCGTTCGGCGAGACTCGGATGGTAAATCGACACGACGACGGCCAGGTGCTTCCTCAGAACGGCCGGAACCTCTTTTCGAAGCCGCTCTGCCGCTTCGCCGGTCGTGAGATCGGTCAGGATGATCAGCAGCGAACGCTTGATCCGACGGGTCATCAGATATCGGAAGGCAACGCCGTAATCCGATTCGGCACGCTCGGGTTGAACCACAGCGAGCTGCGACATGATCAGATGGAGCTGCCGCTTCCCTTTTGCCGGAGGAATGAACCGCATCGCGCGGTCTGAAAACGCAAGCAGACCTGCGTTGTCTCCGCTGCGCAGGACGCGCTGGACAAGCAGCAGCGCGGCATCCACCGTTGCGTCGAGCATCGTTCCCCGGGGGAGTTTGACGCCCATCGTCCGCCCGCAGTCGAGCATGACAAGCACCGACTGGTTCACTTCAGACTGGTATTCCCGTGAAATCATCCGGTTACGCCGGGCGGTGGCCTTCCAGTCGACGCGCCTGAACTCGTCTCCACGCACATACTCGCGCAGACTTTCAAAATCCGTTCCATTTCCGCGCCTGCGCTCGCTCTTGAGACCGGTTTCGACAAGGTGGCTCCGCCGGACGCGAAGTTCGAACCGGGCTACATTCTTGATGTTCGGATACACATCCACCGACATGGCGCACGGAATATCGCGCTGCCTCACGATCAGTTCGAGCCTGCCTCTGAAACGCACCGTAACCGGTCCGAACAGGTATCTGCCGCGCTGCGGCGGGGTGACGCGGTATTTCACGTCGATGCGGGTTCGCGGCGCGACCGTCACGGAAAGCGGTTCGCGCGATGCGCCGAACGCATCCGGAGGCGAGTCGAGAAGCGTCACATCGAGCTGCTGAAATGAATGGTTCTCCACCCGCAGCACGACGTCGTTTGCTTCGCCGATCGACAGCTTGTTCGCGACGATTCGGTGGACCTGAATCAGCGTGGCCGCCGGCGAGAGCCGGTGATCCGCCAGAATGAGCAGCAGGATGAACAGATTCCAGACGATAATAATAGCAATGGCTATTGTATGAGAGCCGGCGACCATGAGCGGAAGCGTGCCGCACAACAGCAGCAGCACGACCCGCGTCGTCACCAGTCCGGGATTCATCGGGGCACTTTCACCTGGGCCAGAACGGCCTGCAGAATCTGATCAGGAGTGGCGCCCTCGATCTCGGCCTCGGGCTTGAGAATGATCCTGTGACGCAGGACCGGCGCCGTCATTGCCTTCACATCATCGGGCGTGACGAACTCCCGGCCTTCCATGAGGGCTTTCGCCTTGCTCGCGAGGAACAGAGCGATATCGGCGCGAATGCCGCCTCCGACCAGCAGGTCTCCCCAGGTGCGCGTCAGCCTTACGATCGACGTGATGTACTCCATGATCGGCTGTTTCGTCTGCACCTGCCTGAGCGACTCCTGGCAGGCGATCAGTTCGTCGGAGTTCGTCACGGCCTGCAGACCGGCCTCTTCAAGCCGGTCGGCCCTGAAGCCGTTTTCATACCGCTCCAGAATCGTCGTTTCGGCCGCGGCAGCCGGATAATCGATGAGGACCTTGAACAGGAAACGGTCAAGCTGGGCTTCGGGAAGCGGATACGTGCCTTCGTATTCAAGCGGATTCTGCGTCGCCAGGACCATGAAGACACGTGGGAGAGGAAACCGGGTGCCTTCGATCGTCACCTGCCGCTCTTCCATGCATTCGAGCAGCGCCGACTGCGTTTTCGCCGGCGCGCGGTTGATTTCGTCGACCAGCACGAGATCGCAGAAGATGGGCCCCTTGTGAACCTGAAAGGTTCCGGTCCGCGCGTCGAAGACCGTCGTTCCGATAACATCCGACGGCATCAGATCGGGCGTCATCTGGATCCGCTGGAAGGACAGCCCCATCAGCTTCGAAATCGCTTTCACCGTCAAGGTCTTCGCTGTTCCGGGGACCCCTTCGAGCAGCACATGGCCGCGAACGAGGAGAGCCGTAAGAATCAGATCGATGACCTGATCCTGGCCGACGATGACTTTCTGAAGCTCTTTCCGGAGCGTTGCGAACAGCTGTTGGACCTTTGAGAAATCAGCCATGGATGCGCAGTTCCTTTCGTATCAGAGCGAGTGCCTGCAGATATCGCAGAAGTTTCGTGTCGTCCTGGTCAAACCGTCCGTCACGGAAGCCCTGAAGTCCGTTCAAAGCCCCTTCGAGCTTTTCTCCGAGATCAGGCCTGATGCTTTTCAGCGTTTCAACCAGCGTTGCCGGGGGAGTATCGGCCGGAAGCCCGAAGCGACGCATCGCCGCGGGCAAAAAATGAGAAAGCTCGCGGCCGGCCGCGTAATAATTGATTTTCTGCATCCTCAGCAGCCGGGCGATACCACCGATGAAGGAGGGCTTCGGCAGCTCGTCTGAGGGAACCGGCCGGACCGGGCCGAATCGGCGCGCGATCGAGATGCCGAAGACACCGAGGCCAATGAGCAGCTGAAGCAGCGCCCAGCTGACGGCATTGGCCTTCATCAGGCTCCAGAGGGAAAGATAGGGAATTTTTTTCTTCCCGACCGGAACCGCTCCGCCTCCGCCACCGGTGCTGCGAACGGTGGCGCGAAGCCTTCGCCCGGGCTCGGAATCGAAAAAGAAGAGATGCCTGTTCGGGGAAAGGCGTTCCGCGAGCCGGGTCAGCAGAATGAGATTGTCGCTTTTCCGGAGCCCCGACGGGCCGGTCAGCTCGGAAGAGGCTGCAATGCACAGCCGGCCGCTTCCCCACCCTGACATCAGGAGGGGTTCGATGTCGGGAACACGTGGAATATAAGGCCGCAGAAAGGACCTGCCGGGTTGCGGCATCCAGCCGGTCTCTCCTGCCTCGATCATGCGGGCATCATTCAGCCAGCCGTAGGTGAGAAACAGGCGCGAGAGCGGGTTCGCCACCTTCGATGTCCGGGGTTCGACCCCGGCCTGGGTCAGGATCGGATGGATTTTCGACACGAGAATCAGCAGATTGCCGCCCCGTCCGAGCCATCCGGCAAGCTGCTTCAGGAATGCAGACGGAAGGCGTTCCGGCGGCTCGATCATCAGAAGCGTTCCAGATGGATCAGAGGGAATCGTGTCGGTCATATACAATCCATAACCGAGTTCATAAAAGTAGAAGTAAAGGAAAGGCCGGGGACGGATCTCGATGACGCGCGTCGAGCCGCCTCCGCCGACGGACTTGGGGGTGCCGGACGGATCAGGGGTGTCGATTTCGATCTGGGAAAGGCTGA
Source organism: uncultured bacterium (assembly GCA_964597625.1). Taxonomy (GTDB): domain Bacteria; phylum Muiribacteriota; class Ozemobacteria; order Ozemobacterales; family Ozemobacteraceae; genus MWAR01. The sequence continues at coordinate 5,385 of CAZQYQ010000295.1, forward strand.
GCATGTTCACGCCCCACATCGTGAAGATGAAGAGCGAGAGGAGCAGGATCAGATACCCTTTCATGCGGGGAGTGAAGGCGTTCATGCCATGCCTCCGAGTTTGCGGAAGACATCGCGGAAGGCGTCATAATCCGGACGCGTCGGCGGCAGAAAGCCATACACGACGCCATCGAACCGTT
>CAZQYQ010000296.1:0-5553 GCA_964597625.1 uncultured bacterium
CGTGAAGAGACGATCGTCGATGGGCCGATTTCCTTTGACCTGGCATGCAGCCCGGAATCCTGCCGCATCAAGAAATACAAAGGGCGGATCCAGGGAAATGCCGATCTGTTCGTGGTCCCGCGCATAGAGACGGGAAACGTCTTCTACAAGTCTCTCCAGTATTTTGCGCATGCCCCGATGGGTGGGCTGATTTACGGCGCCAAATGCCCGATGGTACTGACTTCTCGGGCAGACGACAATGCGACCAAGCTGAACTCCCTTCTCCTCGCGATAAGCCTCTGGCAGGGAGCCCACCTGGAACGTTCGGCGGCGGAGGCATGATGATGAATGTTCTCGAGCGAATGTCGCACGATGATTTCGAGCAGATCCTGTTCTGCCATGAATCCCATTCTGCGAACAGCCCGCGAGAGGAACATCACGAGCATGGCGGCAGCCAGGGAATTGGCAATGCAGAGAGGAAGGCTCATTCGTGAGGTGCGCCGCACGTATCTGCCATCAGAACATTGACGGCTGAAGCCGGGAGAAGCGCATGTCGACACACACGAGGGATCTCAACGTAAATCAGACGGTGACGTTCGCCACCGGACAAATACCTGCGTTGCTCAAAAAGTTCGAGAGCTTCTACGGCGTGCCCCTTTCGCTGCGCTCCACAACCGGCGAAACCGTCGTGAAAACCGATTATTTTTATGGTCCGTGCAGCATGATCCGAGGCACGGACCGTGGTCGTCAGCGGTGCAAAAGGTCTTACCAGAATGTTGAAGAACGGCTTCTCCGGCGGAAGGTGCCTTTCGTTAATATCTGTTACGCCGGGTTCCTCGTGTTCGCCATTCCCCTCGAATTCCGGGGAGAGATGGTCGGTACCCTTCTCGGAAGCCAGATTCTGCCGATGGATCTGCATTCGCGCAGCGATTTCGTGATGCATTTCGAACACACCATCATGGCTCTCGGGTTACACGATCACGAAACATTTTACAAAAGTTTTGCCTGCGTTCGTTCGTTCCGACCTGACTTTGAGCGGGTCGCCCTGCTGAATTATCTCGACCAGATCGGAAAGCATTTCATCACGATGGCCTTCACCGGCAAAACATGGGCGGAAGCGTATCGCGAGATACAGCACGATATGCCCGGCACGTTCGCATTGAATATGATTAACAGTATATAATGTACAGACTTTTAGACAACTGCCGTATTCTCACCCCGGATGAGACTGTCGTTCCGGGGCGGATTGTTCTTTTCCAGGACACGATTGCAGCGATCCTCCCGCCGGATGAAAAACCGGATAAACCGCTCGAAACCACGATCGATTTATCCGGCCGCATTGTTTTTCCGGCTCTCATCAACGCTCATGACCACCTCTATGACACGTTCTGGCCCTGTTTCGGCAACCGCACATACCAGAGCTGGAACGAATGGGAAGACGATTTCCAGGCTTCCGAACAGCATCGGGCGAGGCAGACCCTTTCCATTACCGATTTATATGGGCTTGGCATGTTCAGAAACGTTCTTTCCGGGGTCGGGCTCATTGTCGATCACTTTCCGCATGAAGTGAACTCGACCTACATGGGCAGCGGACTGGTAAGCCTGCTGGAACATTATTATCTTGCCCATTCCGCTTCTTCGATCGCCCCGACGTGGGGCCAGGGCCCGGCGGAAGAAGCCAGACTGGCTCGGGGAATTCTCCCCTTCATCATCCATTGCGGGGAAGGATTCACGCAGGAGATACGGGAAGAACTCGAATCGCTCAAGCGCCTGGGCGCGCTCGGCTCGAATACCATCCTCGTGAACGGCATCAGCCTCAGTGATGCGGATCTCGAACTGATTGCCGCATCGAACGCGTCCCTGGTGTTCTGCCCCGAGTCTCTCCAGCACCGGTTCGGCACGATTCCCCCCATCAAGAAAGCCCTGGACCTGGGAATACGGATGACCATCGGTACGGACGGAGCTGTCCGGGGTTCGATGAACATTCTTGAAGATCTCCGCCTGATGAGGAAATGGTCCGTTGAACAGTTCGAGAATCGCCTCACCCCGCGCGACCTGGTCCGCATGGTGACGAAAACAGCCGCCGAACTCTTCAGAGTCGAAAAGCAGGTCGGAAGCATCGCTCCCGGAAAGATGGCCAATCTTCTCGTTTTTGACGATACGCACGATGATCCGTTTGAAAGTTTCATGGCATTGACGCCTAGAGATATATCAATGGTTATACACAAGGGTGCGCTCGTGTACGGGGATGAGAAGTTGCGCAGCGCCTGTTTAATCGATTTCACCAACTTTTCCGAGGTCACCGTGGAAGGCCGCCCGAAGCTGTTATACGGAAGACCATTGAACATCCTGGAACGAGTGGAAGCGAAGCTGGGAACAGCCCATCCGTTTCCGTTCCTTCCGATCGCCGCACCGTGAACATGAACGAAACCAGCATGAACAGTTTTTCTTCAGGCTTCCGATGGGAGCCTCTTCACAAAAAAATGCTCCCCAACGGTCTGACCGTGATCGTCCGGGAACACCATACGGCTCCTCTCTTCGTATCTGATGTCTGGGTCAACGTCGGCAGCAGGCATGAAACCGCCGCCGACAGCGGCATCGCCCATTTCCTCGAACACACCCTTTTCAAAGGCACCCCGACCAGGGGCATCGGGGCGATCGCCCGGGAGATCGAAGGATTTGGTGGCCGCACCAACGCAGGAACCTCGCTTGATTATACTCACTATTATATAAGCGCCGAGAAGAACCATCTGCGCGAGGCCCTTGAGATTCACGCGGACGTGGTCAGGCGATCGACTCTCGAACCATCGGCTGTCGATGCCGAGCGATCCGTCATCGTCGAAGAGATCAAGAGGTCGTCTGATAATCCGCACAGAGTCTTGTGGGACGCGATGATGTCCGGACTGTATCCGGAACACCCGTATGGCAGGCCGACACTCGGCCCACGGGAAAATATCGCTTCCGGGATAACCCGGGACATGCTGGCCGGTTTTTTCCACAGATGGTATGTCCCCGGCAACATGTTTATCCTGGTTGCGGGCGACGTGGATGCCGCCGAAGTGATTACGCGCATCGAGGCGCTGTATGGCGACTGGTCCGCGCCGGCTCCCCAACAGTCCACAACATCGCTGCCGCCACGCCCCGAGCCCGGCACCCAGATCCGCCGATCGATGGACGTGCGACGCGGTTATCTCCAGGCCGCGTGGCGAACGGTTTCACAGGCCCGGCGCGATGACGCCACGGGGCTTGAACTGCTCGGCGTCATTCTCGGTCAGGGCCGCAGCAGCAGGCTCTCCGCCTCGCTCAAGGAACAGCGCGGGATCGTGACATCCATCTCCGCAGGGCAGCTTTCTCTCGGCGAAGACGGCATTTTTCTCATCCGCTCAGAGTTCGACCCTCTGGATGAAGCCTCCGTACGTGAAGGAATCACGCATGAGATCGCGCGCCTCTGCCGGGAGCCGATTCCGCAGAATGAAGTCCTGAAAGCGATGGACTTTCTCGAAACGCTTTATATGCGGGGAGCGGAGACGAACGAGGGGCAGACCGATATTCTCGGGAATGCCCTGGTCCATGATTCGCTCGATAACGAACTGACCTATCTGCACCGGTTGCGCAGCCTGACTCCCGCGCGGCTCCAGGAACTTGCAAACCAGTATCTTTCCACGGAAGCGGACATGACAACCCTTGCAGGCCCGAAACCCCGCTCGAAACCGTTCCCGGCGAATGCCCCCGGAAAAAGCACCGTTGGCGGATCACAGCCTGACGTGAATGCCTGGCGGCTGGAAAACGGTCTGAGAGTCATTCATCGCAGACTGCCCGGGATCGGCCTGGTCGGCGCGACGTTGACGGCGGAAGCAGGCATCAGGCACGAACCATCCCATGCCGGCGGAACCGGAAATCTCATGTCCGAAATGCTTCTGAAAGGCACCAGACGCCATGACGGGCAACAGCTCCTCTGGGAACTCGAACGGCTCGGCGCCGAGCTTGATCCTTCCGCTGACCCCGATATGATGCGCCTTTGTCTGAGTGCGCCGTCGCGAACCTTTGCCCACGCGCTTGCGATCATGTCAGAAACGGCACGGTATCCGACGTTTCCGGCTGATGCCTTTGAAATTGAGCGTCAGAAGGTCCTGGGGCGCCTGAAGGCCGTTGATGACGATATGTTCGAGAACACCTGGCGGCTGTTTCAGGCGCATCTGTTCAACCGGCATCCCTATGGCCGGTATCCGCTCGGGACTCCCGAATCGCTTCAGAAGCTGACCCCGGATGGACTCGCGGCGTTTCATGCCGCCTCGTTCAGGCCCGATGGAATGGTCTTATCTATTGTTGGAGATATCGTTCAAGACGAGGCACTCAGGCTTTCCGGCGATTTGTTTGGCGGCATTCAGCCGCTCAAACCGGCGGCATCGAATCCCCTCCCCCTTGTTCCGCCGACGGCCCCTGAAAAGGCTCAGAGGGTTGAAGATCACCGTGACAGGCAGCAGGCCATGGTTTGTCTCGGCTGGCTCGGTCCGCGTTTTGACCACCCGGATTATCCGGCGATGAAAGTGCTGAACGCCGTGCTCGGCGGTGGCATGTCGGCCCGCCTGTTCTGTAAGGTCCGGAACGAAGCGTCGCTGGCGTACGCCGTGCATGCGCTTTTCCCGACCCGGATGGACGGCGGCCCTCTCTGCACCGTGATTGGAACGGATCCCGCGGCCGTCGACCGCGTGATCGAGATGGTCAGCGCCGAGATTGCAGACCTGGCCACGAACGGCCCTGACTCCAGCGAGCTTGAACGCGCGGTCTCCTATCTCACCGGGCAGTTCGCCCTTGATCTTGCGGCCTGCCTGCGCCAGTCTCACTTCTATGCATGGTTTGAAGCTCTGGGAGCCGGCTACGGATTCGTGACCTCCTACCCGGAAGCGCTCCGCCATGTGAGCGGCAGGGATGTTCAGCGCGCCGCTTCATTCTGGCTGAACCCGGGGAAGGCCGTCATCGCCGTCACCAGGCCGGCGAAATGAATCATTTCCCGCGCATCTGCCCCCTGTGTTGCATTCTGCGGGCAAGCGTGGTATGATACCTGTGCGTGGGCACTTGGCTCAGTGGAAGAGCATCGCCTTCACACGGCGGGGGTCACAGGTTCAAATCCTGTAGTGCCCATTCTTTTTTACCCGGGTTTCAGGACATTCTATTGACATCAGGAGGGACAGCGCCGGTGGTAGCTGAACCGCTGACCTTCTATTTCGACTTCACGTGCCCCTATTCATACCTCGGCTGGGAACTGATGCAGAAGGCCCGCCGCAAGCGGTCATTCCCCATGACCCTGATCGGCATCGGCCCGAATCCGCCGGGAAATCCGAATCTGCTCGGTCGCGCCCTCTGGTCCGATCAGCGCTGGTCGGCACTGCAGAAACTCGCAGAGCAGCTCGACATCACGATCTGCAAACCGGCCGGGAAGATATCTTCAATCCGGCGGAGCTACTTCTTGCCGCACTCTCCGGTAGCCTTCTTGAGGGCGTTGCACGGGCGACTCCGGTTCTCGACCTTGATTTAAGAGGCTTGGCGGTTCGTGTTCATGCCTGCTGCCAGGAT
>CAZQYQ010000297.1:0-5539 GCA_964597625.1 uncultured bacterium
AAAAGCCAAAAAAACCAGGAATCGGTGCAGAAGGTGAATTATGATCTGCTGATCATCGACAAAGCGCATAAACTGAAAAACAAAAAAACCCAGAATTGGAAATTCGTCAATTCGATCAAGACAAAATATTTGCTGATGCTTACTGCTACGCCGATTCAAAATGATCTTATAGAACTTTTCAACTTGATCACGATCTTGAAACCGGGGCATCTTTCGACGCTGCAGAAATTCAAGGGCGACTTCCTGACCGAGCGCGACAAGCGCATTCCGAAAAACTCGGTCAAGCTGCGGGCCATGCTTTCCGAAATCATGATCCGTCATCGCCGAAGCGACACGATGATCAAGTTTCCGCAGCGGTTCGTGCATACCCAGGCGATCACTCTGAAGCCTGATGAGGCAAAGCTGTACGGCGAGCTGACCGACTTCATCCGCCGGCGCTATTTCACGCTGCCGACGCACAACAATCCGCGCGGCATCAACCGGCTCACGCTGATTCTCCTTCAGAAACTGATGGGAAGCTCGACTCAGGCGCTCAAACGCGCTCTGACGAAGATGATTTCCAGCAATTTCTACAAAGATGATTTCGATGATTCTCTCAAACGGCTTCTCGATCTTGCCAATAACGTCGGCATGTCCAGAAAAACGGAAGTTCTTCTGGAGCTGCTGGGGAATCTCAACGATAAACTGATCATTTTCACCCAGTTCCGCGGCACGCAGGATTATCTCACGGACCTGCTCCGCGAACGCGGCTATTCGGTTTCCGTCTTCAATGGACAACTGTCTCAGACGGAGAAAGAAGCCTGCATCGAATCGTTCCGGAACAAAAACCAGATTCTCATCTCGACGGAATCCGGCGGTGAAGGCCGCAACCTGCAGTTCTGCAAAGTGCTGGTAAACTACGATCTGCCTTGGAACCCGATGCGCATCGAACAGAGAATCGGTCGTATCCATCGCCTTGGGCAGACCGAGGATGTTCATATCATCAATCTCAGCGCCAGTGACACGATCGAATCGTATGTTCTCGAGCTGCTGGACAAGAAGATCAACATGTTCCGGCTGATCATCGGCGAACTCGAAATGATCCTTGGCAATATGCATTCCAAGAAGACGCTCGAGCAGATCATCATTGACATCGTTACGATGTCGCCGAACCAGGAAGCGATGAAACGCAAGTTCCAGAATCTCGGCAACAAACTTGAAAAAGCACTCAAGACCCATCAGGACATAACCAGCGCCCAGGAGGACATTTTCAATGGAAATGAGTAAAATCCAGACTCTTGTCTTTTCATTCATGGACAGGGTGGGCATCTCCCGGACGCAGGCTGCCGACGGCGTGTGGAGTGCCGTCATTCCCGAGTCTGAACGGGCATTCTTCAACGGATACGAGCATCTGTATTTCACCTTCGACCGCGAAATGGCGGAACGCCGTCGCGATCTGGAGTTGATCTGCCCTGGCTCTTTCCTGCTGCGCAAGATTGTCGACAGACTGGTGGAAATTCCCAAAGTCAGCCGGCTTTTCAGTTCGGCAGCCCCCGAACTTCCGAGTTCCTCCGGGCAGCCCGGCGAGTTCCGGGTCATAAGCGGCTGCAAGGCTCATTACCGGCAGCAGGTTCTGTTTCATTTCCGCGTGAGTGTTCTCTGCGAACAGCGCAAGGAGCTGCTTTTCTCTGCTCTTGCAGACCCCGCAAGGCATGAAATATCATTGAAGGAAGGCCTCACCGGAATCGATATGGAGCGATTCAGCGAACAGGCTGATCCGGCGCTTCCGGTCCAGGAATCCGGTGAGGATCTTGTTCGTTTGTATCTCCAGGCATGCAGGACTCTGGAAGCTTCCCTTGAAGGGAGCATCCATGAGCTTCAGACCGAATCTGCAGAGGCTTTCCGTCAGGAGCTCGAAAAAGTCCAGGCCTATCTTGAGGACCAGAAACGCGAGCTGCAGAAAAAGCGCGAGAACGTCTGTTTTCATCTTTATTTCTTCCAGAAGGAAGAGGAGATCGACAAGATGGTGAAAGACCTCGACATTGAGCAGACGCGCAAGATCGAGGAGCTGAAGGAAAAGCATTCCCTGAAAATTCAGGTGAGCCTGATCAATGCCGTTGTTCTTTGTATCCCGACCTTGGGCATTCCGACGGGCCAGGCGGCGCGGCGCAAGCGTGAATCGAACGTGGTTCCTCTGCCCATTTCCCCGTCTGACCGGTATGAGGTACGGCCGGCTGTTTGATGCAGGGATGCAAAAGCCGATTCACACGGAGGTTGCGATATGTTCTTCAAGCAGATTCTGATTCTCTTCATTATCCTGGGCATCGTCGGGTTTGTTTACGGTGACCGGCTTTTCTACTTTCAGGCCAACCTCATGATCAACTGGCAATACGATTTTCCGGCGTATGAAGCCTTTGAACGCATTGTCCGGTATTACCCGAACAGCAAGCACAGGGCTGAGGCATACAAGATGATGGATATTCTGATCAAACGGAACGGCGATCTGCGGAATTATCTGAACAAGCGTGATTCTGAGATCCGAAAACTTGAGAAACAGCGATCAACACAGGAGTCGTTCAGGTGAGTGATATGGAAGGGACATTCGGGCGGTTTTCTGAATTGCTTGAGGCGCGGCGCAGTGTTCGCCAGTTCCGCCCGGACCCGGTTGATCCGGCGATCATTGCCCGTGTCATGGATGCGGTCCGGTTCTCGCCGACTCCGACAAACCGCTACTGCTTCAAATTCATTGCGGTTTCGGACCGTCTGCTTCTCCAGTCGATGAGCCAGGATGTGTCGCGCCGCATCGATGATATCGTCCGGCAGCTTGATGACAGACCGGCAGCGACGTTCCGGGATTATTCGAAGAGGTTTACCTTTTTTGACCACGCGCCTGTCGTGCTGTTCGGCGCGTATCGAAGTTTTGAATCGAGATTACCGACCGGTGAAAACAACCGGGCTCTCGAAGGACTTGCCGAAATTCAGGCGTTCGGCGGGGCGGTTCATGCATTATTGCTGGGTCTGCACGCGGTCGGGTTGGGCTGCTGCTGGATGAGCGGACCGCTGGTTGCCGAAAATCCGCTTGAACGGCTGCTGCGCATTGAAACGCCCTGGCACCTTGGCGCCGTGATTCCCGTCGGCTGGCCTGCGGCAACCCCTCCCTGCCCGAAAAAACCTGCGATCGAGGATGTCCTCTGCTGGTATCCGCCGAAAGACCAGGTGGATGATATAAAGCCATAATATCTATGATGAGCGGGACATTCCTTGGGTTGACGGCTGGGGACTACCAGGTATACGAAGCCTGGATGCCGTAGATGTCAAAACCGGTCGCGAAATTGCCCGAGAGGCTTCCCCGGAGAAGATTTCCCGGCTCACCCGCTCTGAGATCGATCGGGGCGTCGGCATAGAAGATGCGCATGAATCCAGCGGAAAGCGTCATGCGATCTGTGGAACGGTATTCTGCGCCGATGGCGAACTGCCTGCTGTCGGAACCTGGAATTCTGGGCGTTCGACGGTTCTCGGGGACAGGGGAGCGATCGCGTGCGATGCCGAAGCGCCAGGAAAGCCTCGGGCTGGCGCGATACACGGCACCCAGCGATGTATACCAGACATCGAACCAGTCTTCCGCCGTTACGGCGTCGGGCTGAGCAGGATTGTCGAAAACCACGGTCAAGCCTCCGTAGCGGTGCCAGAAGGTTTTTGCGGCATCGAGCATCACGGTCCATGAGGCCCCGCAGGTGTGGCTGTAGCCGATTCCAAACACTTCGGGTGTGGTGATATCCGCACGGGCGCCGGTATTCCCGAACATTCCCGTGACTCCGTTGAGCGCCGCCGCCATGCCGCTTGGGTCGAAGGTGAAGGAGCCATCGCCCTTCAGGGTGTGTCTGACGGCCGAACGATAGGAAAAGCCGACGCGTTCTTTCGTTGAAATGTCGCAGATGAGGCAGAGAACGAAGCCGACATCCCGCGCGTCGCCATTCACCTCGGCTGTTCCGTCCTGTGCTGTCGGAGCTGCCCCGGGGACTCCCCCGGCCGCCCCGATGGAACCGTAATCGACGGCGTTATTGAGTTTTGCCTCGATGGTCTGGATATTCAGACCGGCTCCAAAGTGCCATTTCGAGTCGAGCTTCCGGGCGGCGACAGGCATGACCGTGAGGGACGTCATTTCAGAATCGATTGCATGGTACCGTCCGACCCAGCCCGGAGGATAATTCGTCTTCAGACCCCAGGGAGCGTTGACGGCGAGGCCGAACCGCCAGCCTCGTTTTTCCGCGAGGGAGGCGTATATGGCTGGAATCGTCGCGGTCGGTGCGGCGTCTTCGCCGCCGGGAGAGCCGCCGATGGCACCTCCGACAGCCGTTGTCGAACTTTTCAGGGTGAATCGCACGGTGGGGTTGAGCTGAAGAACGCAAATGGCTGCTTCTCCGGGATTGTGCAGCCCGAGGGAGGCGGGATTGAAATACATGTCGGCAAGATCATGGCTGCCCGTGTGGACGCCCGCAAAAGCAGTGGAGAGACCGGAAGTGCTGTGTTCCCGAACCATGAACCCGGCTGAAAAGACCGTTCCGGGGTGACAGAAAGAAATTAACACAAAGAGTATATAACAAAATCTATTCCACAGCCTCATGATGCCCTCTGGAGCGATGTGATCATATCAAGTATCATTTTAAGAAGTCTGATCATATCTGATAAACAGACCATATCGCAAGTTTTCGGATGCGTGAAATGAAAAATTGGTCTCGTTTGAAATCCGCGAGTCTCGTCTTGCGCCTCTGATATTCATAAAATTATATATACATCAATAGATATATACGAGAGGCGGAGAACGGTGTTCCTCCCTCGATTCCGAGGCCCCGCGGAACGTCATCTTCTGGACGGCTGATCTCGTGCGAAATCGAGTTGAAGAAAAGGAACCGGCTCCTGGTGGAACCGGTTCCGATGTTTGAACGCGGAATGAACTGGTTGAGTCAGCTCTGACGGTGAAATTGTGCAACGGCATCGAACATGCCGCGGGCCTTGCGGCCCATGACGACACCGATATGGCCCGCCTCGATGACGATGTCGGTCACCGTGCCTGCGACAAGCTGCGACAGGCAGCGGGAGGATTCGATCGGAACAATATGGTCTTTCGAAGCCATGACGTTCATCATGGGAATCGAAAGGTTTTCGAGATCGATCTGAACGCCGTCAAACTCGAAGCGCCGGTTGCGGATGGCGTTGTCGTGATAGCAGAGTTTCACGTAGCCGCGATACGCTTCGCCTGGGACATTCACGTTGTCGTTGAGCCATGACTCGAGCGCGACAATGCTTTCAGCCGCCTTCGCATCGAGGCTGTTCTCGAAGACATTTTTCCATTTCTGATATCCGGAAAAGGGTTTGATCAGCTGAAACGAAGACTGGAGCATCGAGCAGTCCGCATGGCCGAGGACATCGACGAGCGTGTCGACGTCGAAGGCGTCCTTGCGTGCCCAGGCGGAGAGCGGCCCGTCGTCGTGGAAATTCACGGGAGCCGCGAGCATGACGAGTTTCTCGATGTGCTCGGGGCGGATCGCACAGTGCAGCA
>CAZQYQ010000298.1:0-5521 GCA_964597625.1 uncultured bacterium
CGTTACGGTGTCTGGGATAGTGGAACGGTCGCGGACAGGAGGGAAAAACACTGACTTGACTGCCCACTTCCTGTCTTCCGCGTTTACTTTGATTGCGGGAGTGCTGACGATGCTTTCGACGGTCCTGAGCAGTTCTTTTTCCGGAAGCGGCGGCGAGCATCTGGAGTTCCACGCCTGGGATAGTAGAAGGATGTCATCGATGTCGTTTCCCTTCGCGCACCATTTCCCGACAAGTTGGGCCAACGTCTGATTTCTCGCGCCCTCTGTCTTGGGTTCGGCCGTCGGTGATGTTTTTATCGAGCTGAGATCGAGGCCGACGTGCGTGTCGGTTGAAAGCGAGAACGGTGCAAGCTCCTTCCAGCCTTCGGAGCCATCGAGAATCGTGAGTTCGTATTTTCCACCGTTTGGATGGATGCTTGGCGGCGCGACCACGTATCCGCCTTCTGCGCGAATGTCCACTTGTTGATGGAGGGCAACCTTGTTCCGAAATCCTTTCCCACGGAAAAACATGTGATACGTGAATTCGTTTTTGGGGGTCTTCGTGAAGACCGTCGTCAAAGGCACGCGCTCTTTTGCCCAGGCAAGACCTTCCGGGCCGTCCACGTCGACAACGACCAGATCACCGGAAACGGCGCCACAGACGATGCCGATATTTCTCTCCGGATGGTTATCAAACCAAGCAAAGGCCTCCTCTTCCGTGGCAATTCGGGTTTGATATTCCTGCCACGGAATGAGCGGCTTTTTGTCGTGAGGCCTGAGTGGAATGATGCTCAACCCGAGATCGAGATATTCCAAGGCCGATTTGAGTATAGGATTCATTTCAGAATGGGCACGTTCCAAGCCATGAATATTCGTGACAGCTCATCTCGGAGTGGTGAATCTGGAGCGAATGAGCCTGGTGCCGACAATGCAATGTTGCTTCGTTTCCGATCCGGACATCGAGGAAGCTGCATGTCATGCAGTTGTGCTCGGTCTGGATCGCCTCTGTCGTTTTGCAATGGAGTCTGAAATCACATTTTCCGCATTCGGGAAGATCTTTTGCCTCCGGCCAGATCGGCGAGGTGCAGATATTCCTGACCCTGGCCACCTGCCATTCGAAATCAGCCTTGTTGAATGGGACAATCTCTGTATAGATGCTGCTGTCGTCCTTATTCAAAATGACGAACAAGGCTCGATCAAGGCCGCCGAAGCCCATGTAGAGCTGACATTGCCAGTAATATTTTTCGTCCGTGGCCCGAACTCCGCCGAGCTTGAACGATTGAAATCGCTTTCTATTTGCCGATTTGACCTCGAGGAGGGCTTTTCCTTCCGGGATGTAAATGATGCCGTCTGAATGACCGTGGAGAATGCCCCCGAGGGCGGAATAGGCTGCCTGGGGATCCGGCCAGGCGCTTTCGAGTTTGTATCCGGCGGCTCGAAGATAGGTACAGACAAGCTCCTCTGCTTTGTCGCCGAACCGGAAAAGCAGGTATATCCTGTTCTCCATCGGGACCCTTGAAAATCTCCGGAACTTAAACCAGAGAAAGCGGTCACACGGGTTGCCTACCTCAGACATTCCGAGATAATTTCTGGGCTTGTTCTCTTTCGCGACAGCCTCATAGATATCATCTGCAATACTGTAATTTATGCGTGTATCCATGTTCCGATCCTCCAGTAACTTCCGTCCTTCCTGATGGTCGCGAATTTAGGAAGCGACCATTCTCGTTCAAGGGCCTCCTGGTTCGACCTTGGCGGAATGGTCCGAATGGTCGTCTGCCACCAAGAGCGCCATCGCAGCGCCCCTTTTCCTGAAAAGTCCGGATAGATGAGGATGTCTTCGAGACATTTGCGCTTGTCCGGCGCAACGGTGATGCAGCACTGGATCATGTCGTTGCCGGCTTTTGATCGATATTCACGAATCTTGCATTCGATGATTTCAGCCATCTCGTCGGTGATCGAAACAGTGCCGTCGTGCTTGAGCTGCCTAAGCGTCGGGATATCGGATTGAGGAATGAGCAGGTGGCCGCACTTTGGACAAACCCATGCCCGCGTTGTCACGACGGTTTCGCATTCCTCGCACATTCGTTCTGACGGAAGTGGAACGTCGTCGTATTCGTCGAATCCGTCATCGTTGTCACGGTTCTTTGGAATCTTTACCGTGGGGGAGTCGGGATGTCCGTGCCGATCGTAGTTGCCGGCCAGATCGATGAGTTTGCAATCGGTTTTCCCTGGGTGCGTCCGCAGGCCTCGGCCAAGCATTTGGATAAACAGCGCCGGCGCCAGAGTTGGACGGCAGGGCATGATCAGATCGACCTGCGGGCTGTCCCATCCCTCGATGAGGATTCCGACATTCAAAAGCATGTTGATTCTGCCGGCTTCGAACTCGGATAGAATCCATCGGCGCCGATCGTGGAGCATCTCGGAATGGACTGCCGCGCACGGGATCCCAGCGGCGGAGAATCGTTCCTCGAGTGCCTCGGCATGGTCAATGTCCACGCAAAAGGCAACACCGTGTTTCCTGCCTTCGCCGTAGGCTTCATATGCCTCCACCGCGGCATCGAGATGAATGGTTCGGCTCATAACTTCCGAGAGCTGCCGCTCGTTGAAGTCTCCACCAGTGTTTCTGCGGACGAAACCGAGATCCTTGGTCAGGTCGTCGGCAACGACACCGCCGAACGGCACGAGTGCGCCGGTATCGATCAGGGTCTTCATGGTGATCTGATAGGTAAGCCCGGGAAACCAGTTCAGCCGACCAGGCTTGCATTTATTGCCGTAGATGTAACCATGGCCAAGCCTGAACGGTGTCGCCGTCACACCGAGAACCCGCATAGTATGTAGATATGACAGAAGACGCTCGAGCACGAGATTGTAGCTGCTGTCCTGCGTGACGATTTCACCTTCAGATCCGATGTTGCCACGAGGTTGCAGGCGGTGCGCCTCGTCGATGATGACCAGATGGAACATGGGGAGCTCGTTGATTCGCTTCGCCACCGTTTGGATCGATCCGACTACGACGGGCTGAGAGAAATCGACCTCCCCAGCCGAGGCGCACGCCATGGAAACGGGAACCTCAGGCCATACCTCGCGCATCCGCTTGACCGTCTGAGAGATGAGAATCTCGCGGTGAGCGAGAATCAACACGCGCATTTCGAAAGCCTTCAGAAGCCTCTCGACCAGCTTGGAAAACATGATCGTCTTCCCCGCGCCGGTGGGAGCCTGCAAAAGCTCGAACTGTTGCGTTTCCAGATCGGCCAATATGATATCGATGGCTTCCTGCTGGTATGGCCTGAGTTCCACGATTCTTTACCTCACTTCACCCAGGGCGCCGACGGCTTGGGAGCGGCCGGCTGTGTCGGAGGTGCCGCAAGCGGCGGTTGCATCGCAGCCTTCGGAGGCATCATTGGCGGAAGAGAAGGCGCCGGAGGAACCGAAGGAAACGAAGCCGCGGGCTGCGGAATTTGCGGAACTGCCGCCGGGGCGGTACCGGCAGATGGAGGAGCAGGGATCTTCTTGAACGACTTGATCTGGTTCTGGGGTGCGTAGCCCTCGCTTTCTCTGATTCCGACGTTACCTCGGAACCTGAGTCCATGGAGCTCCTGGGTGTCCTGAATGTAGTCGGGTCTTGGGTGGCCGCACATTGTTGCCAACGTCTTGAGTCTGGACATGGCGATGTCGTTTGCAAGAACGAAGTTTTCGAACACGATTCGGCCTGCATGGGTAGGTCCGATGACTCGGCACGAGACCTTAACCATGCGCTTTCCTGTCTTCGTATCGACGACATCGGTGTCGTTGATTTCGAAGTCGTATTCGCCGGGCGGGATCGGCTCGAAATCCTGGGTGCTGTAGTTGCTGAGATTCTGATTGAGAACGGCCATGGTCAGTTTCCTCCTATGATTTTTTGGTGGATATTCCGGATGCTCGGCATTTCGATCTGTCCGAGTCTGCCGGAGCGGTCTTTTGCCTTGTATTTGTCCGATGGCTGACAGAGAAATGCCCGATACGGGATGCCCTGTTCGTTCGTGAGCTGGACGAGGTAGAGCACCTCGTCAAAATAGCTGGGTAGACGCTGTTTGAGCCCAGAGCCTGAGATATCCGGACCGATATATCTTCTGTTAAGCTCGTCCTTTTCCACGTCGTCGAGGCACAGGAAGACAACGTTGTAACAGGTCATGTCACGAAATGCTTTGATGAGGCTGGTCATGGTGTCGGTGTATTCGCCCCACATCGGATATGAGTCTTTTTTGTCCGGGTATTTCGCTTTCATCGCTTCGACGCATCTCGACGCGATTTCCGTTAGCGAGTCGATAAAAAGCCACTGGTATTTTTCCCGGTATTCCGGAAGTGAAAGGGTTGATAAGGCCTCTTTGAAATCGACCAGGGAGCCAATTTCGAACCCTTCCACATACCCGCCCTGGACGAGATCCCGCACGCAGAGGAGGCCGGATTCTGCAGACAGGACACAAACCCGCCCGATGGGATTCCCAACCTGAGTCCAGGCGTTCTGAGCAACGTCGAACTCCTGCCCCATCAGCGTCCTCAGCAGCGAGGTTTTGCCGATTCCGGCGGTTCCGATGATCAGAGCTGCAAACCGACTTCCGACATCAACGGTGATTGGTCTAAGCATCAGTCTCTTCCTTTCGCCCATTCGATGGCGGCTCCGAGATTGAACCCGGCGTTGTTCGCGATCGCTTCCCGGATGGCTTGATCAGATATGGGTTGGTATACGATCTTGAACATCTGGAAGAACACTTCGTCCCCGACGCCTTGGCGCATCTGATGGAGCCGATCCTGATTCCAGACAACGGCCACCGTGGGAAGCGGTGGGCAGGGCAGCGGCGGCGGAACGACAGGGGGTGCCACGGGGGGCAGCGGAGCAACCATGGGCTTTTCCTGCTCCGCTTTGATCCTTGTTTCGGTCTCGGTCTGACGCGAAATCTCGATGCTGATGAGCCGGGAAAGCTGAGCTTCATATTGGTCATCAGGAGCTGTCAGGAAGGCCTCCACATGTTCTTTGCGAAGCGGAGATTTCAGCCCTGCTTTCAGACCGGCGTTTTCGAGCTGCAAGAGGCGCATGTCAACCTTGTCCTGCATACCCCTGAGCTCGGAAACTTTTTGGGCAACACCTTCTTTCGCAGACTTCGTGAGCGCTCCGCTTTTCGTGAGCGCGGACAGAACAGCCAAGTCATCGATGACGGCAGTTCGGAATTCAGGCCTGATGCCGCGCTCGTTCAACTGATTCTCCAGTTCGATGCCCAGAAGCGCCTTGCACTTCACCCGCACCTGGTCTTCGAACACCTTCACCTGAGAGAGAATCTTTTCTCGCCCTTGCTGGCAGATGTCGATCAGATCACCGACCTGGGCTTTGAATACGTCGATTGGCGCGGACACTTCGCGCACCTTGTCGGTCTTGACCTTGTTGATGACGGTCGAGAGCTTGTTCAGCTCGGTTGCCATCTTTTTGGCCTCGGAGATGTTTTCCTCAGTGACTTCGATTTCGTATTGCTTGATGCCTTCAAGAAGCTGAGCTTTCACGGCCTCGAAG
>CAZQYQ010000299.1:0-5514 GCA_964597625.1 uncultured bacterium
TTCTGCCGCACCTACTGCCGCTTCTGCACGGACGACGACCTGCGCCAGGCGATGAAGGATTGCGGCCTTGGCACGCCCGCGACCCGAGCCGAGACGATCGAGAAGCTGATCCGGGTCGGATATATGCAGCGCGATAAAAAAAAGCTGAATCCGACCACGAAAGGCATTCAGCTCATTTCGCTCGTGGCCCCGCAGGTCGCAAGCCCGGAACTGACCGGGTCATGGGAAAAACGCCTCACGGATGTTGCCCGCGGGAAAGCCGATGCGAAGCAGTTCATGACGGATATCACGGCGTTCGTGCGTGATACCGTGGACTCCGTGAAGACCGGCCGTTTCGAGGCTGTGCGGCGCGAGGATCTCCGGCCGCCCCGGCCGACATTCGGCACCTGCCCGGCGTGCGGAAAGGGGAACATCATCGAGGGGAAGCGCGGTTTCGGCTGCGACCGGTTTCGCGAGGGGTGCAACTACGTTGTCTGGAAAGAATTCCAGGGAGTCACGCTGCCGCAGGAAGCGATCGATGCGCTGATCGCCGGCAAGGCCACGAAGGCGCTCAGCGGTTTTACAACGGATGATGGCCGTGTCGTTGACGGCCGCATCAGGATGCGCGAAGACAAAACCGGCATCGAACTCGCCGAGTCGAAGACGAAAACAAAAGCAAAGACGGAATCAAAGACGGGACCAAAGACGGCGAAATCAGCGCGAAAAGAGAAAGCCGCGAAGTGAAATTCCCGACGGGCTGATGTCGATCTTCGTCAGACCCGCTTCGTGGGAGAGCGCCGAGAAATCCATTAGCGGGTTCAGCCATTCGAGAAGCTGCGTGCTGAGTGGTGGAACGAATGGAACATTGTTTAGGGTGGCGTTCGAGATACCAATGACGAGCCGGTCGCCTTCCATTCTGACGGTCGCGTCGGCCCTGAAGGGGGCGGGACCGAGATTGATGAATGAAAGCGGGTTTCCGGGTATTTTTGAGAAATCCACCATGCCTGCCACCGTGACCGAGCCTGCGCCGAAGGTGATCTGAAGGCCGGTCAAAGCCCTGTGCGCTTCGCTCTGGCGAGCCAGTTCCCCGCTGATAAAGCTCCGGGCATCGTTCGCATCGATATCAGCCTCAATATCGACGGAACGCACGTTGCTCAGTTCATCGAAGGTGACTGAACCCTGGGCGATGCTTTCACGGAGCTTTTTGTCGATCCCGTCGATCGTGGCGCGCAGGTAGCGGATGGGAACATTCCTGACCGTTCTGTTGTGCAGTTCGATGGAAAGGCCGTCAGGCCCGGCATCGGTCGCTTCGGGCATCAGCTCCGTCAGGGTGCGCAGTACATCCCGCTGAAATGCCGCAATTCTCCCCGCCGTCATTTCGAGAGCTCCCGCACCTGCCGACACTGCCAGAAATACCGCCAGCACGCAAATCAACGGCAGCCGTCCGGCGGCTTCGCATCTCTTTTGCGAAATGATATATTTAATCATATAATATCCCCCGTTCCCGTAATCGCAGGCTCTCTCTTGATCCTACCACCATTCTGTTTCCGTGCGCTCGCCTCCCTCTGGAACGTTCGGGAGGGGAGTATTCAGAAGGAAAAGCGCCGGAAAAAAAGAAAACCCCCGGCTTTCGCCGGGGGCCGTCGGATTTATCGCACGCTGAAACCGTGATGGAACGGATTGTTTATGTCAATCGTCGCGCTTGCGTTGGAACCGACAAGCTCAAACATATAGCCCTGAGCGGTTTTTCCGTCTTTCTCAGCTGTGATATCAAGCTTGCCTGCAGGAACCGAGAATGTGGCCTTGCCTGAAGCGTCGGTGTATTTGATGTCCTTCCAGACACCGCTCTGGCTGTTGTTGCTCCAGGTGGAGGTCATCGTTATCTTGGCGCCTGAGACGACCAGAGAGCCGCTTGCCACGTTCACGACGAAACTGCCGCCGGTAAACGGCCTGTCGAGGTTGTAGGTGGAAAAATGCGTGACCTGGCCGACATAGACGACACTTCCATCGCCCAGGACTTTTCTTGTGGCAACGCCTTCTTCGACCCACGTGCCGGTTGTCGGAGCATACGACCAGAGCGGAATCGTCGCGTCGAGTGGCGTATTCCCGGCGGCGATCGGAATCGTCAGGGTTGCCGGTTTGGACGGATCGAGCCTGTTGCCCGAACCGAGATCGACACTGACGAACCCATAGCTTTCGAAAGGTGTCGTCGTGCCGTTCGTGCGGACTCCCGCGAAAAATCCGGGGAAGGTATCCGTGTATCCGGCATCGCCAGGCACCTGATTAACAACGGTGACAGCGGCGTTGGCAACCGGGTTTCCGGAAGCATCAAGAATGCTGTTGGCGGCCAGTTCGACTTTCGCGACTTTGGTGTCAAGCCTGCCGTTATCCTGAGCCGTTGCCGGGGCCGCCATATTCAAATTGTTGATGCTGCCGGCGGCAACGGTTTTAAGCGTGTACGTCGCGACAAGCGTCTGGCCATTCGTAACCGGCTCGAACGCATACGTCGT
This sequence comes from uncultured bacterium, assembly GCA_964597625.1. Taxonomy (GTDB): domain Bacteria; phylum Muiribacteriota; class Ozemobacteria; order Ozemobacterales; family Ozemobacteraceae; genus MWAR01. The sequence continues at coordinate 2,490 of CAZQYQ010000299.1, forward strand.
CAGGCTTCCGTTCCGGCTGATCGTGATCTTGATCGTTCCATCGGAAGGAATGGCGACGTTTGCCAGCGTAAAGGCTCCGGCATTTGACGTCGTCGTCACGTCGCCGGTCGTCAGCTGGGCACTATTAATGAGAGTACCGGCCGTATCCGTGATGTTTCCCTGAATCGTGGCGGTTCCGTTGCTCCCGCCGCTGCTGTCCGAACCACTGCTGTCGCCGAAACAGCCGATCGAAGCAACCATTGACGCCAACGCGAAAAAGACCAGAAGTTTTTGTTTCATCGTATCCTCGATTTGTTGCTAAAATTTGGTGTACGCAACAATGCCATGATCATAACAAATTCTTTTTTCAAATACAAATTACTATTTTTTTCACCGGCATCGGGGCTTGTGATACTCTGAAACGCCTATGGAAATGGCCTATCGACTGATTTTGTATATCTTTCTGGCGAACGTCGGCTTCATGATGTTTTCGCTGGGACGGCGCGGCTTTCGGACGTTCTCCGGATACATCGCCCAGCTGGGCGTTCTTGCGTCGTTCATGATCTTCCTGCTCGGCCGCGATCTGGCTGGTTTCTGGGGGGTGGCGGCCGCTGGTACCGGTATTTTTATACTGGTCGGTATGCCGATGCTGATTCAGCGGCGCATCGAAGGTCTGGTTTCCGAGCAGCGGTTTGACGAGATCGAACCGCTGGCACGGTGGAAATCATGGCTGGCCTGGAGCGATCTGAACACACATCTTCACGATGTTTCGGTCGCGCTGACGGGCATGAAGGAACGGCCTGACGAAGCGATCGACCGCATGCGCTTGCTGATTCCGCGCGGCGAGCCATTCGACGGCACCACGAGGGTGTTCATCGGAATCGCGCTTTTCAATCTGCGCCGGTTCGAAACACTGCTCGAGATCCTGGTGGAACCGGGTCGCGACTGGTCCGGCTATCCGTTCGAAGAGATGATCTATATCGTTCGGGCGCTTCTCGAGACGGGACGTCACGAAGAGGCCATGGCGGCGCAGATGGCGCTGGAGCGGCTCGTTCCGGTTCTGACGCCCGACCAGGCGTCGAATGTCGTCATCTGCAGGCTGATGTTTTATGCCATGATGGGCTGGCATGACGAGTTTGAGGCAATGCTCGGGGCGGAAACGGCCGCCGTCGATGCGCTGCCGCCCGCGCTGCGGCTTTACTGGCGCGGCATCGCCGCCTTCTATGCAGGCAATGTCGATCACGGCAGGGAGTTGCTCGAATCGGCGCTGCGGGAAGGTCAGGAGGAACTGCCGGACAGCTGGATTCCCTGGATGCGGCAGCGGCTGGGAGATCTGATGGAGCAGCGCGATTTTTTCGTGCAGCGCCTTGTGCCCAGGCTCGTTCAGATCCGCACGGAGCATCGCGAAGCCTTTCTGAAACTCGTTGGAGAAAGTTCGCGTGTGATCGAGCCCCCGGCGCTCGTCGAACGCGCCACCGGCCAGATGATGAAACTGCTTTTCGGCGTTTTCATCCTGTATCTGTACGTCGCCGACCAGGACGACCTGATGGATATGGTGCGGTTCGGGGCGAACAGCGGCTTCCTGGTTCACCAGGGGGAATGGTTCCGGCTCGTCACCTACCAGTTTTTGCACATGGGCTGGCTGCATCTGTTCATGAACCTGCTCGCGCTGAAATACTTCGGCCCGCCGGTTGAAACGCTGGTCGGATGGCCGCTGTTTTTTGGTGTTTACCTGTTTGGCGGCATCTGCGGCGGCATTGCGACGGCATGGTCGCAAACCGGTCTTTCGGTGGGCGCATCCGCGGCGGTTATCGGCCTGCTCGGCGCGTCGATATCGCTCGAACTGTTCGGCGGCCCCAGAGCCAAAGCCTTGTCGCGGCAGGGTCAGTTTTCGACGCTGATGTTCATTCTGATTGTGAACCTGGCGATCGGAGCCGTCGAAAAGGGAATCGACAACAATGCCCATCTTGGCGGTCTTGCGGGCGGCGCGCTGGCCGGCGTGGTGCTGGCCCGGCTGATCGAGCACCCCGCACTGGTGCGCGTCGCATCGGTGATTTCGCTCCTCTTCGTCGTCTCGAGCCTGGGCATATCCGCAGCTCAGTTCCGAACCCATCTCGGTCCCGACCGCTACCCCCTCCGCGTTCCGGCGATGACATTCACGCAGCCGGCGTCTTCCAGCATCGGAATCGATCTTCCACGGGGCTGGAGTGCAGAACACGCCGAAGCTCCGCAGCAGGGGTGGTCGGCCATGACCCTCACGGGCCCCTTTCATGAACGTATTGATCTGTTTGCGGGCCCGGGCAACGAGCCGCCGGACGAGGTTGTTGACGCCTATATCGAGCATCGCACCAAGGCGATGATGGAAATACCCGGCGTTCAGTTCGAGTCTCGACGCGGCCCGTTCAGGCAGCAGCTCGGAACGTTCGAGTGCCGGCAGCTCGTATGGCGTCTGCGTGGGGAGGATCAGGTGTTGTCGCAGGTCGACTGGTTCGTCTTTCCCAAGGGAAGGTTCATTCTTGCGCAGTGCCGGTTGCCGACCGCAAAGGATGAGCTGTATAAGCCTCTCATGGAGCGGATGCTCGGATCCGTACGCGTGATGACGGAAGAGACATCGGGAGAAATAGAACATGAAGAATGAAACGACTCAACCTGTTCGGACAACACCGGTGCGGCCGTCCGTGCCTCTCGAAAAGCTCCGGCGCGAGATCGGCCGTTTCATCGTCGGAAACGAGGCCGTCGTGGAGCAGGTTCTTACCGCTCTGTTCGCGGGTGGACACGTCCTTCTGGAGGGCGTTCCCGGGCTTGGCAAGACGATGCTGGTCCGGACGGTCGCTTCCGTTCTTCAGCAGGGGTTCCGGCGCATTCAGTTCACTCCAGACCTGATGCCGGCCGACATCGTCGGCACCAAGCTGATCCAGGAGGACGAAGCCGGCCACAGGAAATTCGTTTTCGAGCAGGGTCCGCTGTTCACCAACCTTGTGCTGGCCGATGAAATCAACCGGGCCACCGCGAAAACCCAGTCGGCTCTGCTCGAAGCGATGGCCGA
>CAZQYQ010000300.1:0-5502 GCA_964597625.1 uncultured bacterium
TTGCCGTGACCTCCGCCGAAGCGGATCTCCACGGGGACAGGCTGAAATGCCCGATTTATGGCCGCTTCCAGCTCGGATTCGACGTTTCCGGCCGTCTCGGCGATCTTGCCCGGGCAGGTCACCTGTACCACTACTGGGATCTCGAAATCCCCGCCGACGGCAACTTCGCCAAGCCGATCACACACCGTTTCATCAACGGCCACGTACCTCGCTTCGAAGAGGCGGATCAGCACGACGACCGCTATCTGTGCGGCAGGGGGTCCGAAGAAAAGCGGCTCGAATTGATCGACATGATGAAAGAACGAGCGGTGAAATCCTTCGCCCATATCGCCAAGGGCGCATTGTCGCCCATCGAGGGAAAGCCCGGAAAATGCGAGGGCATCGAAGCCCTGGGCGTTTTGAAAGCGGACGTGGACAACCTCGGTCTGATCTTCGGAAGCGCGCTTCCGCCCGAACGGATGACCGTTTCCCGTACCGCGACCCTCAGCCGACAGCTGGACTTTTTCTTCGCCGGCTATCTTCCTTGGCTGATGCACACGGATACGCGATTTAGGAACATCTACACGGTTTTTTCCGGCGGTGACGATCTTTTCGTCATCGGCCCATGGAACCGGATCGTCGAATTCGCCCCAACCCTCGCCCGGGAATTCCGCCGCTTCGTCGGCAACAACCCGGAAGTGACGTTGTCAGCGGGAATCAGCGTCCACAAGCCCGGCGATTCGATCCGCGCGATGGCGGACAAGGCCGAGGAGGGCGTTCATGCCTCGAAGAATGCCGACCGAGACCGGATCACGCTTTTCGACCGAACCGTCACCTGGTCCAAGTTCGCCAAGCTGCAGGAGATTCGCGACCTTCTCGAAACATGGCTCGCAAAGCGGTGGCTTTCCTCGGGCATGCTCTACCGGTTCACGAAATTTTCTGAACTGGCGCAGCAGGAAACTCTTTTACGGTCTGGCGAGTTTCCACTGACCGCAGGCGACCTCGAAAGCCTTTCCTGGCGGGCCAAATTCAAATACGCGGTCGTTCGGAACGTTTCGAAGCTCGGCACCCGGGATGAGCGGGACGAAGCCATCAAGGAAGTGCTGAAGGCGGCCGACTGGCTCGGCACCTTTGGTGGCGCCATGAATATCCCGCTCTGGCAGGTTCTCTATCAACATCGCTGAACGTACAACCTGGAAGGAGGTTCTATGCAGGAAATCAAATTCTGGAAAGACAAGGCGAAAAAATTCGTAAACCCCGACCTGTTTTCCGACACTGCGGAGAAAATCGCACAAGCCGTTTCGAGAGAAGCAACCGACAAGCTCAACAAATCGACCCAGTTGAGGCGCTTCTTCGACGATGTTCTGACCTTCGAAAGTCGCCTCAAGGAGTTACCCGAAGAAAAGCAGAGGGAGGAGTTCGACCGGTCTCTTCCATATCTCAAGATGTTGAACGCCAAAGTCGCCTATGCCAAGGCCCGGGACCTCATCTCTCCCGAGTTCAAGGATTTCATCGGTATCTCGCTGAAACAACTCAATGATCTCGATGATTTCAAGGTTTTCCACACCCTGTTCGAGGCGTTCATGGGGTATTACAAGTTTTTCGACAAGGAACGGGAAAATCGCCAGCGTGAAGCCCGCCAGCAAGCAACACGAGGAGGTCGGTAAACCATGGAACTCAAACTCAAAGCCATCAAAAAGCTCGAGGGAAAAATCGTTCTGAAGAGCGGTTTGCATATCGGCGCCGGGAATGATGCGATGCACATCGGAGGCACCGACAACCCGGTCATCCGGCATCCCCACACCTATGAGCCCTATATCCCGGGTTCATCGCTCAAAGGAAAAACCCGCTCTCTTCTCGAACTGGCAAGCGGTCTGGCTTCGCATCCCCAAAGCAACGGGGGCCTGGTGTCGCTGAAAACGTATGAAGCCGTGAAGGATACCCAGGTTCTCGCTCGAGCTGCCAAGGCCATCCTTGCGACATTCGGCTGCAGCGGCTCCGACCAGAAAGAAGGGAGCCCGTTCGGACCCTCACGTGCCTCTTTCTCTGATTGCCATCTCGATGAAGCCTGGAAAAAGAAGGCCCAGGACAACGCCTGGTCATTCACGGAGGAGAAGTCGGAAAACAGCATCGACCGGATCAAGGGTGTTGCGCAGAATCCGCGTGTGACAGAGCGCGTTCCTGCCGGCGCCGAGTTCCGTTTCTGCGTCACGTTCAAGATCCTGACCGACGAGGATGAAACCTTCTTCCAGAATCTCGTGACCGGCCTCAAGCTCCTGGAGCTCGACGCGATCGGCGGGAGCGGAAGTCGCGGCTACGGCCGGATCCGCTTTGCTGAACTCCGGCTCGACGGTTCGGATTACATGGAGAAGTTCGACGCCATCAAAGCGCTTTGAGCGCGGGAGGTCTCATGAAGACCCTGATCTGCACCATTCGGCCGACATCGGGCTTTGGAACGACGCTCAAGGGCGACACGATATTCGGGCAGCTCTGCTGGCAGATCGCCCGGGATCCCTCCCTGTTCGGAAAATCCCTGGACGACCTTCTCGCTGACTACGATCAAACGCCCTTCCTGATCGCCTCTTCGGCGGCCATCGACCTCGGAAAGCCGGGGGCACCACGACTCGTTCTGAAACGCCCCGCTCTCCCTTTCCAGCGGCTTTTTCCCGAACAACCGGCGGATAAAACCCATAAAAAAGGCCGGCTCAAGGAACTCAAGAAAAAGACCTGGTTCCTGACCTCACCCGACCAGCCCGCGGCACATCTGGAAAAAGCCTCGTTCCTGGATGACGAGGAGGTTCTTCGACAGTATGAAACCCTTCTCCCGATCGAGACGAAGAAACGGCTCCGAACGGCCGATGCTCGTCTCTTGCGCAATGCCGAGCATTGGCACAACTCGATCAACCGGCTCACCGGCGCTACCGGAGAGGGTGGATTCGCCCCCTTCATGAGCAATGAAACCTACTACTTGCCGCGGATTCAGCTTTCCTGCGTCTTCGGCCTCGACGACGGTCTCTCCGCGGATGCCCTCAGGGTCGCCATGACCCGCATCGGCACCCTTGGCTTCGGTCGTGATGCGTCAACCGGCCTCGGGAAGTTCGAGGTCATCGATCTCTCACCCATCGACCTTGGGCTACTCGGCTCGCCGACCCCGAATGCCGCATACTGTCTCGGTCCGTCCGCTCCCGCTCCGACGGATGAACACCCCTGGTTCACCCCGTTCGTCCGGTACGGCCGACATGGCGATGAGCTCGCCGTTTCCCCGCATCCATTCAAAAACCCCTGCCTGATGGCCGACGAAGCCGCGGTCTACCCCCTCCCAAAGCATGACTGTTCGCGCCCTTGGGTCGGGAAAGCCCTTCGCGGCCTCTCGAGCATCGAGCCCCGGACCGTCGGCCAGGGCTTCAGCCTTTATATACCGGTCCAAATGGAGGTCGCCAATGCCTGAACTGCGAACCACCCATCTCAATATCCGCCTGCACGTTCTTTCCCCGATTCATATCGGGTGCGATCAGGTGTATGAACCGACCGAGTTCGTGATTCCCGAAGGAAGTGTCGACACCCTGGTGGCCTTCGACCCGCTCATGTTCATCTCCCTCCTCGACGGAGAAACGCGGGAGAGGTTCGCAAAGGTCTGTATGGATGGTAAACTGTCCGAAATATATCGGTTCATCGGCTCGCACGCGGGCCGGCTGAAGGGGCGCCCGGTCGGCATCAGCAGGGATCTCGTCAAACAGTATCGCACCTCCTTTTTCGGTTCCGGAAACGGGCCGACCGATCGGGAGGTGATAAACAAGTTTACATTGGCCAGAACCTCGTTTGAGGCTTACACGAATCGCCCCCTCATTCCCGGATCATCGCTCAAAGGCTCGCTCCGGACGGCGTATCTCAACCGGATTGCCGGCCAAAGCCCGAGAGTATCCACACCAAAAGGCAGTATCCTGGAACAAGAGTTGCTTCACGGCACCTATACCTCTGACCCCTTTACCATGCTCAAGATTGGGGATCTCGAGCCGCTCCAGGTCGAATCGAGCATTGGATACGCCATGAATTGGAAAAAGCGGAAACAGGCCGGTGCAACGGCCATGGAACAAGGAAAGGGCCCATACCAGATCCTGGAGGTCATTCGCCCCGGCTCGGTTTTTTCCGGCAGGCTCACCCTGTCACCGTCACCAAGCGAGACGCGGTTCCATCAGCCGATCACGCTCGAAGCTTTGTTCGAGGCCGTCTGGGGGTTCTACCGCGCCAGGTTCAAGGAGGATCAGGAAATTCTCGGCGGTTTGAGCTACCCTCGAAGTATTGAGCCGATTCTCGCCAAACGCAATGAGGGAAAGGCCTTCTTCGTTCGTATCGGTCGCCATTCGGGGGCCGAATCCGTCACCCTGGACGGTTATCGGAACATCAAGATCATGAAAGGCCAGCCGCCGTATCAAAAGAGCGCCACGACTATCTGGATGTATTCCGACACGCTCCAGGCAACCCCTGCCACCAGCAAACCCTTCGGATGGGCTCTGCTCGAGCTCATCGACGAGGGCGTGGCCTTCCCGCCGCCGAAAATCGAGGAAAAGCCGTCACCTTCCATCAGAACGGCTGGTCATACACCCGTGAGTGCAAGCTCCAATCCAGCGGCAGCACCCGTTGCAAAGCCAGTCAACCCCGTCATCCTTCTCGAGAGGAATCAAACCCCCACAGGAACGATCACGGGGGAGGCCGGCAAATGGCAGGTGACATTCCCGGGCGAGGCCCGACCGATCACCATCTCCAACCCCCAGGCCATCACACGGGCCGGCTCGGCGATGTTCCTGGTGCAGGAAGCGTCCAAAAAGGCCGGCGTACGGGTTCGTTTCGAAAAGTATCTCTGAACTCCGCCACGGTATCTATACAAACCGCGGGCGGCCCATTCGGGACCGCCCGCTTTTAATCACCTTTCATATATTACATTGACAATATAATTATGCCCTTTTCCTGTGTTCCCCAGGCACTTGCGGACGAGCCTGGAAAAAATGTACATGTTCTGAGATTCGGCGAGGAGGATGCAAGAAACAAATCTCTGCCGGATGAACTTTGAATCGACGAGATCATGGTCAGGGTTCTCAAGGAGCTGGAACTCGTGAACGCTGCCGAACGCTTGAAAGCATCGCTCGAATAGAACGCACCCCCGGCTGGGATTTCACGCCAGCCAGGGGTGTGGGTCGGTACGCGTCGCAGAAAATTCAGCAGGCGAACGAACAGGAATACGCGGACGGAATGAACGCCGCTTTCGCCGTCCCGCCAACCATGTCCGTCGAAACCAGGTCGGCCATCCCGCCGATGACGCCACCGAGCAGGGGAACGGCCTTCACGAGGTTGATGAGGCCTTTGTTCCCGAACTTCGTGACCAGGCGAAAGCCTACGGCCTTGTTGATCTGCTTCAGGAGGTCACGGGACAACCCGCGTATCATATGTTCGGTCAGCTTCTTCCCGAGCCGGATGCCCGCCTGCTTGAGAATCGCCTCAAGCATGGAGACGGTGGTGGTTTTGCCA
>CAZQYQ010000301.1:0-5485 GCA_964597625.1 uncultured bacterium
CACCGGAATCGGCATACTCGATGTTGCCCTGTTCCGATGCCGCGCGCAGGGCGGCGAGAATACCGGCGTGGCCGCGTGCTTCGAGCTGTTCGGTGAGACTGTAGTTGATATTCAGCGTAAAACGCGGTTTCAGCTCACAGGTGAAAATGTCGACGAGCGGCTCGTAACATTCGCGGCAGATATCGTCGATGACATAGCCGATCTGCGTCGGCGGCTGATACAGGTGCAACAGGATCGACAGATATTTCATTACTCCTCCATTCTCACATCATCCGGGACAACGAACCACAGAGACTCAGAGGCACAGAAAATCGACCGTTCGAAAGCTGATCAGCATCCCGGGCACGAAGTCGGTGCAGAGGAACCGCATGAAAAGGCCGTGAAGCACGGAGATGATCGCAGAGATCTTTTCGAACAGAATACCCACCTTCCGTCAAAATCTGCGTCACTGCGCAATCTGCGGATACATCCGGAGAGGTGCCGAGCGGCAATGGCTGCCCCCGCGGGATGCCGTGCTCCTTCGGGAGGGAGGTCAGAGGGCGTCGGGAAGGCTTTTCACGGCGCGTTCAAGCAGGACTCCCGCCATCTTTTTCCGATACCCCTTGATGGAGCGCACATCATCGATCGGCGTGGCAGCATCGAAGGCTGCCTGAACGGCCTTTTCGAGGATATTCTTCTTGGGCGGCCACGCCTCGGCCTCGAGAATCTGTTCGGCCATCGTCGCACGGATGACTTTCGGCGCGACGGCGCCCATGGCGATGCGCACCGCCCGTTTGCCATCGACGGCATCCCAGGTCGAGAGGGCCAGGGACACTTTTGAAATGGCATGGGCGAGGCGCTCGCCAAGCTTGATAAAGCAGCCCTTTGTGACGCGATCCGGAAGCTCGAACGCTTCGATGAATTCGCCTTTCTGCATGACGGTTTTTCCGGGACCGGTGAAGAAATCCACGATGGGAACACTGCGACGGCTGTTCTGTCCGCACAGGATCACCACGGCTTCAAGGCTCATCAATGCAGGAATCGAGTCGCCCGCCGGTGATGCGTTCGCCACGTTTCCGCCGATCGTGGCCGCATGGCGGATCTGGAGAGCGCCCACCTGGCTCGTCGCTGAAACCAGCGTTGGAAATCTTGCGATCACAAGAGGATTGTTGCGCACCTGTTCCATGGTGCAGCCGCTTCCAATGCGCAGCTTCTGGCCTTCGGGAATGATCTGCGACAGCCTGAGAGCGCTCAGATCCACCAGGTCCGTGAGGGAGGGCAGCATGCCGTTTTTCCATTTCACGATCAGATCTGTTCCGCCCGCGACGACGGCTGCCCCTGGTTTTTCGGCAAGGATCGCGCAGGCGGCGGCGGCGTCAACCGGACGGTGATAGTTTATCGCTGATGATCTCTTGTTCACGGGCGGCCTCCTTTTGCACCGTTCCTGGCGGTGGTTCCGGCCTGTCTGACGGCCGCGACGATTTTTCTGTAGCCGGTGCAGCGGCAGATGTTTCCGGAAAGGGCTTCCTTGATCTGATGTTCAGAGGGTTGCGAAACGCGCTTGAGCAGCGAATATGAAGACATCACCATGCCGGGAATGCAGAAGCCGCACTGGACAGCCCCTGCATCCACGTATGCCTGCTGGACGGTCATCATGAGCGGATCTTTTTCGAGACCTTCAAGCGACTCAACACGGTCTTCAGGCTGGAGGGAGACGGCAAGTTTGAGGCAGCTGTTCACCGGCTCGCCGTTCAGCAGCACGGTGCAGGCTCCACACTCGCCTTTTCCGCATCCTTCCTTGGTGGCGGTCAGCATGAAATTTCTGCGGAGGAGTTCCAGCAGGGTCATTGTCGGTTCGACTTCGGCTTCGACCGTCCGGCCGTTCAGCTGAAAAGATATGTTCACACAACAAGAGTCGCTCATCTGTCTTCTCCTGGATTCGCTGCCGTATGCAGTCTGGTTTTTACTCCGTTTTTTCCTGGTTCGGGGCGCAAGAATGAATGGATTCGTAGGCAACAACGGGCTTGCCGCACCTGATCGCTTCGGCCAGGGCTTCATCCGCTTTTTCGCGGAGCCCCTCGCCGTGCGTCGCATCGGCCGGATAACTGGCCGTTCCGATGGTGAGACGGGGCTGAAGGCTGCGCAGGTCACCGACTCTGGCCGCAAAAGCCTGCCTGATGCGGTCCGTGACGAGATTCGCCACATCACTGGTCGTTTCCGTCAGCAGTGCGGAGAATCTGCCTGGCCGGCTGCAGACAAACGCCTGGTCCAGCCGGCGCAGGGAGTCCCGGAGTGCCGCTGAAACGATCTGGCGAAGCGCATCACGCTGTGCCGTCGGCAGATCATCGCACGGCGCGAGATCGACGAGCATCAGCGTCAGGTTCTGGTGATACCGTTCAGACCGCTCAACTTCGGTTTCGAAGGCCTCTTTGAAGCACTCCGCCTGCTGGAGGCCCGTCCGCGGATCGAGAGCCCGTCCCTCGGCGGCATGAATCGAGGTCTGCCAGCGTGCCAGCGCGCTTTCGAGAAAGAACGCGCAGATTTCAGGATCAATCATGCGGGGCAGCGAAGGGCCACCCGCTTTCGGAATGCTTACCAGCAGACCTCTGGCAGCGGTTTCCATCTTCAAGGGAATGAGAAACAGGCTCACCACGGTAACGGTCGAGTCGTGACGCCAGGCTCGCGGCGCCGTTTCCCAGCGGCAGAGCATCTCGTCCCCCAGGCCGGACGGGTGTCTCAGGCGCAGCTCCCCGTTCTGCAGGAGGAACCTGGCTGACGAAACCTGGGGCGGGACGGCACCGCAGGCAGCCAGCTGAGCGAACGAGCCGCTTTCGTCCAGCATGAAGAGGCACATGCCCGACTGGCCTGAAACTCCGAGCAGCGCTCCGAGAGCATCCGCCGGGAGGGTCGTATCATTTCCGGCCGCGCGCGCATTCAACGCGGTCCTGAGCGCAGCCGTGCGCGCCTGCCGCTTCGAAAAGCGGTTGCCGTTCTTCGCGCACGATGCGGCATCGGCATCTCCACGGGGAAACATCGTGTCCTTGAAAATGAGAACCGTCGTGAGGATGACGAGGATCAGCAGAAGGCTTGGGAGGCGCACGACGGTGTCGAATGGGGCCTGCCCACGCCAGATGCCGATCAGAAGCACCCCGACAAGCACCAGATTGACCAGCAGGTAGGCGTTCAGATTGGACGGCGTGCGTTTCACGGCGGTTCCTTTCCCCATGGCGGACAGATCTGCCAGGAATGTGCCGGCGCAAGGCCGGCTTCTTGACGGCCCGGCGCGGCATGACGTATGCTCTGCAACAGGTATTATACACACCCGTCCGGACCGGTGCAAACCTTCTTCCGATCAGCACAGGCAGCAGCCGCGGGATCAAGACATGCCGACAATGAGTGAACCAGCCAGAACCGGGGAAGGGCGACCGATTCTCAGCCTTTTTTCGGGGCTGGAAAAATCGCCTGCAGGGCCGTTCACCGGTTTATCCGGCGTTCTGGCCCCAATGCTGCTGGCCTGGCTGGCTCACCAGCCGCGGGTCACGCTTGTCATCACGTCGACGGTCGAGCGCGCCAGGCGGCTTGCGGATGAGACCCGAACCTGGCTCGGAACCCGCTCGAGACGCGTGGCGGTTTTTCTTCCCGACCGTGCCTCGGTGTATGACCAGACCGCCGTGGATGCAGAAACAGCACGGGACCGTCTGGCGGCATTCGCCATGGAAGCGGCGGGCGGCGGTGTCGTGATTGCCCCGGTCCCGGCGGCGGCGGAGCGGTTCATGGGGCCGCGCGCCTGGCGTGATGCGACGATCCGCCTTGCACCGGGTGAGATGGCCCGGCCCGGCGAGCTCGCGACCACGCTGACCAGGCTCGGATACGAGCGCTCCAACCTTGTCACCGATCCCGGCCAGTTTGCCGTGCGCGGCGGCCTTGTCGATGTGTATTCGCCACACTCCGAGCTTCCGGTGCGGCTCGACTTTTTCGGCGACGAGCTCGAGAGCGTGAAAAGTTTTTCGCCCGAGACGCAGCGCACGCTTGAAAAACTCGATCGCGCGATTCTGACGCCGGCACTCGAACACCCGATCGACAATGAATCGCGCCAATCGGCCGTCGCCGCGATCGTAACGGCGGAAGCCGGCATGGATGCAACCCGCGCGGAACTCCTGCAGCGCAGGCTGGAAAGACTTTCCGGCCGCCCCGACAGCCGGGACATCCGCGAACTGATGCCGTTTTTTGCGCCGGGCCACTCGTATCTGTGGGATGCCTGGCCGACCGCGCGCATTCTGCTCGAAGATCCTGACCAGATCGCGGAAGAGCTTGACGCTTTCATTTCCGATCAACAGGTCCGGTATGCCGCTTCGATCGATCTGACTCCGCTTCTGCCGCCTGAAGCGTATTATCACGATGCGAAGCCCATCCTCGCCTCCCTCAAATCCCGGGAAGCCTCGTTTTTCAGCCGGTTCCGGCACCCGGAGCCAGCAGGCCTGGCGTTCGACGTGGAGCCGCTTCCGCCCGCCGCCGACCCGACGCGTGAGTCACTGCTGAAAGAGATTCAACGGCTGGTCCGCGAAAACTGGGCAATCGCCCTCGTCATCACGGATTCAGAACGGTATCACAACCTCCGGGGCCTGCTCGGCGAGAGAAAGGTTCCGCTCATCAACCCGCGCTTCCCGTGGCAGCTGGCCTACGGACGGGTCGTGCTTCTCGAAGGCGCCGGCCGGCGCGGATTCATGGCGCGTGGCGAGCGTATCATCGTGATGGGCGAGGACGACATCTATCCAACCCAGGCGAAGCCTTCGGTCAAGCGCCACGCAACGGCGGACAAGGCACAGGCATTCATCTCACAGCTCGTGACCGGCGACCTGGTCGTTCACTCCGAGCACGGCATCGCCGAGTATCGCGGCATCCAGACGATGACCGCGGCGGGCACGACCCGTGAATATCTTCTGCTGCAGTATGCGGGTTCGGACCGGCTCTACGTGCCGACCGACCAGGTCCACAAGGTCCAGAAATATATCGGCATGGAGGGCGCCAGGCCGGCGGTTCACAGCCTCAACTCGAAGATCTGGGAAGGGCAGAAGCGGCGGGCACAGAGAAATGTCGAGCTGATCGCCCGCGAACTGCTTGATCTGTATGCAAAACGCCATTCGGGGCCGGGCTTCGCGTTTCCCGCCGACGGGGAGCTCCAGGCACAGATGGAAGAGCGGTTCCCTCACAACGAAACGCCCGACCAGGACAAGGCGATCATCGCGGTCAAGGCGGACATGGAGTCGGAAACGCCGATGGACCGCCTCATCTGCGGCGATGTCGGCTACGGGAAGACGGAAGTGGCGATGCGCGCGGCTTTCAAAGCGGTCTGCGCCGGGAAGCAGGTCGCGGTGCTCGCCCCCACCACCCTGCTCGCCTTCCAGCATCACCAGACCTTCATGAACCGGTTCAACGGGTTTCCGGTGACGGTTGATCTCGTATGCCGTCTTCTGCTTGAAAAAAAAAAGAAGGAGACGCTGAAAAA
>CAZQYQ010000302.1:0-5469 GCA_964597625.1 uncultured bacterium
AGAAACTCGTCGAATCGCCGTTCCCGCAGGATGGAACCAGGCTCGAGGTGAAGAAACCGGCCGATGATTTTCTGAAATACCTCATACGGATGCTGGATGTCGGTATCCGGCGCAACAGGAGGCTTTGGACCGGTTTTCGGCCCGTCGGAAACGGGTTTCGGCGCCTCTGCCCCCCCGCCCGGCCGTGCAGCGCCGCTCAGCAGCTCGACGAGCCGGTTCCGCTGCACTTTCTGGCTTGCGGACCTGGGAAGCGGAGTCGCCACCACCTGAATGCGCCGGAACCGCTCCCACTCCGGCCAGTCAGCCGTCAGCCGGCGGATTTCGGCTTCGATCTGCGGCGCGACCTCGGCGGGCGGCTTGCTCTGGAGGATGGCTTTCGAAGGCCTCACGATAAGCGCCGGATACTCGCTGCCGCCTTCGGAAAAACCCAGCACAACATACTCTTCGGCAAAGGGAAGCAGGCCCAGCCTCATTTCAAGCTCGTCCGGATACACATTGACCCCGCCGGGAGGAATGATAATGTCTTTCACGCGGCCGCGAACATGCACGTAGCCTTCGGAATCGATTTCACAGAGATCACCGGTACGGAGAAACGGGCCGGTGAACATGGCTTTTGTTTCTTCTTCGCTGCCGAAGATGCCGCTGCAGAGGGTCGGCGAAGAGATAAGAAGCTCGCCGACGCCGTTCGTCACCTGTTCGAGCTTGAACGCGATATCTTCGGACGCTCTGCCGACCGCCCCGACCGGGCCTTCAATACTGGCAATGATGCCACCGGCCGTCTCGGTCATTCCATACCCCTGAAGAGCCCGTATCCCGCGCGAACGCAGAGCCTCGATCACCTTCGGATCGCAGGAGGCTCCGCCGATGATCATCGTGATGTCCGGAATGGGCAGCGGCTGGGTCATCTGCCTCAGCGCCATGGCGAAAATCTCGGCAAGGCGCGGCACAACGAGCAGGAAGCTGACCCGGAACCGCGCAACCGCCTGGAGAATCTCGATCGGATTATACGATGCCGTCATCACGATCTTCGAACCGATCGCAAGCGGGCAAAGGCCGGTATCGACCAGCCCATAGACATGCGTGAACGGCAGAAGAGCGAGCATCACGTCATTCGGCTTGAGATCCCCGAGCGACAGGCCGATCCGGATTGAGGCACACAACGCCCGATGGCTCAGAATCGTCCCCTTCGGCCGGCCGGTGGTTCCCGATGTGTAGATGATTGCCGCAGGATCTTCAGGCTCGGGCACCACCGGCGTTGCCAGCGCGGTATCGTTCTCCGCGCAGACTCTGACCAGATCGAAATGGAAATTCACGATGCTGCATTTTGCCTGGAGCTGGTCGGCAAGCGCGGCCGTTTTATCCTGATACTTCTTGGAAGTCACGATGACACGCGGTCTGCAGTTTTCAATGACCCCGGCAAGCCGCTTGTCCGCAATTGAACCATCCACCGGTACCGCAATCGCGCCGGAACCGGTGATTCCAAGAAATACCGGAAGCCACTTGTAATGATTTTCTCCGACGAGGAGAATACGGTCTCCTTTTCGGACACCGCTTTCATGCAGGATCCGGCCGACCTCGCCGACAATCTCGAAAAGCTCGCCCCAGGTCATGTCAACCCAGTGGCCATCGCCGATATCACAGGAAATCGCTATACGATCCGCTTCAAACAGCTGTTTTTCAATCCTGAGGATCTTCTCGAAAAGCAAAGGGAACCTCCTCCCTGCATTTGCCCATCACCATTTTGTATCATCCCAGTCTACTCAATGAAACCAAAGCGGGCAACATTATCCCTCAACTTTGAATTTCACGAGATCCGGCACGGGGCTGCCGGGCGGCATACATATAATATAAATTATATTACGCGCAGATTATCACTCTCATCAGAATTCGTAGCCGGCTCGGAGAGCGATATCCTTTTCAAGATCCGAACTGGCTCCGCCTGATATCAGCGCAAACCGGAGTTCATAAAAACCCCAGTCGACGCGTCTGTGAAGGCGGCTTTCGACGTTCTGGACGCTCGCGTCCCCCTGCTCGAATCTTGTCTCGGCAAGCGTCAGGCCGATCCTGGTCCGTTTCGTGACGACCCGTTCAGCCGTGCCTGAAATGGTCCGGCTGACAGATGCCGGCCCTGTTTCGACCGTGTATCCGAGACCAACCGAATTTTCTCCGAGGCGGGTGTTCCCCCAGGTTACATTTCCTTCGTAGAAGGAGTTGTCGGGCCTTTTTTCCTTGTCGAAAAAGAACTGGCCGCCCAGCGAACCCTCGAAATACATCTGGCCCGACTCGATGCCCGCAGTTGCCCGACCGGTGCCGGAATTGGTGTCGTCGTTCCGGTTCAGCCGGTAATCGGCGGTCAGATCGACCCGCTTCCCGTCGGAATACTGCATTCCCATGCGCCAGGAGTCTGTGGCTCCGCTCGAGCGGTATTCTCCGAGCAGTCTGAGCGTGTCGAGCACGTATCCGAGCTGCGCGGCGCTGTATCGGTCCCGCCACTCCTGTTCTGAAAGAACCGCGAAATGGGCCTGCTCGTTCAGCCGGTAGTTCAGGCGCCCCTCGAAATATCCGGGTTTGGCATCCGACTCCTTCAAATCAGGTGTCGTGAGGTTGCCGGCTTCGAGGGTCGTCGACAGCCGCCGGCCCCAGGGATACGTCCATGAACCGCCGTCGATCGGCCTGAACAGGGCATTTCCGCCCCAGATGCGACCGACGCTGAAGCTCATGGGTGAGTTCATGTTCCTGCCTGAGAATCCTGCCTGGTAGAGGAAGTCACGGCTGGTTTTCACGCCCCACGCATGCTTGAAAATGGCGTGCCTGAACTGAAATTCGGTCGCAAGATACGGCGTGTAATGATTATACGTCAGCCGCTGTTCCGACCGTTCGCGCCAGGGACCGAACGGGGTCGTGACATTTCGCTCCGTGCGCTCGAGAGAGCACGGGGCTGCCAGCTGCATCGGTGTCGTCAGCGCCGATGCCGGCATCAGCAATGCGAAACACCCGATGAGCAGCTGAATTGCCGCCCAACGGAGAAATGGTGTCAGACCGTTGTTCCGATATGCCTTCACATGACCTGCTACCTGTTATCGGCGTAAATGGCGTTCGACCTGAATTTCCCCACCCCTCCGTCCAATGGGTATAATGATAGGTACCCTCTATGAGCAGCTACTATGACAGGGTCGATCTGAGCGACATCCGGTGGTTTTTCGCCGGATGCATTCTGCTGCTCCTGCCGATCTTGTACGTGATCCTCACCGCCGAAAAAACCGTCGATGACCAGGTCTTCTCTACTCAGGCAATCGAGAGCCGTACATCGGCGTTCGATCTTCTCCCGACGAAGGCCGGCAGCTCCGCCGGAACCGGCGCGGGTCCGACGACCGGCGGCGTCATGGCGCACATCGAAAGCAAACAGAGCAGCGTCGAGACCGAGCTCGATAAAGCCTGAGGACGCATCCAGGCGGCGCCGCACAATCACAGCTACCCCCCGGATATGGCTCCCGAAGCCATAAAGATGTCGGAGGTCGGCGAAAACCAGGATCTGACCGAAGCCAACGCCTGTCTTGACAGCGGAGAGCTCAAAGCGGCGGAAAGTTTTTATCAGAATGCCCTGGCTCAGGCGAAAGAGAATGCCTTTCTCGAGGTGGAAGCGTACGGCGGGCTGATGGAAGTCTACAAACGGAACGGCAACGTCGCCGAGTTCGTGAAAGCATTCCGGAATTACGCTCTTGCGGCGCAGAAGCTCAAGCATGTCTACGGGCCGGTGGCGGACAATATCGCCCGGGCATCGGAAATGTTCGCGCAGCTCGCGAAGGTCGATCCGGGCAGGCTGCGGGAAGAGCTCGTCAAAGGCAATCTCGCCATGGGAACGAATGTCGATGTCACGGCATTCATGAAAGCGATCGAGGAGGCTCGGAAGCTGCATCCGGCCGATCTTCCCGACAGTGAGTCCATTTATCCGAAAAATCCGGGCGGCTGATGGCAACACCAGCGCACAGGGCCGATCAGGGGAGGAACGATATGCAAACCAGGACTACACCCACACGACAGGGGAACATTCTTTCGGTCGTCATTGTTCTCCTGTCGCTGATATTCCTCGTGTCGCTGTATCTTTCCAACTCCACGGTTGAACGCGGCAAGCAGACCCGGCGCTCGCTCGGCGGCGACCAGGCCGCCTGCCTCGCGGAAGCCGGCATCAACCGCACCGTTCACATGCTCAGCAAGGCGATGAACAATCCCGACATGTTCAAGGCGGATGCCAACATCCAGAATTTCGCGATTCTGTTGAGATACCCGCTCAAGGTCGCCGCCAATAATCCGTACAAATTCGGCGGAGATCTCGGAACCGACGATCTTCTCGATGTGAAGGGCTTCGAGAATACGCCGTTCAAAAACAAGATTGAACTCACGACAAAAGATCTTCGCATCAAGCCCCAGGGCGAAGATACGATGGACAAGCTCGTCGACTTCATGGGCGACGGGCGCGTCAAGGATTACGAAGTCACCGTCACCGTTGAAGTGGACAAGGCATTCCGCATCAACCCGAAAAAGCCCGCCGACGGGGAGTATAAAGTTCCCGGGATCGACATCGAGTTCTCGACCCGCCAGGACATCCTCGACTTCCTCGGAAACAAGGGCCGGATGGCCTTTCTGCTGTATTTTCCCGACTGGTTGAAGCTGTTCAACTTCGCGATTCCGGTCAAGGTCTGGATTCCGCTGATCAACAAGGAAATCACCCTCGCAACGATCGATCCGACACCGATTATCGACCTGGCCGTGAAGCCGCTCACCAAAGGGAGTGAGTTTGCCTCGAACTGCAACCGCCCCGACGGTCTCGGTATCAATGATTATTTCACGCTCGACGTGATCGCGCGCATGGTGGCCCAGGCGTTCAACAAACCGAATATCTACCCGTTCAAATGGCTGTATGACGAGAACTTTTTCCCCAAGGTGGCCGATCTCTGGCCTTCCGGCATCGGGACGATTCCGACAGGCTTTGATTACCACGTCGAAAAATACGGCGAGATCAAGATGAAAGCCGTGGCCCGCATCAATTTCACCGACAACACGTTTTCCGAGCGGCGCATCGAGGCCACCAAGGAATTTAAAGTTTCAGATATCCAGCCGATGGCCCCGCTGTACAGCTTTTTCGCCGCGAATCTGAGCAACGACAAGATGAACTTCAACGATTACGGCGGCAGCTTTTATGTGAATAACAGCGGCGGCCGCATTCAGGACAAGGAAACACGCGAAAAGAACAAGGAAATGGGCGGCCAGATCCGTATCAATTACATGCCTGATGATTACGCAAGCGATGAAGAGCCGGGCACACCGCTCCTGGTCAACTGTTCCATGATGGGTGACTGGAAGGGGCCCGAGTTCTCCCAGAACGGGATAGCAAATACGTTTTTGAATCTCTCGGGCGGTATCGACGGGCTGATGATGCTCGGACGCGACCAGGACATGGTCGTATCCCAG
>CAZQYQ010000303.1:0-5469 GCA_964597625.1 uncultured bacterium
GGTCCGGACCTCGCCGGGGAACTGCTGGCGTTCTTCGCAGAGCGCATCATGAAGTAAGGATTCTCCCCGCAACGGCGCGGAAACATTCGAAAACAAAAGAAGGCGGGTTCAATCCCGCCTTCTTTTGTTCCACCTCATCCGGGGGGTTCCCCAAGCTGCTGCATTTCTCCAGATCCTCGCTCACCACTCTTTCCATGCTTTCCTAAAAGCGGTCGGCTCGTCACGAAAGCGCCGGAGACATTGCAAGCGCTTCCCTTGCGAAAAGGCGTTTCTCCCGATTTCGCGCATAATTTTACAGCACACACTATATACTCTGGATGCAGCTCGGGCTAAATCAAGCGTATCCGCGCCGAGGCACACCGTCAAGGGCATGTCCTTCCAGCTTTCCGGTCATCCGTATAATCCCAGGCAAAGAGAATTCCGATCTTCCTTGAATGCCCTGCAGGGGTCATCTTCCGCAGGAAGTGACCGGCCGGGCCGTTCTGTGGTATTGAATTTCAGACGATACGCAAATGCGTCGTCGAGGCGCACTTGCGGTTTTCGGAAAATTCCAGCAAACGGGAGAGCGTGTCTCATGTCCGAGGAAATCAGGTTCGGCGACAACTACAACGATCTGTCGAAGGAATCCGGTGTCGATGCCGGATTCCAGTTCGAGTTCCATTGTGAGAACTGCGGCGATGCGTGGCGGACCCCCTTCGTGCCGTATCGGCGGGGCCAGGCGTCCAGCTGGCTGAGCAAAGCCTCGGATCTCCTCGGCGGCTTCCTCGGCGGGATGAGTGACATGGTAGGCGGCGTCGCGGAGTCGGGGTTCGGGACGTCCCGGGATGCCGCGTTCCGGGATGCGGTGAAACTGGCCCAGGGGCATTTCCACCGATGCGGCACATGCTCGCAGTATGTCTGCGACCGGTGCTGGAACCGTGGCAAGGGGCTCTGTCTCCAGTGCGCCCCCGACGTTCAGGCCGAGATCGAGTCGGCGAAGGCCCGCGGGGAGACGGATGCGGCAATCGAGGCGGCGACGGAAGAGGGACGCTCCCGCGGCAAGAAGCTGGATGTAAAGACCGACCGGCAGCTGGTCTGTCCGTCCTGCGGGGAAAAGGCCGGGGGCGGCAAATTCTGCGCGGCATGCGGCGCGAAGATGGACACCAAGGCATGTTGCCCGGAGTGTGGCAAGCCGGTCACGCCTGCCGATGCCTTCTGTCGCGAATGCGGGCATCGCCAGAAGAAGTGAGGGCACCGTCGCGGCGGGCATCCGCGAGTGGAGCCATGGAAAAGCTTCTTGGCCCGATGGCGGCGCACCACGGCCGGAGACGATCAGCCAGATTGGCCGGGGTCAGCGGTATTCGACGATCCGGAAGGTTTTTTCGTCGGCTTCCACCTTGAGAATCCGGCTGTCGGGCGTTACGCCAAGATACCGGTTCATGCCGATGCCGGGTGATTCCGGAACCTGAACGCGCCGAAGGGCCTTCCCCGTCTTGTCGAGCTCCAGGACCCAGGCAGATTCATAATTATCATCGAATCGGCCGAGCACGACAAACAGATAGAGATGCCCACGGGCATCGTAGCCGACGGCAGAAGCATTCAGAACGGGTTTTTCCATCTCAACCACGGCAACCTGTTTCACCTGGCGCTGGTCGGCAGAGCAGAAGCTGACATACACCCGTTTGGAGCGCGTGTGCATCTTCACCATCACGAGGCCATCCATCGGGGTGACGACCGGAGGATAAAAAGCCTCGGGAAAAAGCGCTTCCTTGCGCCCTTCACCCGTCAGCTTCAGAACCGTCATACTCATTCCCTCGCCGGCGAGCAGATTGCCCCGCGAATCGACCGCAATCCGGTGGAGCAGGCCAAATAAACGAGCCCCACGCTCTGTCCTGCCGAAGGTGGCGGCAAGCTTTCCCTTCGCATCGAACTTCCAGATCAAGCCCTGAGTCGCATTGGCAACAAACAGGTCGCCGCCCGGACCGACGGCCAGATCGATTCCCAGAATCGGCTTCCCTTCCGCGGTTTTTGCAGGATACGGGATGCTGCGAACGGGCTTTCCTTCCCGGGAGAAGATCTTCACGCAAAACTTCGGCGCGTCCAGCAGATACAGGGAGCCGTCCGGTGCAAGGGTGAAAGCGGTCGGCCCGACGAAGTCCCCTACCGCTTTGTCCGGGGTGGATGCACCCACCTCGTCTGGACCATCGCCGATTTTCAGGGTCACGACATCAACGGTTTCCGCTCCCGCGAAGAAGGGAAGCATCAGCAAAGCCAACATCACTACGAAAACGTTTTTCACGCTCATGGGTCGGTTCGCTCCAGATATGTTCTACTTCTGCACCACGACGCACCGGCGATCCCGGCCGTTCCACTGGGCCACGAACCACGAAACGTCGAACTCGCGCCGAATCACACTGCGGCCGGGGTCGTTCACGATGATTTTGTCACCATCGAAGCCGACCACAACCATATGATGGCCATTTTTCCAATTTACATCGACATTGACAATAACCGGTTTCCCTTCCTTCAGCTGAGCCTTCAGAAAGTCGATATTGGCGCTTTCCTTCAGATAACTGCCGGGAAAACCATTCTTTTTCGCATCGGAGCAGATGCTCGACGCGGAGGTTCCGCTCCCCTTCACATAAATACGACTTGCAATCTGTTTCGTGGTCTCTTTGCGGCCGTAATACTCGTAAACCATTGCCAGTGCGGTCGGACCGCACCAGGAGTTCTGATACTGGCCATTGGCCGGTTCGAACTGGGTCCGTTTGGGACAGTCAACGTAGATCCTGCTGCCTGAGATCTCGGGTTTGGGGGTCGCCGTCGAAGAGGGCGTCGTCTGACTGTTCGGGTTCGCAGGAGGCTGCGTGGTCGAAGACGGCTGCGCCGTTGAAGAAGACGGAGTGGTTGAAGAAGCCTGAGGTTGCGTGCCTGGCTCGGTTTTCTGGTGCGACGCATGGCCTGGGGCATCCACATAATACGAGTGAACATAGGCAAATCCGTCGCCATAGCGGATCTTGAACCAGTCGCCTTCCTTGCCGACGATACGCACGCTGTTGCCATCGGTGAATTTGCCGATGATTTTTCCCCAGGGGCCGGAGCGGATATTGAGGCGTGTGTTGACATCGACGGTGCCGGTCTTTTCTTCGAAGGTCGCACTCGCTTCTGCTTTCCTGACCTGGTCTTCCAGCTTCGCGATCAGCTTTTCGTATTCCTTCACCTGAGCTTCCAGAGCAGCCAGAGCCGCAGCCATCTGGACCTGGGAAGGGGCCGCGCCGATGTCGCTGGTTGGAGTGGTTCCGCTGTCTCCCATGCCGGTATCCGTGGGATCATGGTTTTCAAGGATCGCCATGGGATCCTCGGCGTGCAATGGGGAAGGAATCACAGCAAACACCATGAAAACCATGGTTATCACCAGGAGAAAACCGGATTTTTCGTACATATTCCCTCCCCGTTTCATCAACTCATTTCATATCTACTCATTTTCTCCGACAAAGTTACAATGAATGTTGAATAGATGGGAAGTATTGAACATTTCATGAGGTATATCATCGGTCCTGGCGTTGAAGCGCTTGTTCCAGAGGAAGGATACAACCGACTCTATCGATATGCCAGCGCAGCATTCACACCGAAGGCTACAGGTCGTATTCGTAAATGTCCCTGATCATATTGGCACTGGAATCGTAGCCTCCGAACAGATACATCCTGCCACCGAACGATGCCCCGGTGAGGTAATACATCGCTTTTGGCAACGGCGGCAAACGGGTCCAGGTATCGGTGGCAGGATCATAGCATTCCACCGAAGAAAGAGCGTCAGATCCGCTGGGATTGCCATTTTTTGCACCGCCGAACACGTAGATCCGCCCCTGATACTGGCAGGCGGCAAAACCCGTGCGCGCCTGGTTCATCGAAGCTTTTGCCGTCACTGAATTCGCAGAGGGGTCATAGACATAGGTATCCTGTTTGATGGCACTATCCCAACCACCCATGTAATACAGGAGTGATCCGCACCGGACGGCGTTTCCCCCCATTCGGTCAGGGAAATCGGCGGCATGCACGGTCAACCATCCGGAGATGGAAATTGCCGATTGTGGGCACGCAAGGGAGCCCAAATTTCCAGTAAACGCACTGTTGGCCTGATTTTTTCCCCCAAAGGTATATGCATACCCATCAAGAGAAGCCATGGCGACCCAGCGTGCCCCGTTGTTCAGGACCTGATTGTAGTCTCTGCCGACATCAACGAAACCTGTATCCCCGCCATCCGGCCAGTATCGCTGGGTTTTATTGACGATGGTTCCGACCCCGCCATCGATTCCCTGAGTCACGAGAATCATATCATCCAGAACGCAGGCCGCGGCCTCGCCTGTTGCGTATGCAAGGGTCTTTTGTGTCTCGAAGGCATTCGTCATCGGATTAAACACCTGAACCGTCGTCGTTGCCGTGGGGGTTGAGTTCACGAGGCCCCCTATAATATATATCTTATTATCCAATGTCACCGCCTGGGCTCCCCAGACAGCCGCCGGAAGATCATTGATTTTCCGGCATCGGTGACGGTTGTGAAACGTGGAGACCTGCGGACAGGCAATGGAACAGGGGGACTTCGATGTCTCCCCATAATCATTTCCCGTAAGAAAGCTGGCGTCGGAGTCATCCGAGACATCCAGATAAAACACCTTGCCCGTGCCCAGCGCCGTATTCGCTGCAATATACAATGTTGATCCGTCCGGAGAAAGGCAAAAGTCCACGAGTCTGTCGGTCGAGGTGGCAACATCCGGCATGACCCAGGTCACCGAAGAAACAACGGCCGTTCGTGCGACAATGCAATTGGCCACGACCGCGCTGTTTTTGCGGTCAAGAACGAACAGCCATTCCCCATTCGCCGAGAAGAGCGGCTTGAGAGCGTTCAGCCCGTCCGTCGGAAATACTCCCGGCATTGCGGTGTGGGTGGCCAGAGGCGGCATGGAATGGAGGTTGAATCCATACGAAGCGACAAGGGCAGAGGTCGAGTTGGCGCTCTGAAACGTCACATCCAGACTGGACGGGCTTTCCCGATGCAGACCGAGCTCGCCGACCGCACCTCCTCCGAAATCATACCATTCAAACCAGATTTTCCCCCATTCTCCCGGCGTAAAGCCGGGGGTGCGATTGTCATGCGTTGCATGTACCGACCAGGGGGCCTCAGAAAGATCATTTATTGCATTTCTGTAGAGGGGTAACTGGAAGCCGGATTCGATGATGAACCCATCAGGCGCTAAGAGTGTGGAATTCCCAACGGCGACCCGATTGCCATCATCGCAGGACGCATAAACCCTCCATGTCCCGTTGCCGAAATTGAATTCCGTGAAGTACCGACGCGCCGTATAATTATAGCTCGTACCATCGAACCAGACCCCTGGTTCTTTCAGGGTTGAAACGAAAGATACCCAGGGAACCGGATAGGATGGAACGGTACCTCCGTCATCGGATTCGCCCGTGGTGCCGGAGGGGTTG
>CAZQYQ010000304.1:0-5457 GCA_964597625.1 uncultured bacterium
CGTTTCGCGCTATGCGAAGAAGCCATGCGGAAAACCTGCGCGACGCATCGAACGACGAAAGGTGCCGGAAAGCCTTGATGAAGCTTTCCTGGGCGATATCCTCAGCTTCCTGCAGGCTGCGAACCTGCGGCAGAAGATAGCTGTACATCAGTCGTTCATACCTTTCCACGAGGATCCCGAACAACTCCGTGTCGCCTGCAAGCACAGCCGACACGATCTCTGGATCACTGCGTTGATCACCACTCATAATTCTATTACGCAGGCCGCTTTCAAAAGTTTTCTCATTGTTCGAAGACAACTTCGCCGTCCATGGGGCCCATTGAAAGACCGTAGAAATCTTCACTTGTCATGTCGCTCTTGCCGTTGGCGGACAACTCGCCCCGCAGGAACCCCCACTCGATGACGCTGCCCTTCTCGACCAGTTCCGACATATCATCCACCGCGACGCCGCCGATGAGATGGACCGGCGAATCGATGACGATCTTCCCTGTTCCCCCATTACAGGCGACCAGAAAAGCGTGAAGCTCGGGATATCCCTTGGCTCCGGTGTTCGAGAGACCCCGGATATGGATGCTTTTCCCGGAAACCAGCGTCAGCCACCCGAAGTTGTCCGGAGTGGACGAACCGGAAATCTGGGGATTTACAATAGGACTTGCTATATATATCTCGTTTTTCGACCAGATGATCCCGCCCTTGATGATCTGGAGCGGAACATCGATTTCAACCGGGGATTCGAATCCGATGATCTGGTTCAGATAGCAGGCTTTCATATTGTTCGGGGTGCTTGCCTTATCATCGATGAATTCATCCATGAAAAACTTGCACTTGCTCAGTTGAAGCTTGCCCGAGCCGGTAGGCTTCTGCGTGATGTAGTAACTCGTCCTCTGCCGCAGGGCTTCGATGTATTTCGGATCGACCTTGATCGCATTTATTTTACCCGAGTAATGGAGATTCTCGTCTGACTTGAACTCATAATCAGATTTGAACAACTCATCCGGGCCGTTGTTCATGTATTTGTTCTGCGGAACGGCATTCTGCCATGTTTCAACGGACGTCGGCTTTGCCAGATTTTTCAGCGTGTTCAGATACGGCTCCGTGACCGGATACGGCCAGAGCGGCTGACCGGCGACGGGATCTTTGCTGCGCCCCTTCAGATACAGATCGTAGCTCAGGACCTTCGCGGGATCCGGTTGTGGAACCAGGGGCTGAGAGCCGTCATCCGGCGTGGCCGTCGTTTTCTTCGGCAGCATCTGGACCAGCGCATCTCTCGCCTGATCGATCTTGTCACCGGACATGCTCTGCATCCAGTCGGAAATCTGCTGATACAGACCTCCAAACTCCGTGGCCAGCATCGTCCGCAATGGCCATACCGTGCGTTCGATCAGGAACGCCGACACCCGGTAGAACTGCCTGTTCACCTTTCCAAACACCAGGGTCGGGGTACACTTGCTCGGGGTTCCGAAGAGGTGGATGGCGCTTGCCTTGTGCTTCTCGCGAAAATTCCAGGACAGCAGCTGTCCGCTGTCCGGAGGTGCTTCCAGTTGATTGATCTCGATGCTCGGATTCTGCCCCAGGAAGCGGAAATAGCCGTAATCGACATAGCTGATTTTCATCGCGGGCGGATCGCCGTTCGCAATCCCTGGGAATCTGCTGTTCAGCCAGTTGGACCACGCCTGCGAGCCGCGCCAGCCAAGTGATTTGTCGGTATAATACAGGTGGAAAAATTCTCCATACTTTTTGTGGTTCTTCGAATCAGAAGAGTTGTCCGGCATGTCGCCCATCGCACCAGACATGATATTCAGCGTCAGGGTTTTGTCGCCCGAATAGCCGGAGCCGAAAAAGATCCAGCCATTCTGCACGAACGAGTCGGCGGAATTGATGACCGGGTTCACGTTTCTGTTGTTGTAGTTGACGTCGGTCAGCGTGTCGGTGTTGCCGGTAATGCGCTGATTGAACAGCTGCAGCGGCGGTTTGTCGTCGAGGACGGTACCGTCATCATAGAATTTTTCGAGCCTGTTCACTTTTTCCGGATCCATGGCGGCCGCATTCGACGCAAACAGCGAAAATCGGTGGAATGGCGGCGCGAAAAGCCTCGTCAGGAGAAACTGCTTGCTGATTCTGCAATGTTTGGTGTGGTTCCGGTGAGAGACTTTTACGTCGGCGGTGATATACCCACGCCGCTCGAAAGCCGAATTTTCGAGCCCGGACATGTAGGGAGGAAAGTTATTTGCATCCGGCACCTCGACACTGTATGTGACATCGATGTCGAGGGCTCCCCAGCGGTTTTTGAACTCGGATTTGATTGCCTTGACGACATCCAGATTCTGGATGATGTCGTTATAGGAAACATCTTTGATTTTCTCGGCGTTTTTGAACACCATATCGATGATGTTTTTCGACATCTTCTTGTCGTAGGTTTCGAAATCACGCTGCAGCTTTCTGACGGTGAGCCTGCCGATCGCCGTCGCCACCTGGTACAATCGCTCGTTGATCGAGGCCCTGGCCGTCAGCCCCGTTTCGTGGCGCACCCGTCCCACCATGGATGCAAAAAATATAGTAACAAATATAATGACGATGATGACGATGATGAGGACCATTCCGGTCCGGGATGGGGGGCATCGTCTCATCTGGACTGTTTCCTGAGCTGCTGCATCAGCCTGGTGACCCGCGCATTGCTCGGATCGAGATCGACCGTGCGCTGCAGATGGGTGCGGGCCGCTTCAGGTTCATCAAGGATCAGGTCACAGAGCCCGAGATGGAACTGAATCGTCGGGTTGAACGGATAATCGCGGGAGGCCTGCGCAAGGTAATCCCTTGCCGAGATGAAATCACCTTCCTGAGTATACAGGGCACCGAGAACGACCTTGGCGGTTTTCGTGTCTTCCGCCTCCGGGAACCGAGTGACCATTTCGAGAAGAAGCTGCTTGGCCTCGTCACGCCGTTCCAGATGGAGCAACACCTGGGCTTTTTCGAGAATCGCATTCGTGTCAGACGGATCGATCTCCAGCGTTTTCTGGTAATAATCAAGCGCATGGCTGAAATCTCCCTTCAGCCTGTAGGCGTCGGCAAGGTCATTGTGCGCGTTTGAATCGAGAGAATCGAGTTCGGTCGCCTTGCCATATTCCCGGATCGCGTCTTCCGTACGGCCCAGATCGAAATAGGCATCCCCGAGCCAGTTGTAAAGCAGTGCACAATCGGGAGACAGGCGGATGGCTTCCTTCAGATTGAAGACGGATTCGGTCACAAGGCCTTTTTTCCCGTACACGATACCGAGCCCTGCAAATGCCGGTGCAAAGGCATTATCACGCTCGAGCGCTTTCTGATAATAGAAAATCGCCTTGTCGAGGAGCCCTTTTTCGAAATAGGCCATCCCTATCGCCGACAAGGCGCTGGCCGGATTCCGGCCTTCCTTGATGCATTTCTGCGCTTTTTTTATGATCTCGTCCGGGTGAAGGATCATACGAACATTATACCACAAGGCTCAGATGCAACCGTGAATGAACCCGTACACCCGGCTGAAAATCGGATGGGCCCGCAACAGGAGTCCGAGGACAAAGCGGGTCATGTCGGCCTTTTTCACGGGAAATCGATGGATCGCGAATCGGTCGATGCCCGGAAGGTTCGCTCCGGTCGATGTCGACAGGGCACCGGTATAGCCGATCTCCGCCGCGAGCCGCCTCGTCGTCGGATCGCTCGCTCCCCAGGGCCAGCAGAAAACGTCGCAGCCGGGTTCATGCCAGCGTTCGAAGGTTTGTTTCGACCGCAAAAGATCGTCACGCACCCGTTGCCCGCGCTGTGCATCCGACTCGATGTCGAAATACTCGCGCGGCAGCTCGTTCCCGATCGCAAGGATCGGATCCTGCGACTCGGCAAGTCGTTGGAAGACCTCTTTTTTCGGAATCCAGGCATTTGTGACAAGCCCGGGTTTTCTGGGAAAAACCGGCAACCGGGCGATATCCATCACGCCGCGCCACGCCGTCAGAATTGCCCAGTGGTGGTCCGTTTCCGGGTAAAATCCGGTTATCCGCGATCCGTTGAACGCCTGCGCATGATTCCAGCCGTGCGAATGGGTTTCTATTCCCGCATCGCGCATCTGATCGAGCTCCGAGGCAGAAAGGAAATCGCCCCTGTCACCGAACCGGGCCGCGGTGTGAGCGGTGGTGAAGTCCCTCAGAAGGGGGGCCGGCAACCCGGAATCCGGTCGCAAAAGCGCTCCGGCAGCAAATACCGTCGCCCGCTGGCCGTTGTTGCGCAGCACAGGCATCGCTTCGGTGAGATTGTCGCGGAAACCGTCATCGAATGTAATCGCAACCGATCGCGGCGCTGCCGGCGCCGCACCGGTCACATGGTCGATCAGTTCGCGCATCGTCAGGGTTTTCCAGCCGTGGCGCGCAAGGAAGCGCATCTGCGCGGCGAACAGCCGGGTCGGGATGCTGAGGTGGATCGGGTCCGGCGCGCCGATGCGATGATAATACAGAACCGGAACCGGCCGTCTCATGCTCCGGTGACTCCAAGTTCGCGATAGGCACGAACCGTGGCCTCCACCATCGAACCCGCGGAAAAATCGCGAATCGTGGCTTCACGGCGCTCATGAGGGGCTATCGGCTCTTCCGGCCTTCGCATTTCGAGGAGAGCCCTGGCAAGGTCCGCCTCATCACCCGCCTTGAACAGGCAGAGCGGAATGAGCCGATCCATTTCCCTGTTGGCGGGAATATCTGATGCCACGACCGGAACGCCCATGGCAAGCGATTCGCGAACCGTTCCCGAAAACCCTTCCTCGAACGAGGCGTTGATCGTGAATCTGGAACGCGCCATCAGGGCCGGGACATCTGCTCTATATCCAAGAATATGTATTCGGTCGCGGAGCGGATTGAGTTCGAGATTTGCCTTCAGGGGGCCGCAATCAGTGCCGTTTCCGGCGATGACGAGATGAAGTTCGGGCCAGTCGTTCGCCATCCTGCGGAAAGCAGCAAGCAGCAGGTCGTGGCCTTTGTTGCGATGGTAATTGCCTACCAGCAGCGCTACGGGAGAATGCTCCTGAACAGGCCATGGCCCGGTCAGGGGCTCATGCGCACCGGGTCTGAACCGCTCCGTATCCGTCGCGGAGTAAACGACGCGGATGCGGCGGTCCGGGATGCCGATTTCCTTCAGGCGCGCGGCAACGGCACGGCTGACGGCGATATATCCGCGAACGGCCGGAGTCCGGTATTTCACGAGGCTGACCGGATTGAAGTCGGGCCTGAAAAGGACTCTTCGCGTCACGATCAGGCCGCGGAAGCGGTGCACAAGCGATGCAAGCGCCCACTGGGTATGCGCCCAGGCCCGGTGCACGTTCACCACGTCCGGTCGAAACTTCCCGAACGCTTTTACCAGCCCCATGATGGAAACCGGGTTCAGCTCGCCCCGGTAATCGTGTGGTCTCACGTCGATTCCGGCAGCACGGGCGCGCCGCTCGAG
>CAZQYQ010000305.1:0-5344 GCA_964597625.1 uncultured bacterium
GTCGGGCTCACAGAGGACTTGCACCTCCTAGGAAGTGCGCCCTGCCGGGCGCACGTGCAGAAAAAAGACCGGGAATCATGTCCCGGTCTTTCATCAAAAACACGTATGGGAAGGAAACGATTATTTTTTCGCGTGCGTCTGGAGATACTCGTGAATCGATGCGGCTGCCTTCTGACCGTCCTGCATGGCGAGAATGACCTTCGAGCCGCCGGTGATGAGGTCGCCGCCGGCAAAGACATTCGGCCGGCTGGTGGTCATTTTCTCATCGACGACCACGGTCCCCCATTTTGTGACATTCAGGCCGGGAGTCGTGGCCTGAATGATCGGGTTCGGGGCCTGGCCAATGGCTTCGACCAGGGTCTCGACGTCAAGCACGAACTCTGAACCTTTGACAGGAACAGGCTTACGGCGGCCTGAAGCGTCCGGCTCGCCCATTTCCATCCGCTGCAGTCGCAGGCCCTTCACCCAGTTCTTGTCGTCGCCAATGACCTCGAGCGGGTTGGTCATGAACATGAATTCGATGCCTTCTTCCTCGGCATGCATGATTTCTTCGACACGGGCGGGCATTTCCGCTTTTGTGCGGCGATACAGGAGATACGCCTTTTCCGCGCCGAGCCGCATCGCCGTGCGAACCGCATCCATGGCCGTGTTTCCGCCACCGCAGACGGCGACGTGCTTCCCGATCTTGATCGGCGTATCGGACTCTGGGAAGCCATAGGCCTTCATCAGGTTGACGCGGGTTAAAAACTCGTTGGCCGAATAGACGCCGCTCAGGCTTTCGCCGGGAATATCGAGGAATTTGGGAGATCCGGCGCCGGTTCCGAGGAAAATCGCCTCGTAGCCCATCTCGTTGCAAAGCTCGTCGAGGGTTGCGGTCCGGCCAACGACGAAGTTGAGAACGACCTTGACGCCAAGCGCTCTGATACGATCCATTTCGGTGTCGAGAATCGCTTTCGGAAGGCGGAACTCGGGAATCCCGTAGCGAAGCACGCCGCCGACGGCATGCAGGGCTTCAAAGATCGTCACCGCATAGCCGAGTTTTGCGAGTTCGGCGGCGCAGGTCAGGCCGGATGGCCCAGAACCGACGATCGCGACCTTCCGATCGAGCTTGTTCATGATGACCGGCGTTTTGGCGAGATTGTTCTGCATTTCATAATCGGCGACGAAGCGTTCGAGCTTGCCGATCGAGACCGGCTGATGCTTTTTGCCGAGCACGCACTGAGCTTCGCACTGCATTTCCTGCGGACAGACGCGGCCGCAGACGGCCGGCAGGTAGTTCTGTTCGCGGATTTTCTGTACCGCGCCGACATAATCTTTTTCGACGATTCTCGCGATGAAGGCAGGAATATTGACCCCGACCGGGCAGCCCTTGATGCAAAAGGCATTTTTGCACTCGAGGCATCGCTTCGCCTCTTCACGGGCACGGGCTTCATCGAAGCCGAAGCAGACTTCCTGGAAGTTCCGGCTGCGGGCTTTCGGATCCTGTTCGAGGGGTTTCTGGCGGGGAAGGGCCATGCGTTCATTCGGTTTCAAAGTATTGGCGGACATCGTCACTTGCCTCCGGCCTGGGTATCTGCAACTTTCTGCAGTCTGCATTCATGATCTGACATCGATTTCTTTTCCATATCGCCATAGGTGCGGTTACGCATGATCAGCTCGTCGAAATCGACCTGATGGCCGTCGAACTCGGGACCATCGACGCAGGCGAACTTCATCTTGCCGCCCACCGTGACACGGCAGCCGCCGCACATTCCTGTACCGTCCACCATGAGCGGGTTCAGGCTGACATACGTCCGGATGCCATACGGTTTGGTGACATTCGAGCAGACCTTCATCATTGGAATCGGACCGACGGCATAGACACAGCTGATCTTCGTTCCCCCGTCAATGATCTGCTTCAATCTGTCCGAAACAAATCCCTTCATGCCGGCGGAGCCGTCATCCGTCGTAATATAATATTCATTACATATTTTCCGCATCTCATTTTCGAGAATGATCAGATCCTTATTGCGGGCACCGACGATGCCGATGACATGGTTGCCGGCCTCGCGAAGGGCTTTTGCAATCGGGTAAATTTCGGCTGTTCCGACGCCGCCGCCGATGCAGGCAACCGTGCCGAAATGTTCAATATGCGTGGGCACGCCGAGAGGTCCGACCAGATCCTGGATCGACTCGCCAATATTTTTTGCCGTCAGCAGTTTCGTGGTTTTCCCGACCGCCTGAACATACAGGGTGATCGTGCCTTTCGACGAATCGGAATCGGCTATCGTGATCGGAATACGTTCTCCGCCTTCCATGACCCGAAGCATGATGAAATTGCCCGCTTTGCGCTTTTTGGCGATCAGCGGCGCATCAAAAACAAGACGTGATATGCCAGCAGCCAGCTGTTCCTTGTCTACGATCTTATACACGTGTTGCTCCTTCCCCTGAAATGACTGTTTTTCCCGCGGTTTTGAACGAGATCGGGACATCGAAGGGAAACTTTAGCATGAAATGACCTCGATGTCATTACCCCAAGATCCGTGTATCCTTTTCCACAACGGGTTTTAGATGAATACAATTATTTTTGAAAATATTTTTCATTTCATAATTGCGTAATGCATGTTCGGTACATTATTATTGGGTAGTGAGCGTAATGTCGTAAAAGATATTATTTGCTCAAGGATCAATCCTAAACATCAGGAGCACTAAACAAATGCCACGTCGTACAATGTTCGGGTATGAAGACATCCTCAAAGGAGCGTACTCTGTCCTGGAGCGCGAAGGGCTTCCGGGCGTCACTGCCGTAAGCGTTGCGACAGAAGTCGGTTGTTCGACCATGCCGATCTTCTGGATCTTCCGCACAATCAATGATCTTCGCAACGAGACCATCAAGGCAGCCCTGGAATACCTGGTCACCGAGATCAAGAAGCCCCGCGGGAACAATTTCCTCGGTGATGTGGGAATGGCAATCTGCGTTCTCGCCCGCGACAAGCCGAATCTGTTCAAAGCCCTGTTCTTCGAGCAGCCTCAGTCGGGGAAGCTCATGTCCGCTTTCCACAAATGGTTCCGCGAGAAAGCCCGCAAGGTTGACATCTATTCCAAGTCCTCCATTTCGAGCGAAGACAAGTTCCAGGAAATCATGACCGGCATGTTCACCATGATCTTCGGTCACGCCTCTCAGGTTCTGCTCTGCTCCAATCGGGGTCTGAAAGACGACATGATCTTCAAGGGTCTCATGGATCTGCTTGTTCCCTATTATGCGGAGCACGTTGACCACAAGTCCAAAGGCGTTCCCTCAACGGATGAGCTTCGCAAGATGGTTCAGAAGCATGTCGCCGAGAAGAAAGCCGCCAAAGATTCCGACGAAGACGATTCGCCTGTTCTGCCCTCGACTCACAAGCATCCCGTAAAGAAAGCAGCCGCTGAACGTCCTGCCCCTGCAGCAAAGAGCAAAAAAGCTCCTGCCAAGAAGAAAGTATCGGTCCCGGCCGGTAAGAAAAAGAAGTCCCCGGGTCGTCCCTCGAAGCGATGACTGGCTCCAAAAGGAAATTTGCCTTTTTGAGGCCTTGATTTGGCCTCCCGGTTCAAGGCCTTTTTAATTCTTGCAGCACCTTTCATTCTTTCAGCTCTGCTTCTGGTATGCCTTTCTCTCACAGATGAATGGCTGCGCCGGATTCAGAGTGAAAGGATGCTGCTCGAATGGGAAGGTCTTGCCCGTCAGGGCTTGCATCGACTCAGGGCTTCTCAGTCCATAGAATCACAGCTTGAAATGATGGGGGTTCAATTTGAAACCCTCATCATTTCGCTGTACAAAAAATCCGGATTCACCGCCTTTACCGGATCCGGTCTGTTTGAAACAGCGTTCAGCAGAGTGTATCCGTCGAGTCACAGGCCGGCGGGCACCCTGCTGTTTTCTTTTGGAGTCACCCCGGACGGCCGGTTCAAGCCGTTTCCCAACCCAGCCCTGCCGCGCATAAAAGCGAAATTTCTGGGCGAATTGATGGATTTTTACCGAAGCACCGCCGATTCAGGCCGGATCGATCCGAGTTCGCTCAAAACGGTTTCATCGAAAAACGCGACCATCTTCGGGCTCTGGACGACGCCACGACTGCTGGCCGCCCGGGAAGGCCGTATCACTCCTGCCCTCTACGAAGAAAAAGATCGCATGATCATGTGGCGAACAATCAATGTCGGCGGCAAGGTCATCGGCGGAGTCATGATCATCTGGCCAAGAAATGCAGGGGCCACTGCCCACCCGCTCAAATATGCCCTGGAAACGGCAGCCCGTGCTTCGCGCGGCACGTTTTTCCCGTTGCTTCAACCGCTGCCCAGGTTTGCCGGCATTCGTACGCCGATTCTTCCCGCATCGACAAGGGCCGTCGCGAGCAAATATCCCCGCTCATTCAGAAAAGTGGTGAGCCTTCTCCCCCAACTGAGGCGCGGCCGGATCGAAGTACATGAAAACTTCATGTTGTTCCGGGAATATTTTTCGACGGACGAGCCCTATGAAATGCTTGCCATTGCCCCTCTGCGTCTCGGCGCCACGCCCATCAGCGGCACGCGCATGGCATATCAGGCAGTTTTTCTCATTTTCTGGGGCATCGTTTTCACGTATGTCACCTGGTGCGGCAGGCCACCACCGATTTCTCTGCGAATGATGTTCCGCGTTCTTTTTCTGCTTGTCGCCTCACTGCCGCTGGCGGCCCTTGCGACATTCGGATATCTTCAGATCTCCACGGAAACAGCCAGGATCATCAATTCGACATCGACGAGCGCCCTCGATACGATCAACGGCCTGGACATCAGCAGCCGGCAAAGTCTCGACAGGTTCACCCGCGTTGCCCAGAAGGTCTTTTCGACTCCCAGCTTCATGAAGCATGTCATCAGCACCTCTCCGGCCGATGTGGCTGAAGCGGCATCGGAGACATATGCCCTGTATCGGGCCTCCGGCGAAACTCTGAACAGGGTGTTCATCTTCCAGCCCGGCAAACCCGGCCGTTCATTTTCTCCTGAGCGCGAGGACCGGAATTCCGCTGAGAATCTCGATTTTTTCGCCGCGATCATCAATATGACGCACAATTCGCTCGTATCGAAATTCGGCAAATTCGACAAGTCGGAAATCATGCTTGACTCGGAAAGCCAGAAAAGCTGGCGGGATATTTTTGAAAACTTCGGCATTCTCCAGTTCAGCGGCCTTTTTTTCAATCTCATGGAAAACGGTCAGATGACCTCTGCCGGCTCGGAAGACATCGCCCTTCATGTTTCCCAGATTTTCTTCAGCCAGGGTTCGCCGAAGGCCTATGTCGTTTTCACGACTCCCGCCCGTGAGACGCAGAAGATCTACATGTCAAACGAATTAAAC
>CAZQYQ010000306.1:0-5302 GCA_964597625.1 uncultured bacterium
GCAAGCATCTGCCCTTCGCGGATGAATCGCTCGACGGTACTTTCATCCCGGGACATGGCCTCATTGAGAACCTTGACGGCAACCTGCCTGTTCAGCGACGTGTCGAGAGCGAGATACACGGTTCCCATGCCGCCGGTGCCGAGCTCGCGATCTACTCGATAGATATCCCCGATGGTATGAGAAAACCCGTTGCGGCCAGTCGCGGCTGAAGCCGGAAGAGCGGGGATGCCCGTGGCGGTGGCGTGGGCGGAAATCGAGCAGGCCAGCTCTCTGCGCAGCACATCCAGGACATCGGAAATCTCGGGCCGGTCCGCGGGTTTTTTCGCGAGCATCTTTTCCAGCAGATCAGCGAACCTGCTTATCGCGGGGTTCGAACGTATGACCTCGAGGGGAGGCGTTTCATTCAGATGCATCAGGGCGATGGCAAGCGCGGGATCGGCGGCGGAGTCGCCGACATCGAACGGCAGTTTCCCCGATAAAAACTCCCAGAACATGATGC
Organism: uncultured bacterium; assembly: GCA_964597625.1. Lineage (GTDB taxonomy): Bacteria > Muiribacteriota > Ozemobacteria > Ozemobacterales > Ozemobacteraceae > MWAR01. The sequence goes on from CAZQYQ010000306.1 coordinate 500, forward strand.
CGATGGCGTAGATATCGACCTTGTGAGTCACATCCGCCTTTCCGAGGCACTGCTCGGGAGCCATGTAATGGGGGGTTCCGAGAGCAACACCGGTTTTGGTCTGTTTTTTCGCTGTTTTTGCAATTCCGAAATCAAGAATTTTCAGCTGGCCTTCACGATTGACGAGAATATTCGCGGGTTTGATGTCGCGGTGGATGATTCCCTTCTGGTGGCAGGCCGCGATTCCTTCGAGGAGCTCGACGAAATGTTCGATCAGAAGAGTCTGGTTCGCGAGATACTGTTCGCGGAAGCTGTCGACCGGTTTCCCGTCGATAAATTCCATGACCAGAAACGGGATGTTCAGCGTCTCATCGACGTCTGATGCATAAACGGAGATGACGGCACGGTGATTGATCGTGGCAAGGATGCGGCCCTCGTTCACGAACCTCTGCCGAATTTCCTCGTTTGAATCGCTGTCGAGAAGGAATTTGACGGCGACATCGCGTCCGAGATTGACGTCGAGGGCTTTATAAACCTGCCCCATGCCGCCGATGCCGAGCTGGGCGATGACTTTGTAATGTCTTCCAATTATCTGATCGGGCTGAATCATGCGCAGTCAATGTACCGACTCGGTTTGCCCGAGTCAAGGGTGACCATCACCGGTGATCGGCAAACAGCTTGAAAGTATGGTAATTTATGTTTCGTAGGGCATGCCGTTGCGCTGATTCCGCGGACAATCTGCAGACAGGGAGGATACGGTTGCCGAATGCATCCGGGGATGAATCACGCAATACCCAGCTCGATCAAATCGAGCGGGAAATTGGCCGCCGCCGGGCAGAACACCTGGCTGGTCATATTCAGGCGCGACGGCGCAGATTGATTCTCCGTCGTCTTCTGATCGGCTGTGCCTGTGTTTCAGCGCTCTTCGCGGGGATCTTCATTTTCAATTTCATCCGCCTGAACAGCGATGTGATCGAGGGCCATGTGAAACAGGGCCTGATGGCCCTCGCGCAAGGGCGCGTTCCGTTCCATGTCCGTAAAATATCGGGCGATCTTCTTACGGGAATCGAGATCGAAGATCTGGTCGTTCAGAATCCGCATTTCACAAGCGGGGGGCTCATGCTGAGCATTCCCCGGATCACGCTGAGATACTCGCTCTGGGACGTATTCTGGGGCCGGGTCGTGCTTGAGCGGCTGATTATTTCCAATCCCGTCATCGTTCTCGCCCGTGATACGACCGGTCGCGCCATCTGGGACTTTTCCACTTCGGCCGAAACGGGTGCGAATGCGACGGACACGGTGCCCGCCGTGGCGGCGGAGACCGGAGCCCCTGCCGAAGCCGGGCAGACAGAAGAGATTGCCGACAGATATCTTCAGCATATCGAACTGAAGAATGTCAGTCTTCTTGTTCCGAGGCCCAGAGACCTGTTTTCTGACCAGACCCTGATGCGGCTTTTGAAAATTCCGCCGGGAAATCTGCAGCTCGCGGGAATGAACCTCCTTCTGCGAAAATATCCGCATCCCGACTTTTTTGCGCATGTTCTGCGCATATCGACTCCGGATAATCCGGCGTGGTTGACGATGCAGATCAGCCGGACCCGGAGCACTGATGATATAACGGCATCTATAGAAGCGCTGAAGCAGGCGTTCGACCTGTCGATCCGGAATCTCGGCGACAAGGGCCGCCATATGCAGATTTTCGACAGACGCCGCAGGGAACGCCTGAATATCGAGATGACGCTGGCAAAACAAAACCGCTCGTCCATGGAGAATATTCGTGGGCTGAACGGCGTTATCGAATTTGACGATCTGGCCGGACTTGAGCCCCTTCTTCCTTCCGGATCCCATCTGAATGGCTCTTTCAAACTTACGGCATCGGCTGCGGAGGATGCAGGGCTTATCGATTCGCGGATCGACCTGCGGATTGCCGGACTGGATCTGTCGCTTCCGGATTCTCTGCCGATCTCGCATCTGAACCTCGCTGCCGGACTGCTGGGCCGGCAGGCGGCGATTTCCAGGTTTGATGCCGTCATTGCGAGCATGTCCACGTCGCACATCGGCGGAATTGATTTCAGAAATCCCACGCTCGCCGTTGCCAGCTTTGCTTCGAATCTTGGCGGCGAAGAGATGTTGATCAGCGGCGAGTGGCGTGCCGAGAGCAAGACGCAAAACAGTCTCCATGCCCGAATTCAGCGAAATGCCGGGCAGGCGGAAGTGTCGGTCAGCCGTCTGCGTGAGCGGGGCCTTGTCCGGTATGGAAAGATCAGCCTTGCCGCCGGCATCAGAGCAGACGGCAGTCTTTGGGATGTGCTGCCTCTCAGGCTTCTGCCCAAAACGCTGACCAGCAGAATGACGGGGTATTTTTCCCGTGTTGATCTGATCGGACCGCTTCGCATCGACGCCGAGTTCCCTGGAATGGACCGGATGGATCTGGCGAACGCCGTGGTCGATCTCGATGGGGCTCGTATTGTCAGCCGCGACAGAGTCGAAGACAAGCTGATGCTCGGTGGCCGGGTGATGCTTTCAAGCGGTTCGATTGAGCTTGCGAGTCTCAGCGCGCGCCTCGATACGCTTGTTGTCGAGTCTTCAGGCCGTATCATTCTCGATGCGTCAGGTCGTAAGCCGGATTCCTATGCCGTTTCGGTGATCTCGAAGCTGCTGGACGGAAAAGCTTTTGCCATATCGGGAAGCCGCTTCTGGAGAAGCACCGGCCTGAAGGGGATCCCCCGCTTTGATTCGCTCGTTCTTGAAGGCGGCAGGCTGCTCGAGGCAAAACTCACCTCCGCATCCGAGACTCAAAATATTGCAATGAATATTTCAAAACTGCGCATCAGGCGTGGAAAAAAAACCTGGTGGGTGGATGATGTTGCGATGAAGCTTGCGACCGACGAGCCGCTTGACAGGGTTCGCGGGCTGCCTTCCCGGCTGACTGCGGATGCCGCTCTCAAATTGTTCGGTTTTCCGGGAACCGTTCACGCAGTCCTGAATCTCGCGGAATCCCGGATGGCCGAGCTTGCCGTTTCCTGGCGCGGAGATGATTTCGGTACATTGCTGACGGCCCTGCGGGAGCATCCGGATATCGATGAGGCCATCAGAAAATATCAGATCGATCTTGGCGGCGCTTTCACGCTGAAGGTCAACGGCAGCGGTCTCCTCAACCGGCCGTCATTGTCCGGGTCGGTAGCATTTCCCCGGCTGGATTTGAAAGCGGGCCGGGTGTCAGCCGCCATGCCCTGCGATCTGTCATTGAGCATGGGAAATGACGGCGAATACCGGGGAGACATTTCCACAAAAAATGCAAAAATCTCCGTCCGTGGGGTCGATTTCGTTCTGGACGGTCTGCACAGCCAGCTTTCATGGGGCCGGTCCAAGGGGTCCAAAGCGCAGATGCTGAAACTGAACGGCACGACCCGCGTTTTCGACACGATTCTTGATCTCGAATCATCGATGGAACCGGCGGCCCGGCGGATTCGAAGCCTGAAACTGAAGGGGCAGAGCCGGCGTCTTCAGACGCTCATGGGCGAGATCGCGAGAATCGGAAAATTCAATCTTCCATTCACGGTGAACGGGCCCGCCGACGTCGAGTTCATCGCATCAGGCAGCTTCGATGCCCTGACGGCAAAGGCAGCGGCTGACATCGCCGGCCTCGATCTTCGGCTGCCCCTCCACATTGCTTCAGGCCGCATTTTCCCGGTCGATATTACCGGTATTTCAGGGCACATCGAGTTCGCTCAGACGGCTCCCGGAAGATTTTCCGGCTCGATCACGAACGGGAGGGCCGAGGCAGCCGGAGGGATGCTGGCCTTGAGCGGCAAGGCGAGACTTGAAAAGGAAGGCGGAAAATTCACGCCCTTGCTCGACGACCTCTCTGCGACGCTTGAAAACCTCGATGCGGCGAAACTGATGCAGATTCTGAACGGCGGCTTCCTGCCGGTCGAAATTGCCGGCAAGCTGACGGATGTTGCAGGAAAACTGAGTGGCAGGCTGAACCTCGGTGGCGGTCGTAACAGATATGGTGGCCAGGGCGAGGTCACGATTGCCGGCGGCGGATTCCGGTGGGCGGGCATTCCTGAGCCGGTACGCCATCTCGATGCGAAGCTGGTGCTCTCCCGCCGTCAGGGACGCCCCGAGCCCGTCGTCGAGTGGCAGGGAGTGAAGGCGATGTTCGGCAGATCGACCGTATCGATCCCCTCGGGCAGACTGATCGATCCGCAGAATACCGCGAAGCTCTCGCTGGAAGGGGTGATCGAGCGCGCGTTTCCATCGGATCTGCTTGCGCTGCTTTCGGGCTTGAAGCTTCCGACGGTCTCGTTCCCGCGGGAAGGCAGTTTCAATGGAAAAGTGCATGTCGGTGGCACGCTTGCCCGGCCCATTTTCGATGTCGATGTCAAAACAGAGTCGATCGATATCTGCTATGCAACGGAGGGCCGGTCATGGACGCTGCCTGTCGGCCCTGGAGCCATCGCGCTGAAGTATGATCTCGGCACCGGCAACGTGCAGACGTCAAGATTCGATCTCGGAGTGATGAAAGGCCGAGTGACGCTTCGGGACGCTTCAGGGAAGCTTGCTGCCGGAAGACCATCCAATTTCAGGCTGGCCGGCAGCATCGACGGTCTCGATTTCAGTTCTTTGAGCGGTGGAATCAGCGGTGCCGAAGGGTCCGGAATGACGGGCATTGTCACGGGTGAATTCACGGCTGAACAGACTCCTCAGGGCTCGCGGGAGGCTGTTTTTCAGCTTTCCATAAAGAATCTCGCCTTCGAAAAAATACCGCTGGATGCTGCGATGATCAGTAATACCGGCCTCGAATTCCTTGAAGCCCCC
>CAZQYQ010000307.1:0-5295 GCA_964597625.1 uncultured bacterium
CCCGCGAGTATGAAAATGGTCGTTATATAACGGTCAACGGTACGTTCCGGGCATACAATACCTGGTCTGAATCGATCGATGACCATTCCAAGCTCCTCCAGAACAATCGCTATAAACCCGCGATGGCTTACAAAAACAATCCGGACCAGTTCGCTGTTCAGCTTCAGCGGTGCGGATATGCAACAGATCCGAGTTATGCAAAAAAACTCATCAGTATTATGAAAAGCAACAACCTTTATCAGTATGATGCGTAATACTTCAGGGTAACCCGGCCCTTCATGGCAATTTCTGAATCAACCGTTCTTGAATCAGCCTCTGACGATGCTCTGATGGAGCAGTTTCGTCAAGGAAAGACCGGTGCATTCCGAATTCTTTTTCTCAGGCATCTTGGCCTTGTCGTGCGGTATGCAGCAAGTCTTTGCGGAAACTGGGAAACAGCCCGTGATCTTGCCCAGGAAGTCTTTCTCAAACTCTGCCGGCATGTCAACGATTACGAGGGCAGGTCCAGGTTCAAAAGCTGGCTTCTGACTCTGACGAGAAACATGGTGATCGATCTGAAGCGCAAGAAAAGCCCGCCAACCGTTTCGCTGCCGGATGATCCCGACAGGTGGTCTCTGTTTGCCGACACCGGTTCGGCGACGGATGCATTGAATGATCCGGCCGATACGGCGAAGTGGCTTTCCGGGCTGACACCTGAACAGCGTGAAATCATGATTCTCCGGCACGTTGAACATTTGTCATACACGGAAATAACCGAAATCACAGGAATCCGCGAAGGGACCTTGAGACAGATCATTTTCCGCGCTCTCCGACAATTGCGAGAGGAGGCCAGAGCAGATGGCCTGTAACGTTTTTCTTGAATGGCTTGATCAAAACGATGCCGTTCCCGGCCGGGTTTCGCCGGAAATATCCCGGCATATCGCAGGCTGTTCCGACTGCAGGAACGACCAGAACCGGCTCCAGTCTCTTCGCAGCCACTGCGCCAGGATGTCGCCGACACCAGCCGAAGCGGGCTCCATGTGGGAAACGCTTCGCCAGACGCTTCCGGGTCATCCGGATGCCTCACCGTCTCCGGATGGAACCCCGCCTGCGCAACCAGCCGATCCCTTGTCGGCTTCCGCCGCTTCAACTCTCGCCCCCACAGGCTTCGGTCCCCTCATCATCCTGGCCGTCGCCACTATATTTATTGGTATTATTGAGATAGGTATATCGAGATATACCGGTGAGACTCCTTCTCCGGCAAAACCGTCCGTTTCATCGCCGGAAGAGTCCCATCCCGCGGTGAAATCAGAAGGTTCCGTGCATTCCGGACCTTCAACCCCTGCCGGATCGCCTTCTGCCCTGCCCGCCAGACACCCCGCCCTGATAAACCAGGCGGAACCCTCCCCGCTCTCCTTCGAACCGAGCAATCCCGCGAAATCAGTTCAGCCAGCCGTTTTGAATGGTTCAACGGCATCGACTCCCAGTCCGCAGGCAGCGCATGTTCCGCAGATCGCTCCCGTTTCCGCACCAGATCCCGATCAGATCCGTTCTCCGTCATCAGCGGAACAGGCACCTCCCCAGCCTGGCGATACCGCCCTTTCTGACGGATTCATCCCTGTTGCGACGAAGAGTGACAATTTGAGATAATGACACTCACATGACGGTGAAAAGAACCGGTTCTTCATCCCTCTGCGATGATCTGCCATCTCGGCGCGGCTTTGTTTTTCCGCTTGTCGTAGGGGTCATTTTCGTTTTGGGGATCTTTTTCGGTGCCCTGAGCCTCCTTTCACGAGGCCAGGTACAAAGTGCCGTTCATTACGTCGACAGCACGAGAGCACTGGAGCTCGCCGAAGCCGGCGCAGGCTGGGCATCAACGCTTCTTGCGAGCGGTTCCTACAATCCGCATCCGAGTTTTTTCCCTCTTGAACTCCTGAAAGCCATCTTTGATCCGACCCCAAACGAGGTCCAGGAGCACATCATCGAGCCTCCGGAATCACTCGACGAATATCGTCGTTCACTCGACGGAACGTTGAAAATCGTCGCAAGAATAACCAAGCCCCGGAAGTTCGATCCTGTCTGCGGTTTCTTTTCAGATCCCATTGAAAAATACGGCGAAATGGAAATCGTCTCAACCGCATCGGTCGGAAAATCTGCAAGAAAAGTTCGTGTCACCCGGGGCTTCAAAGTGTTTCTTGCCGTCCATCCCGTGCTCTCTAAATTCACCCTCTTTGTCAGAGAACCGCCTGCTGACGATCAGATAAATTGTCTCTTACGCAATTCAACGGCGGAAGGGTTTGAAAATGGTGCCCCGCTTGTTCTTCAGAATCACGAACAGCCATTCAATGCCGTCGATTCTTCGATTCACCTTCCGGCGCTGCCGCCGATTCCACAGCTTGCACGCGACTTCGGCTGGGTGTTTCTCAATTCTCCGAACGGCTCCTGGACGCTCAATCTGTCAGGCTCATCGGGTGAAACAGGCGAGTATGACGACCGGCTGCTGCTCAGGTTCGGCCGATACAGCGATCCTGGCCTGAAAGCTCAGGTCCAGGTCGCGCAGCCGAATCAGCTCAAAGACATGATTCGTCAGTATCAGGGAATCAAATCAAAATTTCAGGTCGTCACCTCCTCGGGCTCCGTCGAAAAATCCGCGTCTGACATCCTCGGAATCCATTATCTGTTCGGCGACACACCGAAAGTATCGATTATACGCCCCTTTGGAACAGGCTCCAGATTGACGCCGACGCTCGTTTTCGGTCCGGTTTTCAGGAAATACATTCATTATCGGCTTGTACAAGTCGACCTGATGGATCCGAACACAGGGAACCTGGTACCGTTCAAGCCGACAGTCGTTCCGGGATTTCCAGACCAGAATTCATTCATCGACGGAATCAAGAATCCTCTCACGGCAGGAAGTCGCAACTATTCAGGAGACATCGCCATTTTCTGCCAGCTCTGGAATATCGATCCGCTCAATCCGGCCGGAGCCTGGCCCCGGTATCAGCCGACGGCAACCGAACTGACGACAGATCCCTACCTCGACAGCCTGAATTATCTCTATCTGCAGGCCAGGGAAAGCGGAACGGTGAAGGACCCCGTGCCGGCATCATTTAACGAGCCGCCCCCTGATATATTAACAAATATCAATGAATGGCAGCCGTCAAGCGGATCGCTCGCAGACTCGCTGAGGGCCGCCGCGGGAAAAATCAATCGCGGGGCCGTTCCCGTGTATGAGGGAAAACTCGGAGATATCGAAGGGCTGAAAGAACTGCAGGCAAAGATAACCGTGACATTTCCAACACCGGCCGACTTTTCCTCCCGGTGCATCCGGGACGGCAAGTTGAGGATCCCGGGGATCATTTACATCACTCAGGGCAGTCTTGAGATTCATTCGCCGCTCGAGGTCGAAGCCGGCGGAATCATCATCGTGAACGGTGACATCACGATCAGAGCCGGAATGACAGCTTCTGATCCGGTAACGCTTATCAGCACCCGGAACATCACGGTTCAGACCGCTTCACGAATTGAAGCGAGGCTTGTCTGTCTTCGTGGCGAATTCAGAGCGCAGGGCGGTTTTCATATCCTGGGGGGACTTGCAGCGAGAAAATTGAACATGTCCGATATGCTCAATGGTCAGCCGAAGACCATCGCATTCGACGGGCGCTTCGATCCATTCCGTCAGGATACGGGCAACCAGCCGAACCCCCTTTACCGGTACAAGATTTCTGAAGAGGAGGAATACGTCATTGAACCCGGCAGATAAATCGGGTGTTTCAATGATGGAACTGACCGTCGTCATCGGATTGATTGCAATCCTGACCGGTACATTTCTGTATATGTATTCAAGATCCCGATCCGACGTGGTGGAAGACCAGCAGACAGCCGCTTATTATCAGGCCATGAGTCTGTTTCTGGAATCCTTTCAGACGGACGTGCGCATGGCCAGAAGCATTACGCCGACACCGGACGGCTGTTCCATTCATGCAATGAGCAGATCCGGGCCATTTACTATATCTTATAATATATATAACAACGGAATCAGACGGACGGATCAGAATGGTTCCCGGCATTTCGATTTCGGGCAACCATTGAAACAGGGTGCGAAAATGATTTTCAAGATATCATCGGAGGCAACTGAATGAAATTCATGGCGGGAGTATCATTCGTTCTTTTTGCATTCCTGACTTTTTCTGTTTGCGCTTCTGGAGAAAAACTGAAAGGCACAATTGGCTTCGAAGGCCAGGAATTTCAATTTCATTTCAGATCAGGGCGTGCAGCATCTGATGCACCGGAGTTACCGGACCCGAAAGACCCGGCCATCGACAGATCCCTTCCCTCGCCCGTTTCCATCCCCACGTCGGTATCACCTGTTCCGATGAAATCCGCCGGAGGAACTCTGACCCCGGGGCCCGCCGGGCAGATCTCCAAGGATGGTTTTCAGGTTCCCCCTGATTGGGGTGTCTCCTCAGCCGTGGAAGATGTACGGTCAGACAATCGCATCGTGTTCCGGGACATTACATTCGATCTCAACAGCGCCAATCTGAAATCAGAATCATATCCGACTCTTCGCCGGCTGCTGATGATCATCCAGTCGAACTCAGGTTCCCGTTTTCTTATCGAAGGTCACACAGACAGCAATGGTGACGATGCGACCAATCAGCAATTATCGATCGACCGCGCCGAGTCCGTCAAAACCTGGCTTGTCAGCAACGGCATAGAAGCTACCCGCCTGACCACACAGGGATTCGGGGAGACAAAGCCGGCCGTGTCGAATGACACGTCTGAGGGGCGCGCTCAGAACAGGCGAGTCGAGGTTGTAAGGCAGTGAAATGAATGTGAGAAAAGGGTTTTCGTTCGTTGAAGTGCTTGTCGCGCTCCTGGCCCTTGCCTGCTTTTTGTTCCCCCTGACAAAGCTGATAACGAATGTCCGGCGCATCTCCCTCGGCGCACGGGATTCGGTCATGGCGAATTCCCTGCTTTCCTCTTGTCTCGCGGATTTCCGCTCTGTCCCTTTTGATGAACTTGGAGATCTGAACAGCGCGACCTATACGAGAATTCTCGACAGATACCGGGGAGTCCAGGTGGTCGGACCGTTTATCTGCGAAACGAGCATCGAAATTCAACCCGGCTCGGATCAGCGGATAAAGGTCATCTCCCTGGATACCGCATTCAAAATGCCCGGGATTGACAACGCGGCCCCGCGGCGAGCACTCAGCCTGAAAGGATTCATGGTTGCACCTCCCCGTTAATGGAAAACATCCCCCATTGCACAGCGTGCCCTTCACTCGTAATTCCGGGAAATCCGGTTGGACGATC
>CAZQYQ010000308.1:0-5251 GCA_964597625.1 uncultured bacterium
ATTGCGGTTGAGGAAGTATCGGCCTTCCCCAGCCGGGATCGCGACCGCAAAATTGATTTCCTGATCCCCGTATTTGATGATCGCATGCTCGGGACGCGGGAAATAGATCATCTGGTCTTTTCCCGTGACGAACAGCTCTTCTCCAACCCGGTGATCGACGCCATCCTCACCCTTGTAAGGAGCGATGACCTTGATGTACAGGCCGCTGATTTCGTTCAGTTCGATCGCTTTGAATTTTCGTGAACCGTGCTTCTCAACGAACGCTTCTGTCGGTCGCGGAAATACGACATCCGGGCCCTGGATATACCGCTTGTTGCCGTCTTCATCGAGAAGAATACAGTATTCGAGACGCTCGAGCGTGACTGCTTCCCGGACATAGGCGTCATTTGCATCGCGCACGACCTCGATGCCGGTCGGAGGAATATAGAATGAAACGTCGGTTCCCTTGATGACCAGCTGCTTGCCCATGGTGAGTTCGGGAACATCCGTTGAGGGATCGACAGATCCGCTTTTCGGGTCAGCCGAGACAGGCTGAACGGGCGCTGTCGTTGCCGCGGGCACCGTCCCATCCGGATTGATGGGCGTCTGAGGTTTGATGACGGCTTTTTTCCAGTTTGCTTTCGCGGCTTCTTCGTCATACACGCGAACAACGAGATACTGGTTAGACCGCAGATGATGGCCCTGAATGACGCGGACCATCTGACCCGGCCAGAGTGAAAAGGAGACTGGCCCGGGAATGTTCACTTTGCGGCCGATGTTGAGCTCGGGAAGGTTGTTCGGGCCGTAGGTCCGCGGCTGGTGGTTGTCTTTCGCCGGATTTTTGAGATTCAGATACCAGCCTTCGGGAGCTGTCGAAAAAATCGAGATGGACTGTTCAAGGTTGCACCGCTCAAACCGCTTGGTGCGATCATTGAAGACCACTGGTTGGTCCGTGTTTGCAAGGCTTGTCTTGCATGGTCCGACGTAGACGACGATGTGTCCTTTGGTCTGATCGGATATGAGGGCAAACTCGTTTGGGGCCAGGACGAGATCGCGTTCGCGGTTTGATGCTTCAGGCATTCTCAAATCTCCTCTCGTGCGTATAGGCATGGGGCAATTATAGGGCTGCCCCCGGATAAGGGTCAAATATCCGTATTCATCCCGGATTCCGTTTTCGAATCAATAATGTGGCGGTTTCTCATTCGCGATATTGAAGTCGGCGCTGGTGAGTGAGGTGGGGGAAAGTTTGAGCCTGAGTTGTTCGACCGTCCGTTCGATGCGCTGCACTTCCAGTTGAAGCCGGGTGACCGTCTCGTTCAGGTCTTCGATGGTGGTGTCCTGGAATGTGACTTTCATCTCAAGTTCAATAATACGTGCTTCAAGCGGTGATTCATCGTTATTCAAATTCGTTCGCCTCACTGAATTTCATCCGCAGACACCGCGGATTCGACATCTAATAAAAAAGATGGTGATATATCACCATCGCATTTCAAATCTCACATGTTCTCGGATCCATCGCCCGGCTGCCCTGTGTCTCAGCGTCTCCGTGATTCATCCTTCTTGACGCTGAACCCGAAGGTGCCGATCGCCTTGCCGAGCTCAAAATACGTGCCGTGGGCGAAGGCGATGAGCCCTGCTTTCTCGATCGAGAGATGATTTTCGGCGGAGATCAGACGTTTGCTGACCTGAACGCCGACGATCTCTGCGATAAACAGCGTATGGGAGCCAAGAGGGAGTGCCTGTTTGACCCGGCACTCGATATTGAGCGGACACTCGGCGATGATCGGAGGCTTGACATGCTCTGCCGGCGCCGCCGTAAGGCCGGCGCGGACAAACTTGTCGTGATCTCTTCCTGAAATGACGCCGCAGAGGTCGGTTGCAAACGCTTCGTAGCGGGAAGGCATATTGACGACAAACTCGCCCGTTTCCGAAATCAGCTTGTGGGAATGACGTGCCGGTGTGATGCTGATGCCGAGCATCGGCGGGTTCGAGCAGAGGGTCCCTGCCCATGCGACCGTAATGATGTTGGGAGGTCCATCACGCCCCTGACACGAAACCATGACCACGGGGACTGGCCCGAGAAGGGTGCCTGCAGGCCAACTGCGTTTCTCCGGCGGACCGCCCGCCGGTGCTGTGTGTTGAGTGCTTTTTGCCATATCGCAATTCTAAGCGATAAGCCCGGCTTTCAGCAACCGGCAGATACGTGTTACCGGCCTGCGCCGCCAGAAGAAGGCCTGGGATCGCACAGACAGGTATCGGACGCGGGAACCCGCATCACAGGCCAAGCATCCAGTCGTTGAGTTCTTTCTGAAACTGAGGAAAATCCATGCCGGCGGCTTCATTGAGGGCTTCGTCGAGCCACTCTCCCTTGCCGAGTGAACCGAGAAGCTGGTCGACACCCTGCCAGCCCCAGCGTTCGATGAGGAACCGCATGGCCAGATACGACTGGAGATATCCGAGGCCGATCTGATACCCGTATGTCTGCTGTTGCGGATTCAGATTGATTTCCTTGAGAGGAATGAAGTGTTTCTCGCCGAGAATTTTTGTCTGGAACAGTTTTTCATAATCCGAACGAAGATTGGTCGGATCGCCGTTTGCGAACTTGAATTCCTCATACACCGCGAGCCCTTCGTTGATCCAGGTCGGACACCGGCTGTTGGTGCGCAGATTCACGATGACGTGCGTGAACTCATGCGCCAGAATTCCCTTGACTGACTGCACGTCGGAGTAGCCCTGTTGTAAAGGCACCAGTATTTTTTCGCCCTGGGCCAGTGCCCCGACCCAGCGGGCAGAATTGTTGAGTTCGTAGAACTCATCGGTCAGAAAGAAAATCACGTTGATTTTGACATCGGGCTTGTACATCAGATCAGACGTTACCTGATCATAGACATCTTCGAGCACTTCCATCGTGACATCGCCGATGTCTTTCTGCGAAGATCCGGCGTAATGGATGATGAAACGCTGATTCTCGTCTGTTGTCGTGCCCGAAATCGATGCGGACTGCTCTCGCGCTTTTCCGATCAGCGCCTGCAGAGCCTCTCTTTCCTGTCCGTTCGGTGCGTGTTTCAGGGCTTCTTCCCAGAGTTCGATGGCCTTGTCGAAATCTTTCTGCTCGTACAGGCAGCGGCCCAGGAAATACAGCAGCATGTAATCCTGTGGGATCTGTTTCTGAGCTCGTTCAAAGAGAGACTGAGCCTCATCGAACTTCATCATTTTCATCTGCGAAATGCCAAGTTTCATCAGGCAGTCGAGATGCTCCGGACGGGCGGAAAGCGCGGCATCGAATTTCGGAATCGCCGCCTCGAAATTCCCGCTGGAAAATAATCCCTGGGCCCACTGATAATTCACGTCGAACGAGTCGGGCGAAATATCGGCGGCCTCCAGGAAGCAGGCTTCAATTTCGGCAAAAGGGCTTCCCCGGAAAAGATCGGCTTTGTGCAGAAGAAGAGCTGTCAGGAGGGTGCGGGCATTGCCCGATTTCGGATTCTGCGCATACAGGCGGCGCTGAGTGTCGATCATGGCATTTGTCTGTTCGAGATTCATGCTGGACAGGGGGACGAAAGAACTGTTGGAAGGATCCATGCGCACCGGCATGGAAGATACCGGGGGCTGCTCCACCGATTCCATGGAGGATGGCCCCTGCTGGGCAAGAGCGGAAGATGCGAACAGCAGCAGCCCCGCGAATACAACCCATGATGGAGAGATCCCTGGGAAACAGGCGGATCTGTACCTCATGAACATACGTCTCCCTGAAAAACATTTACACCCATTTCCATTATACAGCATGCCTGCAATGGGCAAGAGATGGTCTGCAGCACGCTTTTACTGAAAAGGGGCACGTCGATACCGACGTGCCCCTGACAACTGTGTGGACCGGATTCTCCGGGGTGAATTCTCTCTTTCAGTGGCCTCCGAGAGCCTGTTTGACCTTGTCGAAGAAGGTTTTGCCACCTTCGCCGAGCTTCGAGTCAACGTCTCCGTCTTCGGAAGCCAGTTCCTTGAGAAGTTCTTTCGATTTTTCGCTCAGATTGGTGGGGGTGCGAACGAAAATCTTTACAAGCTGATCACCCTGGCCGCCCTGAAGCGATTTGACGCCATAGCCCCGCAGTCTGAAGACTTTGCCCGTCTGAGTGCCTGAAGGAATCTTGATTTTTACGGCACCCTGAAGGGTTGGGACATCGACTTCGCCACCGAGCGCAGCCATCGGGAAACTGACATTCCGCTCGCAGACGATATCGTCGCCGACACGTTCGAACAGTTCGTGCTTTCCGACGATGAGCACGATGTACAGGCTGCCTGACGGGCCGCCCTTGTCACCGGCTTCCCCTTCACCGCTGAGCTTCAGTTTGCTTCCCGTCTCGACTCCGGCCGGAATTTTGACGTCCAGACTTTCGTTGTGTTTGACGCGGCCCTGGCCGTGGCAGGTGGGGCAGGGCTTATCGATGATCTCGCCCTCGCCCTGGCACTGGTGGCAGGTCCGCTGGATCGAGAAGAACCCCTGGGCAAGCGAGATGGTTCCCTTGCCGCGGCAAACCGGGCAGACTTTGCGGACGCTTCCCGCCTGGGCACCGGATCCGCCGCACTGCGTACAGTTTGCCGTGCGTTGAACGGTAATCTTTTTTTCACAGCCGAAGACGGCCTCTTCGAAGGAAATTTCAAGGTCATACCGAAGATCGGCTCCGCGCCGCGGGCCGGCTTTGTGGCTTGCGCCGCCGAAAAAGTCGGACAATATATCGCCAAATATATCGCCAAAGTTTCCGAAGCCCTGGAAGTCCGCCGGATTGAACCCGGCGCCTTCGAGGCCCGCATGGCCGAACTGGTCGTAGGCGCTGCGTTTTTTTGAATCGCTGAGAACCTGGTAGGCTTCGTTGATCTCCTTGAACTGTTCAGCGGCCTCTTTTGCCGGGTTCACATCCGGGTGGTATTTGCGGGCCAGAGTCCGGTAAGCCCGTTTCAGCTCGCCATCGTCGGCATTCTTTGCAACACCGAGAACCTCGTAATAATCACGCTTGGTCATGTGCATCTCCTGGGATCGCGGCGGCTTTGGGAGAAACAGCCGGTCGGGCACGGCCCGCATGTCGTTGCATTATTCAGCCTTTTTGAACTCGGCGTCGACGACGTTGTCGTCATCCTTCTTGCCGCTTTCGGGCTGGCTTTCGGCATTCGGAGCACCCTGTTGCGGACCGGCCTGAGCCTGCTGCTTCTCGGCTGCTTCCTTGTAGACCATTTCGGCGACCTTGTGGGCGGCCTGCATCAGTTCATCGGTTTTTTT
>CAZQYQ010000309.1:0-5183 GCA_964597625.1 uncultured bacterium
CCTGGTGCGGATCTGGGCGAAACCTGCCGGCGGAGCCTGGACCACTGATTCCGGGAATCAGTGATCCAGGCTCCGCCGTCAGGTTTCGCCCAGATCCGCACCAGGTCTTTGAACTGCCTGTCGAGGCGGCCCGACATGTGATGCATGTGACCGGCCCGTTTTACCGGCTTGAGATCGGGCCCGAACATCTGAAGCCGGTTTCCCTGGGCGCTCTGGCGCTGCAGCACGTCAAGACCGAGCCCGCGCAGATATCCCGATCGCGGCTCACAGACGTAGAGATTTCCCTTCGAATCGATATCAACACCGAGCGGATGATGGAAATACCCGTCTTTCCAGCCCTCCTGGCCGAGAATCCACTGAATCTCCCCGTCCAGTTTCACGGCCTTGATGCGGTGATTATCCGTGTCGGCCACGATAAGCGTTTCATCATCCTTCCAGGTGAGCGCCTGAGGCCGGTTGAAATGGTCCATGGGAACAGTGGAAGCCGGCCTGATACGCCCCTGGCCGCCCATATAGGCACGGCCCGGAAGTTCGCGCAAAGAGCGTATGCCGTCGGCATTGTCGGTTTCCCGCCACCGGTCATGCGCGTCGTTCGGAGCGAGGCTTCCCTCCCAGGGCCAGATATCACCTATCGTCAACTCTATACGAAACGGCTGCGTCGCTACGACATCCGGCTGGTCCGGCAAAGCGGGAATCGGAATGCGGATATGGAGAACAACGACGCGGTTGTTGTCGGTATCACAGACGGCAAGCCGCTTCCCATCAGGGGAAACAGCCATTCCCATCGGGTGCATGAACTGGCCGTCGGCATGCCCGGCGGTGCCGTAGGTGCCGTACAATCGAAACCGCGCCGGCCCTTCCTCCGCAGCCGCGTATCCGGCTACCCCGCATCCCACGATCAGGAGGGCACTCAGCAGAATTCTCGCCAGGATCCGACAGAACGGATCCCGGCAAGAATCCGGGAGAATCCCCGCAGGGATCCGGAAACCCGGGTCTCTGCGGGGATAGACGGTGCAGATCATCTGCATGTGACCGACGGGATCTCGATCGTCTGCACCACGGCGGGGTTCGCCTGATGGCGGACCATCACGAATCCGCGGCTTTTGCCGGGCAGGGCGCCTTCGATGGTGAGCTTCATCGTTCGCAGGCCACGGAACGGCACGGTCAGGAACTGGATGCGCTCGCCGCCGCTGGATTTCTGGCCGTAGAGCAGCTGACCGCGGTAATCAGCAAGAATGTCGTCGGTCTGGCGCAGCGACACGACGGACGGCAAGGCGATGACGGCGTAGTAATCGATCGGATCGCGGCTCTTGTCGAGTTCAATCGTGATCGTATGCTCTTCACCGACATTGATCGAGGCCGCGTCATGGCTGACTGTGAAGAATCCTTCGCGTGTCAGATACTCGCTCATCAGCATCGGGCGTTTATCCTCGATCAGCACGATCGCGTTCTGTGGGGCCTTTACACCGGCTTCACCCGATTCCGTCGAGAACTGAACCGGCTTCTCACCAAGCTTCCGTTTTTCGGCCGGCTTGCCGGCCGCTTCGATCTCGATTTCTCCGGCGGGTTTGCCAGCGCTGTCTTTTGCCATGGTGATGAGCAGATCGAGGAACTTGACCACGGTTTGCGGAGCGCCGTAGACACCGCCCAGCATCGCGGGCCCCTGGATCAGGCCAGGCTCACCGGTCAGGATCATGCCGCGTGCAATGGTGCGGAACAGCGGCCCGAAGGATGCATTGTTCTGCAGATACAGGGCTTTCGCGTTCAGGAGCAGGTAGTAGATCGGGCCGGTGCGCTCGAACGCGCGCAGGAAGCGAAACTTGTCATACGCCCCGATAAAGCTGCCGTTGAGCTCTTTGAGAGACGGCAGGCGTTCGAGGTCGAAGGCAGGCGCCATCTGCTTTACATACCAGTCCACGACCGCCCCGTCGGTCACGGCGCGATACACGACCCTGCCGTCGACCACGACCGGGATCAGGTCGCCGCCTTCGGCTCCGGGAGTGAACATGCCGACTTCTTCCGTCGAGATTTTGCGGCGGCCCAGTTCAGCCGTCAGTTCTTCGGAGAGTTTACCGGCAACACCGATGGTTCCAGCGAACTCTGTTTTCAGAGCGGCATTCCCGGAAAGGGTGTTGGTCATCTGAAGCAGATTCTTCAGAACCCAGACCGACCAGATCGGATTACCCTCGATTCCGGGATACGGCCGCATCAGCTTTGCCTGCTTGTCGAAGAAGGCTTCATCGAGATCGCGCACGGCCTTTTCTATATCTGCTTTTATTGTTGATCGCAGACCGTCGTCGTTCAGCAGCCGCTCGGCGAAGCTTCTCAGCAGCATGGCATCGATGGAGGCCATGGCGCTCAGTGCTTCACTGTGGCCAAACCAGGATTTCATCGTGGTCACGATCGTTGCGGTCATTCCGCGCAGAAGCTGACCGGGGTTCGAAAAAACGCTCGCCATGCGCTTTTGCGGCACGCGAACCACCGAACCGTCAGAGATGATCAGCTCCGTGAAGGTCACCGGAAACTCACCGGCATCGCGGACGGCAACCGAACGCCGATCGATGAGGGTTCCATCGGCTTTCGTCAGCTCGGCGAGCAGTTCGCCGCTTCCGCCGCCGACGACAGGAACCAGAAACTCCTTGCCGCCTGCCGGCACTTCGAACGTTACGGGCTGCTTCAGGCCTGCGCCGGAGATTTTGAGTTTTCCGGAGCCGCCCTCGCAGACGGCGAAAGCACGCAGGCTGACTTCGGCATCGCGAAGCAGCATGGCAGGCGCGTTGAGTTCGACGGTGCCGCCGCGGCGGCCGACATCGACATCGCTGAGCGATTCCAGATAGTCAAAGCCGGACATCGCGACGAAGCGGGTCTTGCAACGACCGCTCTGGGGCGGCATCTTGACGCTGACTTTCGCTCTGCCGTCGGAACCGGTTTTCACAAGCTGGCAGAAGACGACTTTTTTCTCGCCTTCGCGCACCGCTTCGGGATTCTCAGCTTCATTTTCAAGCTCGTTTGATCCCTGCGGTCTGACCATGGCAGAGGCGGCTCCGCCAACCATACTCTTCGCCATGGGAGCAGGCTCGGCCATCGCCATGTCGGCCATTTCCTCCTTTGCTGAAAACGCTGCGCCGAGGTTCATGGACGGCGGCGGCGGCGGGGGAGCCGTCGGGGAGGACATTTTCACACCAGGTCTGACTCTTCTGCGGATACCGGTCTGATCATCCCAACGGGAGAGGCCCGCGGAAGCATTGCGGAACGAGTCGCCGGTCGAGGAGATCAGCGCATCTTTCGGGCTGCGGTTCGCAACGCGGTTATCGAACACTTCGAGCACGCCCCATGCGGAGCGTGGTTTGCCGCTGGCGCGATCGAATGTTTCTAGAGCAATATCAATATCCTTTTCAGGACCGGCCTGTTTCGGAGCATCCAGCTTCACACGCAGAGAACTTGGCGTGAACAGCATTGCCCAGGCCTGGCGCATGGTCTTTTCCGTTTCCTTCTTCTCGTTTTCCTTCTGTTCCCAGCCGCCGATCGCAACAAACGAGTATGGCCCGAACACCGAGAATTTCACGTCTTCCCCGCGTTTGAGGCTGCCGGACATCTGAAGCTGCTCGACGGCAAAACTGCCGTCCCCCTTCGGAATCAGTCGCCAGGCCTTCACGCCTTCCAGATCGACCTTCGCGGTGAATTTTGCGGCGCCGTCATCGCCGGTCATCGCGGAACCGAGTTCGAAAGCGGCGTTCTTATCGCCCTCTTCCTTCTGGATATAGATATCGCGGCCGGGCACAACGACGGTGTTTTCATACGGCGCGACCGTGGCTTTGAACAGATTGGTAAAGCCGGCCGAAATGAGGCTGACCTGGCGTTCCACGTGGCCCGAGCGGCCGAACAGATTGCGCACGCTGCCCTTCTCGGTGACGATTTCCAGTTCAAACGGGCCGGAGTGGCCGCCGACATTGAGAACGGCAGCCAGCCGCCCCTTTTCCATATTTATATCTATAGATGGTCCTGCCTCACAGCCGTTGCAGCCGGGGAGCATGCAGCGGGTCTTCAGTGTCACGGGCCCGTCGAATGGTTTGTTGAAGACGCGCAGTTCGTTTTTCACGTTGAGGCCGTTTCCCCAACGGGCGCCGACACCGGCGGCATTGCCGAGAAACCAGCCCGCACGAGCCTCTTCCAGAGCCTGCGCGTTGGTCAGCTGCTGAAACTCATAGGCAAACGACACGGCGCCGAGCGAGCCCTCGACGACCGCGAATGTGGCATCGCCTTTGAAACTGCCGTCGGAGGTCTGGACTTCGACGCGGTACTCGCCGACTTCAAGCGGCTTTTTCGAGCCGCTCATGATCGTTTCGATCAGCAGCCCGCCATCGTTGAGGTTGAACTCGCCCAGATCGCGCGGCGCCGCATCCTTGCGGCTGAGCGTGGCCTTGATTTTTTCCATGGGCCGGGCAGGCATGGCGACTTTCAGATGTACGTCTTCATTCGGCCAGAACGTCGGCTGATCCACCGTCACCGAAACGAACTGGAGTCTGAATTTCTCCGCAACGCCATCTGCAAGGCCAAGGATCTCCTTTTTGCCCATGTCAGCGCGTAAAACGCCCTGATTTTCCCCATCACCACCGATCTGCGCCGCGGCGACGGGCAAAACCAGCCCGATCATCGCCGCAAGGGCCGCAACAACCCATCCGATGCGCACCATATGAACCTCCTCAGCTTTTTGTATGAACCACAACGCTCTCTCACCCGCCGGACGATTCTCCCTTGTACCACACCCGGCCTCGAATGCGAAACAGATCATGCCGTCCCAGAATCCGCGATGCGAATTCTTCAGGCTCGTGTTCTGTTTGGCCCGGCTATCCATCCGAACGGATACGTTTCTTTCCGGATTTTTTCACCCCAGGAGAGGTGAAATACACTGATAAAAATATTGTTCAAGGCGCCGATATTACTTACACTATATAGTAAACCGTTTCCGTAAAACGGAATATGTCCGGCAAATCAGAGGGAACATGAGAATATTCGATCGATTCAGGCGAATCCCCCGAACCAATTCTCACGAGGAACAACTGCGGCCTCAGGCCACTGGATTCCTTCCCCCTTCTTCTCTCTCCAAAAACGCCTTCAGCCTCTGCCGAAAGATCTTTCAGATTCTGCGGGAAGATAAAAAAAGTCTGCTTTTTTCGATATTC
>CAZQYQ010000310.1:0-5173 GCA_964597625.1 uncultured bacterium
CCCTGGATCGCCGAGTCGGTCACGTTGGAAATAGATTGTTTGATATATTTCGAGGTATCCGTAATCGTCGTCAGGTGCAGCTGGGGGAGGTCACGGTTGATGCGCTCCACCTCGGACTTCACCGCATCCGCGATTTCCACCGTGTTCTTTCCCGACTGTTTCTGCACGCTCAATCGAACACCCGGCTGGCCGTTCACCCGAACGATGGAGCGCACCTTTTCCCAGCGATCGATGATGTCGGCCACCTCACCCAGCCGGACAATCGAGGATCCATCCTCCTTCACCACCACATCGCGGAGCTGATCGACCTTGAAGAACTCTCCGGGGGTGCGAACGATGAGCTCGAAGTTTCCGGCCTCGATGATTCCCGCCGGAAGCGTGAGGTTCTCAGACTTGAGCCGGGCGACAACCGACTCAAGCCGCAAGCCCAATGCTTTGAGCCGGTCCAGTTTGAGGTTGACGTGGATCTCACGCTTGCGTCCACCCTGCACATCGAGCGATGCCACGCCGGGGATGCGTTCGATGCGGTATTTAACCTGATCCTCGATCAGCTTGAGCATCTGCACCGGGTCCAGATCGCCCGCGGCGCCGAGAACCAGGATCGGCGTGGCCGAAAGATCAAATTTGCGCAACGTCGGGCGGGCGACATCGTCCGGCAGGCGCGAAATGATGCGGTCGAGCCGGTCGCGAATATCGTTGGCGGCGGCGTCGAGATCGGTGCCCCAGGTGAACGTGACCCGCACTGATGCCTGCCCTTCGGTCGAGGTGGAGCTGAGCTCCTCGACACCGGGAACGGCGCTGAGCGCCTGTTCAATGGGGCGGGTGACGAGAGTTTCGACCTCCACCGGACTGGCGTTTTCGTAGACGGCGGAAATCGAAATGGTCGGATAGGTCATGTCGGGCATCAGGTCAATAGGGAGGTGGGTCAGAGAGACGAATCCGAGAACGAGGACGACCAGAGTCAACATCGTGATCCCGATGGGGCGTTTGACGGAAAAAGACCACAGGTTCACGGTCGGTCTCCCTGTTCGCGCGTGGCAGCGCCACCATTATCACCACGCCGGCCATTTTCACGGGAGCGCCCTTCGCCACCGGTGCCACCCTTCGCGCTGGAGACGGATGGGGCATCTCCGGGAAGGATGACGGCAGCTCCATCTTCCAGGAGGTGCTGACCCAGTGTCACCACCATGCCTTCGAGAGTCGTGGGCGAAGCTATTTCAGCCAGTCCACCCTGAGTGAAGCCTTTTTCAACAGGGGTGAAACGTGCTGTGCGGGTCCCTGATGCGATCATGAACACTCCGTCGACGCTGTTGCGACTTGTCAGGGCAGTGACCGGCACCGTTTTCCCTCCGCGATGGGTGGCGAACTGCAGATCCACCGTCACGAACATCCCGGGTTTGAGAACGAACCCGGCATTTGGCACCATGACCTCCACACGGGCTTGCCGGGTGGCCACGTTGAGAATGGGAGCGATGCGGACAACCCGCCCCGGGAATTGTTTTCCGGGAAGGGCTGCCACCGCAACCCGTGCGTCCTGCCCGATTCGTATCTTGAAAAAGTCGCGTTCGACGACGTCGAGCACGGCGATGAGGGGATCGAGCTCATAGACGGAAACAATGGGGGCGTTGGCCGAGAGCATCGCCCCCTCGGCAGTGAAGCGTTCTCCCACGAAGCGGGTTGATGAACTGTTTGCCCAGACGGCATCGACGCGGGTATAGGCCAGACGCACCTTGGCCCCTTTCACCTGGGACTCCTTCAGGGTCACCTGTGCTTTGTTCACCTCGTGGCGGGCTGCACGACTGTCATACTGGGCCTGGGCCGTTTCGACTTCGGCCTGCGACGAGACCTTCTGCATGCGCATGGCTTTGACCCGTTCGAGCTCGCGGCGGCCGATGTCGAGCTGGGCCTGGCTGTCGGCTACATTGGCGCGTGCGATCGCAGTCTCGGCCTCCGCCTGTGTGACGGCCTGGACGAACTCCTCATCTTCGAGCTCGGCAATGACCTGGCCCGATTTGACGGTATCACCCACATCGACGAACAGGCGCTTGAGACGGCCCGCCACCTTTGGCGCCACGGTGAATTGAGCAATCGGCAGCAGGGACCCGGTAAACGTCCCTTCGTCGATCAGGTCGGTTGTGGTCACGGAGGCTACCTCAACGGGAATGCCCCCTGCTTGTCCGTTTCCACGCCGGGTGGCTCCCGCACCGGGTTCCGGACGCATCACCGCCTGGAAGGTTAACACCCCCAGGGCACCAAGGATCACGATCACGCACAGGGAGAAGAGATTTTTCATGAGGTCTCCTTATTCCCTCCAAACTGGCCCTGAACACTTTTCACCCAGCGATTCGCGATGCGGGTGTTGTTTTGCTTCAGAAGGAGGAGTGCCGGATGAATGGCTATCGAGAAACGTAACAGTTTTCCGGTTCCTTATACAACAGAATTGATGTCTCCAGCCACGCCTCATCACGAAGTCATCCCCAACCGTTTTCACAACATGCCCAAACGCCGCCACGGCACGCATTCTCATGTTGTTTTTCGCATTATATACTGTGCGTATACAATGTCTTTTCACCCAGCGCGAGCCATTTATATATATTATATAATATACGTTCTTCTTAACGGCGCACCGTCTTTTGAACGCGGGTTGACACCCGTGGCATCCAGAGCTAAGATGTGGGCGTTTGCCAAGCGGCAACAAAGAAAAACAGCACAAGGAACGGAACAGGAGAAGACAGAAAATGCCAAATAAATTCAAGGTTCTCATTTCTGATTCGCTCGACCAGTCCGCTATCGATTTTCTCAGGAAGAACCCGGCATTCGAGGTCACGTACAAGACCAAGATGCCCCCTGAAGAGCTTGTCAAAGAAATTCCGGCGTATCACGCCATCGTGATCCGCTCGGCCACCAAGGTTACCCGGGCCGTCATCGAGGCCGGCAAGAACCTCAAGATCGTTGCCCGCGCCGGCGTCGGCCTCGACAACGTCGACCAGGCCGCCGCGAAAGAAAAGGGAATCGCGGTTCGCAACACCCCGGCCTGCACGACGATTTCCGTCGCCGAACTTGCGTTCGGACTGATGCTGTCTCTGGCCCGCAAGGTCGGCCGCGCGAACATATCCATGAAAGCCCAGGAATGGGACAAGAAATCCTTCGAGGGCGCCGAACTGTATGGAAAGACGCTCGGTCTGATCGGCGCCGGCCGCATCGGTCAGGCGGTCGCGACGCGCGCCGTCGCCTTCGGCATGAAGGTCATCGCGCACGATGCGTTCATGCCCAAGAGCCCGATTCCTGAAATCGCGATGGTCACGAAAGACGAGCTGCTCGCGAAGAGTGATTTCATCAGCCTGCACATTCCGTTCGACAAGGCAGCAGGCCCCGCTCTGGGTGCCGCCGAGTTCGGCAAAATGAAGAAGGGCGCCTATCTGATCAACTGCGCCCGCGGCGGAACGGTCGACGAGAAGGCCCTTCTGGCCGCGCTCAATGACGGCACCGTTGCGGCTGCCGGCATCGACGTCTGGGAAAAAGAGCCGACCGCGAATTTCGACCTGATCAAGCATCAGAACGTCATCGCCCTTCCCCACCTCGGCGCTTCGACTGCCGAAGGCCAGGGCCGCGCCGGACAGGAAGTCGTCGAGATCGTCATCAGCGAGCTTTCCAAGCTGGGCACCGCCGCGGCAGCCGCTCACTGATCCTACGCCAGGGAAACGCGCCCGCCCCGCCCGTTCGGGAGCGGACTTGCACATAACACTCAAAGGAGCAATCTGACATGGCTCGCATATTCAATTTCAGCGCCGGACCATCCATTCTGCCGGTAACGGTTCTCGAAAAGATCCGCGACGAGTTCGTCGATTACAAGGGTTCGGGCATGTCGCTGGTGGAAATGAGCCACCGCGGTAAAATATATGACGCATTACACAATGAATGCATTGCCCTGATCAAAGAACTGCTGAAGGTTCCCGACAATTACAAGATCATGATCCTGGGCGGCGGCGCAACGCTGCAGTTTGGCATGATCCCGATGAACTTCCTCTGGGGCAACAAGACCGCCGATTTCACCAATACCGGGGTCTGGGCCAAGAAGGCAATGGATGACGCCAAGAAGGTCGGCAAAGTCAACGTCGTCTGGGACGGCAAAGCCGACAACTACGCAACGCTGCCCGACCCCAAGACCATCAAGGCAAGCCCCGATGCGGCATATTTCCACATGACCTCCAATGAAACCATCGGCGGCGTCCAGTGGCGTCAGGGCTGGCCCGAGACCGGCAACGTGCCTCTGTTCTGCGACATGTCGTCCGATTTCATGAGTCGTCCGGTTCCGGTCGAGAAGTTCGCTCTCATCTATGCCGGCGCCCAGAAGAACGCCGGCCCGGCCGGCGCGACGATCGTGATCATGCGCGAAGATATGCTGCAGCGCTGCCCCGAGAGCATCATCAATTATCTCGATTACCGCCTGCACGCCAAGGAAAACTCGCTCTACAACACCCCGCCCGTGTTCAGCATCTGGGGCATCAAGCTCACCATGGAGTGGCTGAAGAGCAACGGCGGCCTGGTTGCGGCTGAAAAGACGGCCAATGAGCGCGCAAAGATCATCTACGATGCGATCGAGCGCTCGAAGGGCTTCTACAACTGCCCGGTCGCTCCGCATTGCCGCTCCAACATGAATATCGTCTTCCGCATGAAGACCGAAGAGCTGGAAGCGAAGTTCCTCGAAGAAGCCAAGAAGCTGAAGCTCGACGGCCTCAAAGGTCACCGCAGCGTCGGCGGCTGCCGCGCATCCTGCTACAACGCGATGCCGATCGAAGGCGCCAAGGCCCTCGCCAAACTGATGGACGAGTTCGCCAAGAAAAACAGCTGATCCCTGTAGACAGACCGTCTTCACGTCTCACCCGGAGGAAGCCGCAAGGCTTCCTCCGTTTTTTATCAACCTTCGACAGAGCGCCTCAACTTGCGGGTGGCAAAGAAATTGCTCTTTATGAGAAAATAGCAGAGAACCGTTGTTTCTCTGAATTTTGAACCAGGAGGTATCTATGAAAACCATTTCGATTCTGCTGCTTGTGCTTGCATCGCTTGTTTCACCGTTCATCGCAGCCGCACAAGCTCCGGCATCGGCCGCGATCGCCGCTCCCGCCCTGACGGATGTACGATACGCCGACTGCCCGATCATGGGCGGGAAAGC
>CAZQYQ010000311.1:0-5170 GCA_964597625.1 uncultured bacterium
GCCGCTATATCATCTCCCAGAAAGGCCTCCGGGATGGGGAAAACGCCTGGAGCGTAACGGATACTACCGGTTCATATGTCACCCGGGAGATCATAAAAAAGGCTCTCGTTCTCAAACCCGGTGAACTCGCGACGATCCGCTACCAATGGAAGAATCCGGGTGAAACCGCGCCGAGATGGAAAATGGCGAGACTTGCGTATTACGCCCCGTGGGACTGGGTCATTGGCTCCAGCGTCTATGAAGATGAGCTTCAGGCCTATCGGTCGATTCTCTCCGGCGGCAGGGATCAGATGGTCGATGCGATGATTCTGATCGGGTTTCTGATCGCTGTTCCGATCGTCATCGCAGCCTTCTATCTTGCCTGGTCGATTGCCAGGCCGATTCAGATCATTACCGAGGCTCTCGGAACCCTCACTCATAACGGTCTTGTTCAGACCGTCGAAGTCGATACGCGGGATGAACTCGGGCTCCTTGCGACCAGTTTCAATCTCATGACAATGAATCTTCACCATTCCATTGAAGAGCTGAAACAGAGCGAAGAAAAGTTCAGAGCGTTGTTCGAAACGGCACTTGAAGGAATATTCCAGACCTCGATACAGAGAACGTTACTCAACTGCAATATGGCTTTTGCCCAGATTTATGGCTTTGATTCGATTGAGGAAACGAAGGCTGCGCTGACCGATCTGAAACAACAGGTTTATGTCAATCCTGAAGATTGCGATTCAGTCGTTCACGCACTGCTGTCAGAAGGATCGATTCCACGCAGGGAAATCCAGATGAAGCGAAGAGATGGAAGCATTATCTGGGTTTGCATTGGAGCAAGATTGATACGTGATACGCATGGAAGCCCGTTGTATATCCAGGGCTTTGTAACAGATATAACGGATCAGAGACTTGCCGGGGAGCGAATCAATGCCGCGAAAAAGCGGCTTGAAAACATCATCGAGTTTCTTCCTGATGCAACCTATATCATCGATGCGGAACATCGGATCATTTCATGGAACAGGGCGATCGAAGAGATGACCGGCATTTCCAAAAAAGAAATGCTTGGCAGGGACTACACGATGGCCGGCATTCCATTCAAGGGAAAGCCCCAAAAATGCCTCATTGATCTGCTCGGATCGGAAGATCCCGAAATCACCGCCGAATACTCGCACGTGAAACGGAAAGGCGCGTCCATTTTTGCCGAGTTTTATTCCCCGTTCATTTACGGCGGCAAAGGAGCATTCATGTGGGCTATCGCGTCCCCCCTGCTTGATGATGCAGGTAATGTAAATGGCATTATAGAATCCATTCGCGATATTACGGAGCAAAAACGAGCCGAAGAGGAAATGCGGACCGCTACGGAGCGGTTCAGGTCCATGATGAGAGCCGCCACGGAGTATTCAATCATAGCCACGAGCCCTGACGGGGTTATTCGGATATTCAACGAGGGCGCGGAACAGATGCTCGGGTATTCGGCCTCGGAAGTGATCGACAGACTGACTCCGATGCGTTTCCATGATGCCAGTGAGATCTCCATACGGGCCAAAGAGCTGAATATTCCTCCCACGGTTGATGTCCTTACGAGTGTTGCCGCGAAAGGCGAAACGGAAACACGCGAGTGGACATACATCCGCAAGGATGATTCCCGGTTGAACGTTCTGCTGACCGTGACGGCCATGTGGAGCAAAGACAAGGCACTCGAGGGCTTTATTGGTATAGCGAAAGATATATCCGGCCAGAAACGGCTCGAACAGCAGCTGATCCAGGCCCAGAAAATCGAAAGCATCGGACGGCTTGCGGGCGGTATCGCCCACGACTTCAACAATCTGCTGACACCGATTCTGGGATATGCGGAACTGCTTCTTCAGTCGATGTCGCTCCAGGATTCAAAGTATGAGCCTCTCCAAATGATCAGAATGGCAGCCGATGGGGCCAAGACGCTGACACGTCAGTTGCTCGCATTCAGCAGAAGCCAGGTCCTCGATCTGAAGATCGTCGATCCTGGCGAGGTCATCGTCTCATTCGAGAAGATCCTGCGTCGGACCATCAGGGAAAACATCCTCATCAAAGTGGATGTCTCGTCCCCGCATGGAGTCATCTCTGCCGATATCGGACAGATTGAACAGATCATGATGAATCTTGCCGTCAATGCTCAGGATGCGATGCCCCATGGCGGACATCTCGACATCGGGGTCAGCGAATTTCGGGCTGACGAGATATTTGCCGGCCGTTATCCCGGAATGAAACCCGGATGGTATGTGGTGCTCTCCGTGAGTGACACAGGGATCGGAATGACCAGGCAGGTCAAGGATCGTCTGTTCGAACCGTTCTTCACGACGAAGGAAGTCGGCCGGGGAACCGGCCTGGGCTTGTCGACGGTTTTCGGCATCGTTCAGCAGCACGGGGGATTCATGGATGTGTATTCCGAGGAAGGGAAGGGGGCCACGTTCATCATCTACCTTCCCAGAATCGCCGAATCACTTTCAAGCGTCCCCAAGGGAATGAGCGGCGACCCGAAAAAAGTCTACCCAGCAGCCAGTCGTGAATCCCCGGAAACGATCCTGATCGTCGAAGACGAAAAGCTTGTCCGTGAACTTGCCTCGGCCATGCTGGAACGACTCGGTTACCACGTGCTTACGGCTGAAAGCATGGAAAAGAGTTTCGAACTGGCCCAACAGCATAAAGATGCAATCAATCTGCTCCTTACGGACGTCATCATGCCCG
Organism: uncultured bacterium; assembly: GCA_964597625.1. GTDB lineage: Bacteria > Muiribacteriota > Ozemobacteria > Ozemobacterales > Ozemobacteraceae > MWAR01. The sequence continues at coordinate 2,710 of CAZQYQ010000311.1, forward strand.
TGATGAACGGGAAGCAAGTCTTCAACCACCTCTTGGGAATGATTCCAGGGCTGAAGGTGTTATATATGTCAGGATATTCAAGAAACATATTCATCCACGATGGGACGCTTGAAGACGGCGTCACGCTGCTGCAAAAGCCGCTGACCCTGGGCGAGCTCGCGGAGAAGGTCCGGTTTGTGCTCGACAGCGATGTGAAGAGCCATGGAAACCACTGATTTCGATCACGCGCCAGGGCGGCGATGAACTCCGCCGCCCTGGCAATTCAGGACGAAAAGCTGCACAGCCTCCAGGGCGAGGGCAGACTGGATCAGGACTCTTTCGGAGCCGCCGGGGCAACAGATGGCCGCGCGGCGGGCCCGATCGGCATCAGAACGGATCCATAGAGTTCGTTGAGCACCTGGGCAATGGCCGTATAACAGGCCGAAAGACCGCAGAAAATGCCTTCATACCCTGCAATGGTCTTGATGGCAGCACTGTGCGTGAAGTCGGCAATCGCCAGGAGCCCGAAGAGAATCACCAGGGTACCGAAAACAACCTGCAGGGCGCGGTTGAGACGGAATGTTCCGATGAACATGCCGAAGGAGAAAAGGCCCCAGGTCGCCAGGTAGAAACCCATGGCGGATTCGTCCGTTGCGTCGGCAACGCCGAGCTTGGGAAGAACCCAGATGGCGACGAGAGAGAGCCAGAATGATCCGTAGGCGGTAAAAGCGGTCGTTCCAAAGGTATTGTTCTTCTTCGACTCGAGAGTGCCGGCAATGATCTGCGCAATGCCTCCGACAAAGATCCCCATGGCGAAGATCATGGAGTTGTTCGGGTAAAACCCCGCGTTGTGGATGTTGAGGAGAATCGTTGTCATTCCGAATCCGATGAGACCCAGCGGAGCGGGATTGGCCGTCGTGTCCTTGATGATTGTTTCAGTGCTCATACTAAAATCCTTTTATTCTGATTTGGGAACTATCCCTGGAGGCCATTTCAAAACAACTTCAGGAACGAGAGATCTGACCGACTCAAAAACCGGCGGTCATTTCCAAACCAGGAAACCAACCGTTCGACATGAACTGATGCTATCCCTATGCGAGAGTAATCTGTTTTTATCTCTACGAGCAGGGACGGCTTCTCGGTATTTTCAGGCCCTCTCGATATCCATTATATCCGGGTGAAGAGAAAAAGTATAGACCACCAGGAATCGCCTGTGGGGAAGGCGAGAACCCTGTTCCCAACAGGGAACATACATGGTATCTTTGTCGCATGGGAAATCTTCGTGATCCCATCTACGCCGTACGTACGGGCTCGAATCTCTCTTCGAACATTGAGCGATGTCACACGTGAAACGATTCATTTCCTTCAAAGAACCGATATGATCTTTTTTTCTCACCCACCGACAAAGGACCCGGCAAGATCATGGGGCACCGCATGATCAGATCGGGGCAATGAACGTGAGTCATCGCGACGGTCAGAAATCGCGGGAAACCATTCTCATCGTGGATGACGTTCCCGAGAACCTTGATATCCTGGGAAGCATTCTCACGCCCGTGTATGACGTCCGCGTGGCGCAAAGCGGCCATGAAGCCTTGAATGTCGCCCAGACGCATTCCGAGCTGAACCTGATTCTGCTCGATGTGCTGATGCCGGGAATGGGCGGGTTCGAAACATGCAGGCGCCTCAAGTCCGATTCCCGGACCAGGGAAATTCCCGTGATCTTCGTTACCTCCCAGAACACGGCAATTGATGAGGCACGGGGCTTCGAGGTCGGCGGGGTGGATTACCTGACCAAGCCGGTCAACCCTTCGATTGTTCATTCCCGGGTGAGGACGCATCTCGAACTCTCCTCAGCGACCCGCGAACTGCGTATGCAGAACAAGCAACTGCAGGAGAACGTCCTTCTGCTCGAACAGATTCAGCAGATTGCCCGACACGATCTCAAGGCGCCCTTATCCATTTTCATGGGCGCCTCGGACCTTCTCGAACAGGATGGGAACCTGAATCCCAAGCAGCTCCAGTTTCTCCGGGTGCTCGACCGGTCGGCCGTAAAGATGCTCAACATGATCGATCGCACGCTGGACCTGTACAAGATGGAACGGGGAGAATATCAGGTCAAGCCTGATCGGATCGACGTACTGAACCTGTCACGTCTGGCGCTCCTCGAACTCGAGCCTCTGTCGAGAAAGAAGGCTGCCATCTGCTCCATCACCCTGGACGGCAGGATTCCCGACCAGGCGGGGACCGCTCTCGTGCGGGGAGAAACGTATCTGCTCACGACCATCGTGTCGAACCTCGCCAAAAACGCGATCGAAGCCTCCCCGGAAAGAGGAACGGTGCTGATTGCCCTGAGAACCGGAAACCCCTTCCAGATCGAAATCAGCAACCAGGGAAACATCCCTCGGGAAATTCTTCCCCGGTTCCTCGAACCCATATTTCCGGGGTTTCATGTACACCCCCGGCTATTTTCAGGAGTTAGCCC
>CAZQYQ010000312.1:0-5165 GCA_964597625.1 uncultured bacterium
GCTTTCATATACCATACGATATTATAGACAATGGGCTTTTTGTTCTTCAGGAGAAACGAACCGAAGTTCGCCGGCTCAATGAATATGGGGGTGATCCTGTAGGGGAGCTCTTTCGCATCCTGGGGAGGATTGCCGATAAAACAGACGAGGTCGGGTTTGCCATTCGTGAACGTGCACCGCGGATCCTTTTTCTGAAACCAGTTCTGAGATTCGTAGGGCCACTCTGACTCGGCCATGCAGCCGTATTCGAACGCTTTTACCGCCAGAAACCCCGCCAGCCCGTCATCTGCGGAATAGGCTTTTTTCGTGTAGGGAGTGGTCAGAGCGCGGGTCTTGCCCAGAAAGTAGGTGAAGGCTTCGGAAAGATCGATATCGCTACCTGTCTGTTCCTTGAGAAGAAATTCCATGAGGGCCGTGGCGGCGAATGCATTACAGGTGTTCCGATCGCCCTGATGTTTAACCGGCGTCATGGTGCCGGAAAGATCGACGACCTCCGCCCAGAGAATGCCTTGACAGAGGAGGTTCAACACCACAAGACAGGCGATTCTGGAAAAGAGAGAGAGTTTCATTCATTCCTCCATGCGTGCTTCACGAGCCTTATTGAACATACCACATTGGAACATCCCGCTTCCCAATCTGAGTGACCCGGCGCTATTGCCATGTGTCCGATGCGCTGAATGACCCCGGCTCCTGCTCCGCCGCCGCAGGCGAATCCGTCCGCGGCCTGCCGGTCGCCGACGGACTGGCGGTGTCGCTGGCCGGCTGCGGCCTGGTTCCCGGAAGGATCTGCCAGAAGGTTTTGTGGATCGGGATCGGGATGGCTGAACCGCTGGCGATCGCCTCTGTGCCGGCTGCGGCCACGGGATGCGGCAGGAGCCGGATGTTGCCGCTTCGGCAGACAAGCATGTCTCCGTTGGAGAGTTCGAGAGGCGCGTAGAATCTGCCTTTATCCATTGCCGTCCAGAGGGTTTTGTTCTGGTCGGTGGTAAAGAGGGTTACGAGGGTCTGCCGGGCGAGGAAATTATCTTTGTATGTGATGCCCAGAGCCGTTCCATGCGCGAAATGGTCGAATGTTTTCCCCAGATCGCGCTGCCATCTGACCGTGCCGCTTTTTGCGTCGAGGCACTTGATGCCGCGTCCGTCGGCGAAAAGAAGCGCATCGCCGACCGCGAGGGCGTCGAGATACGGCGACGGCAGGGTGACGCTCCAGGATTTCCCGGTCGGAAGATCACTGCAGTCCAGGCGTGATCCGCCTGCCGCAAGCATCAGCAACGAGTTTCCCGTGACGGTCGCGATTTTATAGCCTTCACTGTCGTGGCGGTAGACGACTTCGCCGGTCTGCTGATCGACGGCTACGGGGCGGCCTGTGTTGTCGCAGAAGATGAAATACCCGCCATACACGAACGGGATCGCGTCTTCAACCGGATCTTTGTAGGTCCAGATGATGTCACCAGCGTCAGGGTCGATGGCGCAGAGCTTCCAGGATGGTTTTTTCAGATCGTCATACCCGTAGATCACCGCGATCGTTTCGCTTGCGACCACATGCACGACACGGCCTTCAAAATGGCTTTCCCAGACGGGCTCTCCGGTGGCGCCGTCGAGTGCGAACAGAACTTCGCGGGCACCGGATACTAGAACACGGTTTTCCGGCAGAGCGACCGGCGGAACATCCGAGGGGATCAGGGTCGCGCGTTTCCACAGCTCTTTGAGCCCGGGGGAATAAAGCGTGTACCCTCCGTCGCGGTCGGCCACGAGGGCGCCTGACGCGAGGCCGACCAGGGCGTGCCTGGCCTGGGAAGGCAGTTGAACCGGGCCGTTCAGAGTGCCCTTCGAATCAATTGAGCAGATCTGCTGCTGCCTGATCAGGAACAGAAAGCTGTCGCCGACCGGCGCCGGCTGCGTCGTGATCTCGCCCGGCGCCTTGATGCGCCAGATTTCATCGGTGGGTGGCTCGGATGAAAACAGATAACAGGCAATCATCCCGGCCACGACGAGCAGCAGACCGAACAGACGGTTCGACATGATTCGCTCGTTTTACGCGGCGGGGCGCCTGAGCGCGTTGAGAATCAGCGAAACAGCCGCTTCCGGGCCGATCCGGCTTGTGTTGACCGTGAGATGATAGATATGCGGGTCATTCCAGTCGACATCGAAAAAGTCGGTCAGAAAAGCGGCCGCGGCCGAATCGCGCCGGTCGATCAGATCGCGTGCCTTGGCCTCGTCGAGCTTCTGCTCATCCATGATGCGTGCGACACGGTCGCTGATATCGGCAACAACGCGGACATGCAGCGCCTCGGGATGGTCATGAAGAATGCGGCCTGCGCCGCGGCCCAGAATGACGACGTTGCCTTTTGCCGCAAGGTCTTTGATCACCTGCGTCAGCACGTCGATATACTCGTCGTGTTTGAAATCCTGATCGGGGAACGAGGGAATGAAGCTCGTACTTTCCCAGTCGAGGGGGCCCATTCCGAACGGATGAAACACCCGGCCGCCTTTTGCGATGCTGGAAAGAGCCTCCTGAAAAAAGACGCCGATGCGGTTGTAGGAATCCTGATCGAAGTCGGTGAGGTCTTCCCTGGATTTTCCCATTTTCTGGGCGATCTCGTTGATGATTTCCTTCTCGACGCAGGTGCCTCCGATGGCCTCGGCCAGCTTGAGGGCGATGAACGTCCCGCCTGCGCCCAGTTCTCGTGAAATCGTGATAATCGGCATAGATGTGCGCTTCCTCTCTTCGGGGTGGTGTCCGTATCGAACGGATCTTTCGACATTCTACCGGAACCCCGATGCCGTCGCAAGGGATGCTGCGTCTGAAGCGGAAATGCTGCGAAAAGCTCAAAAAATTTCAAAAATGTGCCGATTATCTCTTCGGAATCACGCGAAAACGTACGAAAGATAACGTGGAACGAAAAAAATCGCGCACCGAGGAGGTAGTAACGAGTATGGTACACCCCGCGATGGTGGGAATTACGGAACTGATGACCGATGACACGTTTCTGATCTGGATGGAAAATCAGGAAGAGGATCTGCTGGAACGTCTCACCACGTTCGAAGTTTACAGCCGTTTTCAGAATGAAATCGCCTCAAGCGTGACTCACTGAGAGAGATCCCCAGAAGCACCGCCGCCCCGGAGACCAGCTCCCGGGGCGGCGGTGCTTTACACGGCAGAAAAGAGGGAACAGCCCGTGATTTCGAACAGACCCGGCTGCCCTGAAATTTCCCGGCAGGGTGTGGAGAACGCGCGGAACAGGTATAATCCCATGCATGTTTTTTCCGTTGAACGACCAGAATAATCCGCCGGTGGTTCGACCGCCGGTCGGAATGTATGCGCTCATTCTCCTCTTCTGCGCTGTTTTTGCCTTTCAGATGATGCTTTTTTATGGCGAGTCCCGGTATGCGGCTTATGGAGACAGGCTCGTGAAAAAGTCCGCCGTCACCCGGGGGGCGTCGGGGCTGCCCGGCCTGATGGGAAGATTCGGACTCGTTCCCCGCGCCTTCATGAGCGGCGGAGACCATTTCATCTTCATGAACGGCGAACAGCCGATCTCTGTGGCAGCGCCTCCGTTCGGGTATTTGGGCATGCTTTTCACGCATCTGTTCCTGCATGCGGGACTTCTGCACCTGATCGCCAACCTGTGGTTCTTCTGGATCTTCAGCGACAATGTCGAAGAACGCGTGGGCACGGCGCTTTTCCTGTTCCTTTTTTTGGGCACCGGCGCGGCGGGCGGTCTTGCGCATGTGCTGATCCAGCCCGACTCCGCGATGGTCATGGTCGGCGCCAGCGGTGGTGTGGCGGGGGTCATGGGCGCCTATACGGCGCTGTTTCCGATGAACCGTGTCACGACCTATTTCTGCCCGGTCTGGTTTTTCATCAGGCGGCTGGAAGTGCCTGCCTGGATGATGCTCGGAGTCTATATCCTGTTTCAGATCCTGGCGCTGTACCGGGGCGACATGACGAGTGCGCGGGTGGCGTTTGAAGCGCATATTGCGGGCTTCGCGACCGGGGTTCTCATCGGGATTCCGTTCCGGAATCCGGCCAGGGGCGCCGTGGGGGCGAGTTCCGCATCAACGTGACCACGACGATCGACGCATAGACGATCACCAGCAGAAAAATCGCCGTCTGATCGGCGATCGCATCGAGAAGCGCATGTTTCCCGAAGGGAAGAAGAAGAAACACATCTTCTGTACTGCTTGCTATAAAAATGGCCAGCAGACTCGCCAGAAAAAACAGCGGAACGACGGTTTTCCAGTCGCGCTTTGCCGCGATACGGCATTTATCCAGTATTTCCCAGGTGGAGCCGGATACCAGGCCGAGAGCGACCATCGGCTCGGCCTGGAAATACCAGAAAAAAGCGTTTCCGAAAACCAGCAGAAAGACGATGCTTCCGGAAAGGGTGAAGAAGCCCCGCAGATACGTCAGCGGCAGGAGTTCGCCCGGCAGGGCGACAAGACCGGCGAGAAAAATTCCGAGAAGGGCCCAGCCGGAAAGACAGAAGAGCTTCAGCGTCAGAACGAGAAAAAGATCCACCCAGGAGCCGGCTGCTTTCGAGAAGATCGAGAAAAGGGTGGGGCGCTGACCGTTGACGAGCGCCTGGACCGTGTGACAGATACCCGCCTTGGCCAGGATATACACAAAGATGCTCCCTGCCGTGATCACCAGAATCCGTTCAAAGGGGGCGGGTGGTCTTCCTGTAATATATAATTTTGAATATATATTAATTGCGATGACAACCAGGAGATACAGGGTGAACGGAAACTTCATCAGCGTAAACAAATTCTGCTGATACAGATTCAGCGTGAAATCGAAAATATCGGCCGGGGAAGCGCCGGGTGCCGGAAGCAGGGCGGCGGTCAGAGGAGGAATATGCTCGCAGCCCACCGTGGTTGCGGCATCGAGTTCCGGGGAGAGTCTGCGGCGCTGATGGGGTGAAATCAATGTCTTGTTCCAGCAGAGCGACGCGGCGGCCCTGCGCAGCAGAGCCCGACGCCGTTCGTCCCTGGAGGCTTTTTCCAGCTGCCAAAGAGCGGCGGTGGCCGTGACTGTCACGGCATCCTCGATCGATGCGGCTTCGTCTTTCACGGGATCCGGGAGGGGGGAGGAGACCGGAGCCGATAGGCGATCGCACTCGGCCGCGGTGGCGGGCGGCAGGCCCGCATCGATGATCACGAGA
>CAZQYQ010000313.1:0-5088 GCA_964597625.1 uncultured bacterium
ATCAATGAACTATAATTGATGATATTGTCGGAACCCGCTTCGGTCCCGTCGGATGTTGCCGGCCGTTTTTCGATCACCAGCTGCGCACCGGCTTTGCCCGCGGGCGGTACATCACGGGTTTCAGCGCTTCCGACAGCGCCGGCTGTGAGTTTTCGAACATCCTTGCCGATCCAGCAGCGGCTGAGCGGACGGGTTTTCCCGTCGACCCAGGCGAAAAGCCCTTCCTTCGATGAAATCGGGTCGATGACCAGCGCGACCTGAAACGGCTGATTGAAAAAGTAATCCTGGATGAACTTATCCATGTCGGACAGGAAAATACCGAACCCGGGATGCGTGTGATACCAGCCGACGATAGATTTATTCTTGAAGCTCGACTCCATCTGATGATGAATATGATCCCAGGTTTCATGAGTGAAGGTAACCTGGGCGCCGTCGTTACGGGTATGCTGTCCCCGGATGCTGCCGTCAATCAGCAGATACGGCCCGGTCGAATCGCGCCGTGTCGTTCCCACGAGAACGCCGCACAGCTCGACTGCCGTCGTTTCACGGCCGTGCGCAAGAAGATCGTCAAAAACCCTGCTTTCGATCATGATGCGGGGTTCGACTTTTTCGTTCGCCGGAAACGCCGACTGGCGGGAGTCCGGGACGCTCGTGCCGGTGTGAAAGTCCAGACCCTGCGTGGCTGGAGGATTATCTGGCTTGCTCATGCTTTTGCAACCGGTTTCACCACAGGCTCGGCAAGCGGCCCGAGAATTTCCGCGCGATCACCGTCGAGCAGATAATACGTCTGTCTTTCCCCTTCGCGACCGATGAAAACATCGAACGGCGGAATGCCGAGCTGTGCAAGCGTTTTTCCCTGCCAGGGTTCCGTGCCGTCGAACTGGTGGGCAAGCTGTGGAAACCGCTGCTCTTTGCAGCTCGGGCAGGCAGCCTCGGTTTCATGGATACGGCCCAGCGAAGCGTGATGTTCCGTCTCGATGCCGCAGATCGAACAGGTGAAACCCGTCAGGACATCCTGGCGGATTTCCATGACCGCATCAGGCCCGAGATCAGCCCTGATTCTTGCAAGCGCATCACCAAGGGTGAGCGTCGCGGCGCCGGCGTCGAGGACGGTCAGCGGAGAAAAACATTCATGACTGAAACAGTCAGGCTTGCGCTTGTAGCCGATAAGGTCATTGTTGAAATTGAGACCCTCGAAAATATATCCCTTGCCGGAGATCGTTTCAAGGCCGTGAAGCAGTTTGAGCGCTTCCTGACACTGAATTCCGGCGATGATGCTCGCCATGGTCGGGGTCGTCGGAGTCTTCCCAGACATCATCTCTTCCCGCGTGAGCAGCGTGCAGGCCTTCCGGGAATTGAGCACTTTCCAGTCGATCTGGCTCATCGTACACTCGTAGCAGGGCCCGTCGCCCGGTGCGAAAACGCGCGCGACGCCGTTGAGGACCTCGATCGCGCCATCAATCCAGGGCTTGCCGGCCCTGAACGAGTTCTGGTTGATGACGAGCCTCGCTTCGCGGTTATCGAGGCCTCCGATGATGACGTCGGCCCAGTAGAAAACGCCCAGCCCGAGATCCGTGACGGCGTTGACGCAGAGGGGCTTGATCCAGATTCCCGGATACAGGTCGCGGGCACGCTCCGCGGCTACTTCCGCTTTGTATCTGCCGCGGTCACGCTCCCGGAACAGCACCGACCTGGAAAGGTTCGATGGCTCGATCCGGTCGAAATCGACGAGAATGACATTCCCGATGCCCAGCAGGGCGAGATTCTTGATGATCTCGTTGCCGAGGGCACCGGCTCCGATGACGAGCACTCTGGCTTCTGAGAGCCGCTTTTGTTCCCACCACCGAATGAGTTCAAATCGCGAAAACCTGTGTTCTTCCTCATAGGGCGATATGGACAGAATCGGCGGAAGTTCCCCCGGCGGCCCCGATTCGCTTCTCATGAGTGGATTCCGGCGGTAATCTCGGGTTGAATCCTCAGAACGTCGCCGGCCTGTACCCCGGCCTGCCGGAGCGATTCATCATCGAGCAGCTGCCGGCCTGATGCTTTGTGATGGAATTTGTAGCTCATCAGCTGGCCATCCGGTGTAAACCGCGGAAGGCTCATCCGGTCGATCAGCAGGATCAGAATGCGGTTGACCGCCTCGTCATCGGGCAGTTCAGCTTTGACTTTCTTGTTTCCCGTCGCGTCCCAGATCTCGACCATCAAGGCTCCCATTCGTTGGCGCTCCCCTCGTCATGGCGTGATGAAATACTCTGCGTATATCCGGCCATTGTAATCCGGGATAATCGATTATTCAATATCTGGTTGCATCCCCGGCAAGATTGCGGTACAACGATCGAGCCGGCGGCGTCGCCCGGCCCGATCGTTTGTATACACGGAGGTCTGAAGTGGATACTTTTACGTATATTGAAGCGTATAGATATTATCGTCTTGCGATCTCGCGCGGGTTCAAGGCGCTCGTCATTGCCGTCGTATTGTTGGCCGCGACTGTCGGCTCGGCATCGGCATCATTCGAAACACAGCTCACGGCTGTCAATGCCGCGGTGAAAAAAGCGCAGCATGCCCAGACGGTCGCGCTGCTGCAGCGGCTCGGGGCGTCTTCCAGTCTCGAAGATTTCCGCCTGTCACTGATGGCTGATGCCCTCCGCCAGGCCGGCAGGGAGGCCGAGGCGCTTCAGATCTATGAGCGGCTTGCCGGCATGAACAGCGAATGGCTGCCTGCAAGGCAGGCTGGCCTTCAATATGTGATTCTTGCCGCCAAACTCCGTGGTCCCTCGGCCCTCGCAAAGCTCAAAAATGTCGCTCTCACGCTCAACACCCCGTATCAGCGCGGAAGAGCCCTCGAAGCCCTGGTCGATCTGTATCCGGCCGCTTCCCGAGAGCGCAGTATGGCCGCCCTTCAAGCTCTCAGGGCCTACCGGTCCGAAACGGCTTTTTATCAGAACATGGATGAAAGTGCGAATCTCCTGAAAACCATCGTCGGTTCACCGGCCGGCTGGGCTTTCACGCCGGATGAATGGATCGAGATTCTGCGCACCGCCAACCGTGAAAAGCTCGGAACCCTGGTCGAAAAAGCTCTGCCTTCCCTTCGCGCCTCTCTGGGACGGCATGGCGGAGTTCTGGGGATGATTCTCCAGGCTGAAATGCTTGGGTTGTCCGGTCAGCGTGATCGGGCGTTGTCTCTTCTCAACGGCGTTATGACGACACCGGGCCTCGACGAAAGCGTTCAGGGGCTCGCATATCAGATACACGGTGACATCCTGAGCGCCGCTTCGCGTCATGAACAGGCAATGGCGGATTTCCAGCATGCTCTGGCCTGGGGAAAGCCGCCGGTCGATCTGCTTGCTGCCCGATACAGACTGATGCGGTCCGCTTTCTCGTGCGGTCAGGATCAGACGGCGCTGGCCATGGCGGAAGCCCTGTGCGGGGACGGCGTCAAGCTGTCGCTGCTTCCGGTTCACCTGTATGAAATGGGACTCGACCGCTTTGACCATGGCCGGAATGTGCTTGCAACACCCTGGTTCATGTTGCTGGCGCGATACTTCCCCGGCCATCACCGGGCTGACGATGCCCTTGGATATGCCGCCGTCTGCGCCGGAACAACCTCTCCCGAGGGAAAGCATCTCCTGGAACTGCTCGAAACAACGTATCCGCACTCGTTCTTCATCTACTGGCTCAACCCTGAACGCCGACAGATACCGCTTCCCCAGGCAAAATCAGCTCCGGTCATCGACAGGAAATGGAAACATCGCAGCGCCGCCTGGATCGCCCTCCTGAAAAGTCCGTTCGACGGCATCGCCCGCGAGGAAATTCGCAAACTGCTTGCCGATCATCCGGATGACCAGGGCCTTTTCAAGGTCGCCATCGATTCCGCCGAGGCCGTCGGAGAGCACAATCTCACCGTGGCGATCGGCGAGATCATGATGCGCACGATGCTGGAAAACGGCAAATCCGCCGCGCTGCTTCCGGACTGGGCCTGGAGAGCTCATTATCCGCGGCCCTGGTGGGCGCGGATTCAGGGTGAATCGAAGAAATACGGCGTTGATCCATATTGGGTGATATCTATCATGCGCGAGGAAAGCCATTTTAACCCGACGATTCTATCCCGGAGTAATGCGCACGGGCTGATGCAGATCCTGCCTTCAACCGGAAAATGGATTGCCGGAAAACTCGGCATCAAAGGCAAGTTTGTCGCCGATTCCCTCTGGAACCCCGATCGGAACATCGCCTTCGGCGTCTGGTATCTCGGGTATCTGCGCGACCTGTTCAACGGCGATCTTTTCCTGGCCGCGGCCTCATACAATGGCGGGCAGGGAAACATCTCGCGCAAGGTCGAACAGGGCCCCTTTGCCCAGTTGCCCGTTCTGACAAGGCTTGATCGCGTCCCGCTGCCCGAAACACGGGATTATTACAAGAAGGTCATGGGAAGCTGGTGGAACTATACCAGGATCTATCATTGACCTGAGCCGCCGGCGGGCATCTCATCCCCGCCGGCGTTTCAGGGCATTCTGATTCCGGGCGTTTTCGAGCCAGCTTTCAAGAAGCCCGAAAACGGTCCTGCTGAACAGCACGCCCGTCGTGAGCGAGAAGGCCAGCAGGCCGAAAATTTCCGCGGATGTCCCGGACATACAGATCAGAGAAGATGCGATGAATCGCTCTTTACCAGAGCTTCAACGCCGCCCTGGTTCGTCTGTTCCATCTCCGTGAGCCACGTAAGGACGCTTGCGATTCTGAAGCGGACGGACCGGCCGATTTTCATGGTCGGCAGTCCCTGTTTTCGCAGCGTGTAGATCGTGTTGCGTTTAACCTGAAGAAATTTCATCAACTCGGGAATCGTCATCAGGTATTCGTTGTTCATTCGGCGGCCTCCCGAAAACTGGTTTACATGCGTGTCATGGGTATCTATCGTCATCGCCGCGCCGGGTATGAAGCCAAAAAAAAGAAATCTGTGAGATGAAGGCCTGAAGGGCATCCCGAAGGTGTCGCGGAACAATGGGAAAAAAACCTCTTCGGCCTCCTGTAAAACGTGCCGATCATGTATATGAAGTTCACGTGAGGTTCTTCTTCAAGTTGAAGAGAAACCCG
>CAZQYQ010000314.1:0-5081 GCA_964597625.1 uncultured bacterium
ATGGCACAAATCATGATTCTCGAGGGGGCCTCAATGTCTATTCAACGCCGCATTTCCGGAATACATCTGTTTCTCGGGGTTCTGCTGGCAGCGCTTACCGTGTTCGGGTGCTCCGGCAGCGGGGATGATCCGCTGCCCATCGGACCCGGCAGCTACGGTTCCATCTCCGGCACGCTGACCGCGTCAAGCACGATCGCTTCCGCTCGGGACGTTGAAGCTTCCATTCTCGCGGCGACGAATTTTGCAAACACCCTCGTCTATCTTGAAAAATATCCGCAGATTGCCACACACCCAAGCTCCAGCGGCATATTCACCCTCTCGCCGGTAACATACGAGCGACACAACGTCATTGCGCGGCTCACCGGAACAACCGGTGCCATCTACAAGGTCCGTTCCTCCAATATCGACGTTTCAACGAGCCAGCCGGCGAAACAGGTCGGCTCGTTGGAAGTCAGGCGCGCCGATCGCAAGGTCAAGGTTCGCGTCAGCGATTCAACCGGCGGCACGATTTCCACGGCGACCGTTTCCGTCTGGGGCGAACTGTTCACACCGGTCACCGGCCTCCCCGGCTACTACGAGTCCCCGGTACTGCCGGCCGACGAGGCCGCAACCGTGACGGTAGCCGTTTCCGGACGCACAACCATCGAATTGCCGGCTCAATTCGTCAGCACCACTCCTCCGGTTCTTGAAACGACGGTGCCGCCGGCCGGCTCCACAAATGCCCCACCGGTTGTCGCGCTTTCGGCGGACAAGCTCCAGGTCAGCAACAGCGCAACGATCACCTTCACGGCAACCGCAAGAGACCCGGAAAACTCGACGCTCCGCTATCATTGGGAAGCCTCTTCCGGCAGCATCGCCACCTCGAGTGATGTGCGGGCCATCTGGACCGCGCCGGTCTCTGGAAACGGCGATACCGCCGTCACGTTCATCGCATCAGATTCAAGCGGTCTGTATGCCCGGGTGACGCTGACCGTGAGTTATGGCGTAAGCGCATCACAGAACCAAAAGCCGGTTGTCGCCATTCTGGCCGACAGTTCGACGATGATCAAGAATACCGCGTATACCCTCACCGCCAGCGCGACAGATCCTGACGGGGCCGCTTCAGGGCTGTCGTATGCCTGGAGGACCACGAATGGAACGCTGAGCTCGTCGAATGCGAAGGAAACGGTCTGGACCACCCCGACGGTCAACTCTGACACTTCCGTCACCGTGACCGTCACGGTCACGGATGAGAAGTCGGGTTCGACGGAGGTCAGCCGGACATTCACCGTGATTCCGTATGGCACGCGGATTCCGACGGCTTCCATCACGAAGCCCACGGAGAATCAGGTTCTCGCGGCAGGGGCCGTGCAGTTTATCGGAACGGTGCGTCTTTCCGACGGCAGCGGACTTTCCACGGATTATTATCACTGGTATGTGCAGCCGATCGGCGGATCCCCTTCCGAGGTCGCTTCGCAGACAGGCAACTTCACCAGAATCATGAACACTCCGGGCTCATACACCGCCTGGCTGATGGCCACCACCACGGAAGGCCTTGGAACATCGGCTTCGATGCCATTCCGCATCAACACCGCCCCTCAGAGTGTGAGCATTACCGTCTTCCCTGACCAGTCCTCGTTCGCCGCAAGCACCACGATCACCCTTTCGGGAGGTGCGACAGACCCTGAAAATCAGGCGCTCAGTTATGCGTGGTTCGATTATTCGCACATGCTGAACGCGACGACGACGCTTTCGACATCCCAGACCGTTCCCAATTATCGCAACTTCGCCCCAGGCAACCACACGATCACCCTGGTTGTGGGTGACACGTTCAACGCCTCAACCCCGGCTTATATATCATTCAGCATAGCCACGAATACCGCGCCGGCACCTGTCATTACAGCCCCCCTCTCCACCAAAACCTGGTGTTTCACCGGCGAGCCGGTCACGTTCGCGGGATATGCCACAGACCTCGAAACGGCCGACGGCTTTGTCGCAAGCACAAGCCTGAGCTGGACCAGCGACCCCAACACGCCGTTTCCGATGCTCGGAACGACGACATTCACCACCTCGTTCACGCAGGCCCAGGTCGGCACGCACGTCATCACTCTCCAGGCAAGCGACACGCTTCTGGCCTCAGCGACGGTGAGCCGATCGATCTATGTGAATGCCACTCCGACCGTTCAGATGAAGGACGTCGACAATCCGGCCAGCGGAACCCGTGTGAACAATGGCGGCACATTCACTCTCAAGGCCGAAATCGCCGATGCCGACAACAATGAACCGGTGACCATCGAGTGGTATGACGAAAACACCGGCGTCAGGCTGAACAGCTCGAGCCTGACCGGTCCCTACCCGAAAACGCATACGCTTACCAGTTCTCTCACGCTGAGCGACAACCACGTCATCCAGGCTCGCGTCATCGACAGCTGCGGCATTACAGCCATCGCCACCCGCTCGCTTCTCATCAACACCCTCGCCACCCCGGGCATGACGATCAATTATCCTCAGTATGCCACCGCTCCAGGCAACATCCCGGTTTTACTCGCAAGCGTCGCGACGCAGATTGATCTGAACGCCTGGGCTACCGATTTTGAAGCCGGCGGCGGGCAGCTTTCGGCGGGACATATCTCCTGCACGCTCACAGGACCTGGCATCAATACGCCATTCGCCTCGGGGACGGTTTCTCTTCCCTTGAATCTCGATCCGGGAAAATACCAGGTGATGGTGGGAGTCCTGGATGATAGCGGCAGCTATAATGCAGCCACCTTCACCTTTGTCGTGTGGAGTGTCCGAACGTATCTCGGGTATGGAGCCGGCAATTCCCAGCTATCCAGCCCCTCCACCATCCTGCTTGATGGATCAAGTTACTTCATCACGGATTCCGGGAATTCGATGCTGAAAAAGTTCACTTCCGCAGCCTTCACACCAGAAGCATCGGTTGGAGGTCTTGGTTCTGACCCTGGTTCTTTCACATCCCTGGTGGGAATTGCCAAGGATTCCAGCGGCAAGTTCTACACTCTTGAAGGTCTGCCCTCGATGGCGTTCTCGCGCATTCAGGTCTGGTCCAGCGGCCTTGCGACAGAAAGCAACTATGGCAGCTTTGGAGTTGGAGGGCTCGATCTGGCAAGGTACTCTTCTCCAGCGGCCATGACGATCGTCGGGACGGATCTGTTCCTGTGCGACACCGGAGCCCACCGGATCCAGAGGCTCAATCTGGCAAGCGGCGTCGCCAACATGCTCATTCCGACCTCTGGAACCGCACCTGGCAATGACTCGACACACTTCAACACGCCGATGGGAATCCGCTATTTCAATCCGGCGCTCTTTGTTGCTGATTACAACAATGACAGAATCGTGAAACGGAATGTGCCAAGCCTGGGATACAGCTCAGAATGGCCGGCCAGCAACCCTGTCGATATCGCTCAGTTCAATTCCTACTATATTACGGTAAATATGGATGGCGATCAGATCCAGTTCTGGAACTCTTCAGGCGGCTGGGAAATGAACGCCGGATCTGACGGGGCCGGTCTCGGCCAGTTTGACACCCCTGTATCCGTCGTTGTAAACGGCCAGAATCTGGTGGTTCTTGAACGCGGAACGGCAAGGAATCAGGCCAGAGTGCATGTATTCACCCTGCCCGCCGGATCATCGCCGTGGTGATCTTCAGACACGGAGCAGACTGAAACAGATCAGTCCAAACAACTGCCGGGGCGCGAATATACGCGCCCCGGCAGTTGTTGTTATCAGGAGCCTACAGTTCGGCGACGAAGGTTTTGAAGGCGCGACGGGCTTCGATGATGGCTGCGGCTCTCCGATCGTCGGTGGTCTCACCCTTGGCGGTGGGGCCGGAGCCGGTCAGCAAGCCGAAGTTGGCGTTCATCGGCGCGAACTCCTTCACCTTATGGCCTTCGAACGTCACATATTTCACCAGGGCGCCCAGCATGCTCTGGGGGGGAGGCACCACCGGCTGTTTCTTGAGGCAGATGCGCGCGGCATTCAGGCCGGCAAGCAGGCCTATTCCCGTCGATTCGGTGTAGCCCTCGACGCCGCAGATCTGGCCGGCGACGAACCAGTCCGGATGATTCTTCACCTGGAGCGTCGGGGTGAGAAACGCGGGCGAGAATAAATAGCTATTGCGATGCATCTGCCCAAGTCGGGTGAATGTCGCGTTTTTCAGGGCCGGAATGAGCCTGAAGACGCGCTCCTGCTCAGAGTGTTTCAGATTCGTCTGAAAGCCAACGATATTATACATGCTGCCGAGCAGGTTATCCTGGCGCAGCTGTACGACAGCCCAGGGGCGGCGACCGGTTTTGGGGTCATTGAACCCGACCGGTTTCATCGGACCGAACCGGAGTGAATCCTTTCCGGTCGACGCGATTTCTTCAACCGGCTGGCAGCCGCTGAAGAACTGGCGCCGGGCCTCTTTTTCAAACTCCGGCAGCGGGATCCGTTCGGCCGCGAGAAGCTGCGTCACAAACTCCTCATACTCGGCCTTGCTCAGAGGACAATTGATATAATCGCCCTTCACTTCGGCATTGTCATACCGGTTCGCGATGAAGGCACAGCTCATGTCGACGCTTTCAGCGGTCACGACTGGTGCGATCGCGTCGAAGAAGGCGAGCTTGTCCGCGCCGAAGGTCTTTGAGAGCCAGGCCAGAAGCCTGGGCGAGGTCAGCGGACCGGTCGCGAGAATCACGATGCCGTCTTCCGGGAACTCGGTCGCCTCGTCGTTCACGAACTCGACATGGCTGTGTCCTGTCATATACCGGGTGATCTCGCGGGCGAAAGCTTCACGGTCTACGGCCAGCGCGTTTCCGGCAGGGACCCTATACTTGTAGGCCACGTCGAGAATATAGCTGCTCAGCGCGCGGAGTTCTTCCTTGAGCAGGCCAGATGCGCGGTCGGGAAGATTGCTGCCGACCGAGTTGCTGCAAACCAGCTCCGCGAGCAGATCCGTCGAGTGCGCGCCGGTGGGGACTTTCGGCCGCATTTCCATAAGTCTGACGCGAACTCCGCGCCTGATGAGCTGAAACGTAGCCTCAACACCGGACAGGCCGGCACCCAGCACGGTCACATTCGGATGATCATTCTTCCGGGCC
>CAZQYQ010000315.1:0-4936 GCA_964597625.1 uncultured bacterium
AGTTCCATCACCAGCTGCCAGGACCGCATCAACGAAACCACGAAAATAATGGCTGAAAGCGTGAAAAACGCCCTGAACCAAGGCGGGGAATCCATGAACGCGCTTCTTGCCAGTTCGGTTCAGGAGCTGTCGAGTCAGTTGAAAACCGCTGCTGCGGAAAGCGCTAACGAGCTGAGAGGAAGTGGCGCGAATGTTGCCACGCATATTCAACAGACAATGCAGGAAATGACGACTCTTCTCAGGCAATCATTCGACCAGGTCCAGGAAGGTCTGGATGGCATCAAGGGAACGTCCTCTCATATGGCAGACACGATGAAGTCTGCAATGGAGTCCGGCGGTCGCTCCATCCAGGACCAGTTGGCCGAAGCAGTAAAGCATTTTTCAGGAATCATGCAAAACGCTTCCGAACAGACAAGCAAGAACATGGTCGATGCCGGCAGCGTCTTTTCTGAAAAAATGATAAACGCCACGTCGGGTTTCGTCACCGGGGTGAACCAGCTTCAACACTTGACCTCGCAACTTCAATCTCTTTCGAACACGGGAATATCTGTTCAGGAACACCTGAACCAGAATGTGAAATCTCTTCAGGATGTATTGATGCTCCTGAGACAGGCGGCTGCCCCTCTCCAGGAATCCGCCAAAGCCGCAAAAGATGCATCGGATCAAACAAGGAATGCGTCGGTCGAAATCAAGAACTGGGTCGTCGATTGCAAGGAAATTTCGTCCAACCTGACCCAGACCACGACGAACCTCCAAGCAGCCTGGAATCAGTCCGTCAGCCGTTTCGAGGGCGTCGATGCTTCGTTGAAGGAAGTTATGAGCGAGTTGATTCGTGGGGTCGAGGCTTACAGTCAGCAGGTGAAAAAATTCCAGTCCGATCTCGACACGCATCTTGCAAAAGCCCTCGGGGATCTCGGCGGTGTCGTGAATGAACTTGGTGACCAGATCGGCGATCTCGACGAGGTCTTACGGCGCAAATAAAGCATGAGAACTAATTCCACCACATATATATCCCAGGATGCCGGTCAGGATTACCTGGGATCACTCAGCGACATCATGTCAGGCTTGATTTTTCTTTTCATCATCACCCTGACCATTTTTGCCTTGCGTCTCCAGAACACCCAGCAAGATCTCAGACAGGAACTGGAGCGAACAAAGCAGGAAAAGGAGCTGCTGGAAAAAGAAAAGCAACGCCTGGAAGCGATCATCCAGCAATTGGTCGGCGGCAAGGCATTGCGTGCAGCCCTTCTCGAATCTATCCAGAAAGCCATTTCCGAGAAGGGGTTCCGGGTTGAAGTTGATCTCGAACACGGAATTCTCCGTCTCCCCGAAGAGGTGTTGTTCCCCTCCGGCAGCGATCAACTGAGCCCCGACGGGGAAAACATGCTGAACACGCTAGGTGATGTATTCGCAACGGTATTACCCGATTTCACTCTGTCGGCCAGTGAAACGGCAAACCTCACCACCTCGAGCAGAACGGCAAGTATCGATGCCATTTTCATCGAAGGGCACACGGACAACATCCCGCTCAAGTCGTCAGGGAGCTTCACAGACAACTGGGACCTTTCTACAAGCCGTGGAATCAGGACATACAAAACCCTGATCCATTATCATCCCCAACTGGAACTCTTTGCCAATCAGTCCTTGCTTCCGATATTCAGCGTGAGCGGATATGCTGATCGTCGCCCCGTTGCATCGAATGATTCTGATGAAGGTCGGCAAAAAAATCGTCGTATCGATATTCGTTTCATCATGACGCCGCCGAAAGCACCGCCAAAAGTTCTTGGCGAAATCGAGAACTCCATGCAGACCGGCTCTTCAACGAGTGCCCCATGAGCGAGGGACTGAAAGAGTTTCTCGAGCACCAGAAAGGATTTTCCTGGCGAAGCCTGATCACCCCGCTGAAGCCCCCTGTGAAAACGGAACGCGTCGCACGGGAAATCGGCCGTAAAATGGGCAATATTCAGCCCAAACAACCCGGGCAGGTCGATCTCGAGGAAACCCGGAATGAAATACAACACCATATTTCTCTCAACAAACCCCTGTCCGAATTATCCCGAAAACAGTTGAGGCGATTGCCCTGGTTGCTGTTTTATCCGCTTCGAACGCCTCGTGAATGGTTGGGCAAAAATGTTTTCCTGGTCGGCGAACTGCTTTCGCTGTACAAAAATTCCGTTTCCCCGTCCTCCCTGGCAGCGCTTCTCCACACGTTTCTCATGGCATATCCTCAGGGAGAGGATTCATTCGACATCCTCAGGGTCGGCCTGCAAAGCCTGGTCTTCTCTTCGGAAAGCTCCCGCCTTCGCGAGTGGAAACGACGCTGCGAGGAGTATCTGCTTCTCGAGAAAAACGGGCCGTCCTGGGTTGCCGAGCACTTTCTCCAGCCTGGAAAATTGGTGAACGATGTTTTATCGGACGCCGGGTTCGATGGGGAATTGTCACGGGCCGGTTTCATCGAGGAAATTCACACCAGTTGCCTGAAACTCGTTTCGAAATCCCTGGCGGCAGGCAATCTGAATCAGGAGACCCTGCTACAGATTTTCGATTTCATCGCCCCAAAAAACCGGGATCTGAGGTACCCGGAAACGGCTGGAAAAGTTGGCGACGCTTTCCTGCAGCCGTTCCGCAGCAAGGATCCGGCACAAGAAATCCTGGATATCATCAAGAAGTTTTTCCTCGAACATTTCGGACATCCTGAATTAGATCAAGGCACATGGAACTCCGTAAGCAAGACGGCCCGTGATGTCATGATCCGATGGGTGGTGCAGGCAACATTCGAGGCGTTTTTCCGCCTGCTTGACTCCACGGCCCAGGACGATCATTGGCGATATCGCCGGGCCTTCTGGGGTGAGTATCTGAAACGCGGGTATATTTCCCGGGTCTGGCTCGTTCTTGGTGATGCCGCCCGATATCGGGCCAGGAGATTCATTTCGAATTATGACAGATACGGAGTCTTCTGGGGACCTGGCTTTTCAAGCGACCATTCGGTGCTTCTCTTTGAGATAGATAATCTGATATTCTCGGAGTGGAGCCATAACGGGAAATGCCGCGTATGGGAGAGCAACGATCCCGATGCCCCCAAGAGACTTTGTGAACGATATTCCAGAGAACAACTTACGCAAGCACCATTTGATGAGTTCATCCATCATCACTCTGAGAGCGGGTCCTGGCAACGAAAAATATCTGAAACCATTCGGATTTACACGGGGATACATATTCCCCTCAAAGATCTTATGCCATAGTTGGTGATATATTGTGATAACATTCAACTGGGAACACAATCAGAAGCGATTCTGTTTTTCCTGTCTTTCAGACGGTGAGATGCTGGATCCGGATTCCTGGGCAAATCATGAACTGAAACTCCCCACTGGTCTCGAGGCCCATATCGGTGGCCTTCTTCTCCTGCTTGAACAGGAAAAAGCAGCGATCGTCGACAACCGGATCATCGTTCCCGATGCAGACCTCACCGAGTTACCGCAGTTTCAGCTCCTCGGCCTGGGGTTGCCGCCGCTGATGCCCTTTTTGCTGTCCATCAAGGGGCGGGGCATCATCACCAGTAAGGATTTCTGTTTCGAATACTCGCTCCGCCACCCGGACACGAGGCCTGTCATGGGCTTTCAACGGGAAGGCGCTCTGATCACGGTCGGTGGAAGGCTGTATCTGATCCCTCAGCCCTATCTCCGTGTGATCGAAGCCATGGACGAATTCAATGCGCGAACGGGAATGGAAACCGTCGATCGCTTTCTCATCTGGTCGGAATTGAAAGAAATCCTTCCGCCGGAAGCCCTTCAGGACGATTATCTCCGCCAGATCGAAATCTTTCGCGCCGACTCCTTTTCCCTTCAGGCTGAACTGAATGCCCAGGGCGCTCTGGAAATCGCACCGGTGCTTTTCCGAGCAACACCCTCACACGATGACCTTGATCCAAATACGCATTCTGACCACGTTTCAGCGCTCCCTCCCGTGTGTCAGCAGGTTTTTTCGAATCAGTTCAGGAAGTCCAGGGACGTCAAAGGAAACTACGCCGTTTCTCAGGGAAGATACTGCGTCATCGCCCCCGAACTGAAAAAGGGCCTCGAAGTTGTTCGCTCCATGGCCGACAAGCCCGACAACGTGCGACGGGAATTTCTCGCCAATCCCCGGGTGTTCCTCCGGGAACACCTCGAAGACCTTCTGCCGGAAATCGTCCTGGAAAGCCTCTTTCGGGAAACCACCGAGTACAGCGAGCGGGTCCTGCAGATCGGGGTGTGGCGTCCTCCGGTCATGCCCGTTTTCAAAAAAGCCAGCGAGCCCTGGCTCCCGCCGGAAGAATTCGGCCTGAGCATTGGCGGCAGGCATGTCGATATCGCACCAGACGAGATCCCAAATCTGATTGAAAAGATTCATGCGGCAATCGACGAAGGAATCCCGACAGTTCAGGCGGGTGACCAGCCCCTCCCGGCGACGCAGGATACGATCTCGGCGCTTCAGGCTCTTCAGGCGGCGATACAAGAAGATCTTCAGCCAACCGAGCCCCCTCCTCCCGAAGACCCTCCTCCGCTTCCAGAGAACGATGGTCCTATAGCATTAATTATAGATCGGCACCTCGAACGTGTGGGGAAGCCTCTGAAACGCCGAGTCCCGATCGATCCCCCGGTTTCCCGTGATATCCAGGGCTTGCGCTCGAGCCTTTTGCCCCACCAGACAGAGGGCGTTCACTGGCTCCAGGATCATTGGCAGCAGGGAAGCCGAGGCGCCCTCCTGGCAGATGATATGGGGCTTGGCAAGACATACCAGGTTCTGGCTTTTCTCTATTGGGTTCGCCAGTTGATGGCTGCTGGCTCATATCCCAAGCTTCCATTCCTGCTGGTTGCCCCCACGGGCCTTTTGAAAAACTGGCAGGATGAGATATCCCTGCATCTCGGCGCATACGGTCTCGGTGAAATTCTTCCGGCAT
>CAZQYQ010000316.1:0-4926 GCA_964597625.1 uncultured bacterium
CGAGACGGCCGCCATTCTCGGCACGGACAAGATCATGCTGCCCATGAGCGGCAAATCACTTCGTTAATCAGGGCGCCCCGGTCAGTCGATCGGCGGATGGTTGATCAATGTGTGAAGACTCGCGACTTCACCGGGGTTGATGCAGCCTTTGCCGGCAAGATCATCGATCAGCGCGTGCGCAAGCGGCTGCATGGCTGTGAGTTCACTGGGGCTGAGAGTTCCGGGGTCAAAATCGATGGCCCTGGTCCGGTGAAATTTCGGGCTCAGGATCGTGAACAGCCCCACGGCCATGGTGATCAGGCAGACGCTGTGAGCGATGTATCCGACCCACCCACCGCGCCGCAACAGCTCAGCGAACAAACTTCCCAGGACCAGGGTCAGGAAAAGCAGAAGAGCCATGGCGATCCAGGTTGAGCGCGTCGACTGGCGGAGTCGTTCCACCTCTTCGAGTGAGCGGATCAGCAAACCGGGAGAAAGCAGGCGGGAACCTCCCCGGGTGTCGATGACCGGCAGAGCAGCCAGATTGGAAAAAGGCGGCCGGTTCAGGTCATTCAGGGGAACGTCCAGAGCAGGGTAGATGGACCGTAGATCGGTTCCCTGGGCGAGGTGTGCAAGCGGCAGCCGGTAGGGATCCGGGTAGGGGAACCGATAGCTTCCGCTGCCGATGAATTTCAGCAATGGAGCAGACGGGAGCGGGTTTTTATCCAGCGCCTCGATTTCCTGTTCCCCAAAGCCTTCCTGGCGCAGGAAATCAAAGAACTCGTCGATCTTCATCTCGCCATCGGGCGGGATCATCTGGAGATACCGGCCGGCCGGAAACGCGAGCCGCTTGTCCACGGCCATGCCGACGAGTGAAAAATATTCCCGAAAGTGCAACTGGTAGCTCCAGAGGAGGTTCCGGAGCGTTTGTGCCTGGAGGGGCGGAGTCAGAAAGGGTTCGTCATGGTAGGTCAGGTTGAAGACCGGCAGATACATCGTCTGAACGATGATGAGCGCCAGGATGAAACCGGCCGGCATGCTCAGCAGACCGCGAAAACGCATTGTTCCACTCATGCGGGCAGCATACCGGAGAATTCCGGCGGCATCAACCCGGAACCGGGGGCTTGTACGGTTTTATCGAAGCTGCTAAACTGCGGGGAGTCTGGAATTTTTGATTCCCACGCAGGAGGGAACCGTTCAATGAAACGTGTTCTGTTCGCATTGATAGTTGCATTGCCTTTGATCGTCGGCTGCGGCATGACCGGTACTTCGAGCGGTTCCAGCACGAAGACAACGCTGTATGGGGAACTCAACCCGCCGAGTGTTGCCGCGGGATTAACCGGCCAGTCCAGGAGGTCCGCGGACCTGTCGGCGGCGGTGACGTATCAGACCGACACCAGCCTGCTGAAGGCATTTGTTGCGAGCGGAACCTGTCGGGTGAACGGGACCAGCGTCGGCTTCAGCATCGATACCGGCACGAAGGGATTTCGCATTGACGGTCTCGACCCAGCCGATGCGTATGACATCAAGTTCGAGCTCGGAAGCTTTACCCTGAGGGCGATCAAGCCTTACGCCGGGAGCCAGATTCCTGTCGGGACGGTGAATCTGAACTCGACGGCGAATGCGCTGCTGTTTGAAAACTTCAATGTGGCGAAAAAATATATCAAAAACTATGAAATCAGGGAGACGTATTCGAACTCCCTCGCGGGAAAGCTTTTGAGCTGGATTCAGGCATCCGGGCAGACTCCGGCCAAGTTTGCAGAAAGCCTGAGTGCCGAACTTGCAAGTTATTCTGAAAATCTGGTCCTGGGAGATATCACAAACTATATCGGCCAGGAAAACGATGTTTCAGGCATCTGGAAGGGAACAGGAACCCTCTATACCCTTACGAATACAGGGGCTGTCGGCAATAAGGCCCGCGTGGAACTGACCATGACCATCCAGCAGGATGGGAAGAAGCTGAGCGGCCCGCTCGATGTGAAGGTGATCTCGTATGAGGTTGTAAACAAGGGCGGAAATATTCCGGTAAGCGGGCGCAGAGGTTTCGTGACGGAACTCACAGGAAGCATGTTCACCTTTGATCTCCAGACCGCCGAAGGGAAGCAGATAGAGCGATGGAGTTTTGCCCTCGATGACACGAAGGCGCTGGTGTGCAAGGCGGAGAACCTGGATAAAGTCGGATACCTGGGCTTTCAGAGTTCCACCGGTGACCTGCCGAGGCTGCAACGCTGACGGTTTTTCCCGAGCGGTTCTCCACGGGAGCGGGTGCCTGGGCCTCTTGCGCTGTGACGAACCCGTCACCCCGTTCGGTCAGCCGATGACGAGTTCCTTGAGCGTGGCGCCGAGTAAGATCAAATCTATGATCGTAAGGATATAAACGCATATCCAGGAGACCCGGCTGAGCCAGGGCGGATTGACATATTCACCCAGCAGGGAGCGATCGTCGCCGAGCTTGACGAGAAAATACAGGAACGGCGGAAGGATGAGACCCTGCGCGACCTGCGAAACGCGCATGACTCCGAGATACAGGAAGCTGATGCCGGGGATCAGAACAGTGGCTGCGCCGGTGATGAGCAGAGACGAGAAGATCCAGTAGAACCACGGCGCTTCATCGTATGTCTTGTTCATGCCGCGCTCCCAGCCCATGCCTTCGCAGATGGCAAAGGCGGTCGAAAGCGGCAGGATAGCGGCTCCGAACAGCGACGCGTTGAACAGGCCGAGCGCGAACAGATACCCGGCATACGAGCCCGCAAGCGGGATAAGAGCTTTCCCGATGTCGTCGATGCTCGAAACCGGCGGTGCGCCCGGGGTGAAATTCAGCGTCACCGCGCATGCAACGATAATGAAAAAGGATATGACATCGGTTGTTATACAACCCAGGCCGACTTCCCATTTCGCATCGTCGTAATCCTTGAGCGTGATCCCCTTCTCGATCAGCGTCGATTGCAGGTAAAACTGCATCCAGGGGGTGATGGTGGTGCCTATGACGCCGATCATCGTGAAAAAATAACCGGCATCGAATCGCCAGGTCGGGATGACGAGGGCTTTCATCGCATTCCCCCAGTCAGGCTTTGCCAGATATGCCGAAACCGGGTATGCAAAATAAAAGATGATCGAGATGAGAAAGAACTTTTCGATCTTCTTGTAATCATACTCGGTGATCAGTTTCCAGATGCCGAACGTGAGAAGGGGAATGATCAGATACTTGAGCCATGTGAAGAGTTCCGGGTAGCCTGTCGCGTTGCCGCAGATGTCTATAGCGCTTGCGATTCCCGCAAACTCGCTGATGATCGTCCCGTAATTCGCGAGAAGAACGGTCAGAAGCATCCAGAACGTGACCTTCACGCCGAACCGCTCCCGAAGAAGATCGGCAAGGCCCTGTCCTGTTGCGGCACCCAGTCGCGTGCTCATTTCCATGGTGACGATCAGCAGGAATGTTATGGGAATGAGCGTCCAGAGCAGGTCGAATCCGTAAAGCGCCCCGGCCAGAGAATAGGTCGCGATCCCCCCCGAGTCGTTGTCGACCGTCGCCGTTATGAGCCCGGGGCCGACGACGGCCAGAATGGCGAGCAGACGGCGTTTGGCGCGGGCGAATGCGAGGAGCCGATGTGGCATGATCTGGTCCTCAGCTCGTCAGCGCACGCCGTTTCCACATGCGCGGCATATTGTCGAGCAGAAGCTCGATGACGTCGTCGATCGTGACCACGCCGACCATGCCGCCATCCTCGTCGAGGACGGGCAGGGCGAGCAGATCATATTTGGAGATCAGGGCTGCGACTTCTTCCTGGGGCGTATCGGGAGAGACGAAAATCAATTTGTCGTTCATGATCTCGGTAACCCTGCAGGAGGGATTGGCGACCAGAAGATCACGAATGGAAACGACGCCCAGCAGCTTGTCGTTCTTGGCGACGACATACAGGTAATAAATGATCTCGAGATCCACGGCCATCAGCCTGAGATGCTTGAATGCCTCGTCGACGGAGAACTCTTCGAAAATCGTCGCGAAGCCCATGCTCATAAGCCCGCCGGCCGTGTTCTCGGGGTGTTTCAGCAGTTCACGGACATCGCTTGCCTCTTCGGCATCCATGTGAGAAAGAATCTCGGCAGCCTTGTCTTCTTCGAGATCCTGGAGGATGTCGACGGCTTCGTCGGGCTCCATCTCCTCGAGAATGTCGGATGCTCTCTCTGAAGGCATCTCGGCGATAATCTGTGCCTGGGTCTCGGCTTCAGCCTCGGCAAGCGTTTCGGCGGCCGTCTCGGGATCGAGGCCCTTCAGCAGCGACAGGCCTTCCTGGACGCTGAGATCATCGAGAATGTCGGCCAGATCGGCCGGGTGCAGCTCGCGGATCTTTTGCGACGGAACGGCGAGTTTCAGATGCGAGAAGTTTGTCGGAATGCTTTCGACAATATCCCAGCCGATGATTTCGTTCTTCAGCGGACCCGAGAACCGCTCGATCAGCGGACACAGAAATCGTTCGAACCCGAGGCGGCGAAGCAGCCCGCGAAAGCCCACGTCGACGCCCAGAAGCCTCAGTTCGCCCTTGACTTCAGCGATCTGAAGATCGTTTACGCGCACCACGCGCGCATCTGACGTGTCAACGATCTGCTTGTCCCAGATGTTGCGAACCAGGACCGAATCGGGAATATCAGACAGGAGGGGAAGCGTATCGACCGATGACGCAAGCTCGAGCGAGCCGGGGGCGAACCGGGTGAACTGGTCGCGCCTGACCAGATGCCGATCGCCGGCGGAAGTTTCAACGACGATATGAGATAGCCGAGGATATTTTTCGCCGAGCAGAAGCGTGAAATCGACGATGCGGCAGGGAACGGTTTCTTCCGCCGAATGCACTTCGGCGCCGACTAAATCGGCAAGGAAGAATCTCGCTTCCAGATCCCGGCCGGTTGGCATGGGTTTCACTCCATGAACGCGTATTTCCAGCAACTCAT
>CAZQYQ010000317.1:0-4911 GCA_964597625.1 uncultured bacterium
GGCAGGGACAATCGAAACGAGCCTTGGCGCGGCGGTATCAGCCGCCACTTCCCCGATCGTTGTAAACGCGAACGTCGACGAGGTCGCCGAAGCGACGCCGTCATGAGCGCGCACCTTCCACAGATACCGCTGCCCGAAGAGCAGCGGCGCGGGCATGTATGACGTGCCTGTCAGCCCGGTTGCGACAGACAGAAGCTGGTCCGTATCGGAGCCGATGAACACATCGTATGTCAGCGCATCCCCATCAGGGTCTTGAGCCGTCCAGGAAAGGGTCGGCTGGGTCGCGACAAGGGTTGCCGCATCGGCAGGCGTTACAAGAACGGGAGCGAGCGGCGGCCTGTTCATCAGCGAGGTCGTCGTGAACGACCAGACAGACGGATCTGCATTGGTCAACGCCTCTGGATCTCTGGCGGTAACCTGCCATTTATAGACCGTATTATAATCCAAAACGGCCGGGACGAGAACATACGGATTACGTATCCCGCTTGCAATACAAGGAAGAGGATTCGTCATGCCGAAATAGACATCGTATGACAGCGCGTCGCCATCAGGGTCTGTGGATTCCCATCGAAGCTGCGGCCTGGTTTCGACTCCGGTCGCTCCTGCAATCGGGTATTTGACGACAGGATCATCGGGTGGCCGGTTCGGCGCCGCATATATTCTGAATGTCCAGAATGGACCCGAAGTCACTCCCGCACGTTCGTCAGAGGCCACGATTCTCCATCGATACGTCTTTCCGAGAGCCAGATTTTCAAGCCTGGCAACCGGGAACCTCGTACTCGTGGCGAGCACCGGAGATTCCGTTCCCGTTGCAAGCCAGACTTCATAGGCTACGCGATCGGCCGCATCCGGATCGCCGCCGATCCATGTCAGGAGGAGCGAGGGCAGCTGATCCTGCGCCTGGTCAGCCGGCGTAGGATTCTCCGGCATATACGGTGGAGTATTGTTGCCATCACCGGTTTTGAACTGCCAGATCGGATTATTTTCGCTGATGGCGCCGGACGTGTCGCGGCACACAATCCGCCAGATATAATCCTGAAACGTTGAAAGGCCACGGATCTGATAAACGGGAACGGCAACCTGGCTTGCGACCAGCTGAAGCGGCATCCCGAGTTTTGATCCGAAAACGTCGAATACAAGAGAGTCTCCATCGGGATCATGAGCCTGCCAGCGAAGAACGGGGTCTGTGGACTGGCCTGTCGCGCCGTCCTCGGGACTTGGTGACGCCGCTGCCGATGGGATCCTGTTATTCGGATTCACCGTTCCGCCATTCCCTTCAACGACGATAACCGGCAGCACGGCACGGCCTGTGCCACCATGGCCGTCTGTCCCGGTTACTTCGATGAGGTAGGTTCCTGATGCTGTCGGGGCGGTATACAGGGTGCTCTGGGATTGCGCATTCGTGAACTCACCGTACAGACAAGTCCAGGTATACTGCACGGCATCGCCGTCAGGATCGAGCGCCGTTGCGAGAAGACTTCCCGACTGGCCTGTTCTCATGACCGTGATATCAGCGGTGATTTCGACGGTCGGAGCGCGATTCCGGTCAACGGCCGTCGAGGGGGTAAGCGCGATCGATACTCCGGCCTGCCGTCCTTCGGCAAAGGAAAACAGGAACACCCCGCCCTCATATCCTGCGGCTTCGACATGGGTCTGCCAGCAGCCTGACGGAACCGGGCCAATGGTCGCCATCCCCGTCGAATCGGTGGTGACGGTCCGGCCCCAGAGGGTTAAAATAGCCCCTGATATATTGGCTCCGCTATCACGGTCGAGAACTTTTACTTTCATGGAGCGCGCCGCATAGGCAAGCTGCATGGATGACGGCAGCTGCCACGTCGCATATTGAGCAGTCAGGCTGAGCAGATCTGAACGCTGCCTGTATGCCTGGCCTCCGGCTGCCGTTTCAGCGATCAGATGCCATTTCCCCAGTGGGACATTTCGAATCAGAAACTTCCCTTCGGAATCGGTCGTCGCGGAGAGATCGGGCCGCTCCTCGATGAAGACGGAAGCCCCGGACTGGCCGCTCCCTGAGGCAATCGCCAGAAGCATCGGCACGGGTTCGAGGACGCTTGCGGAGACGGGCGCAAGCACACAGCCTTCTACGCTGACAAGCGGGGTAATGACGGTCGGTTGCTGCCAGTCGCCGCTTCCCTCGCCATTAGAGCCGCACCCGATGACAAGCACGGTCGCAATGACGGCCAGAAACCGCACAAGGGATTCAAAGCCCAATTCAGGCGAATCTTTCATTTTTTCTGCACTCTCATTCCGTGACATCATGCAGGAAAGAGCGCAAAAAAACAAGCCCCGGACCATTCCGACGACTCTTGTCTTCGAGTGGTTCCGGGGCCGGGTGGCACGGGAAATCCGAAAAGGCGCAGGATGCCGCAGTTACCGGCTTTTCTGCTCGTCCGAGATCATGTCGATATTCGTCTGCGCAAGATCACGATTCTGAAGATAGGATTGTTTCACGACAGCAATATCCACCAGATCTTTCGCCGCGGAATACTGCTTCACTTCTTCTTTCGCATCGCCCGAATCCATCCAGGTCAGATCCATTTTCTGAGAGGCATCCCGGATGCTTTTCGCCTCATCAGAGCGCTTTTGGAAGTCAGCATCCGACTCGGTGAAGGAAACTTCCTTGCCTGCGCTGTCATACTGAATTCCTTTTTTTATCTTGGACTCGTCGAAACTTTCCATCATGCTCTTGTACGGAATTTCTTTTCCGTCGCTGTCTTTCTGCGGATTCTTGCTGTAAGCCTCTTTCAGCGACCGATCTTTACACATCAAATCATAGGCCTGTTTATAGGCACTCTGTTCCTTACTGTCCGTCGGTAAGGTCATGCCGGACTTTTCAAGAGATCGATTGATGAACTTGTCTTCATCTTTATTGATGATATCCCGGAGAGCTTTGACGTCTTTATCGACATCTTCCAGCTTGTCGTGCTTCATCAGATCCTCTTTGATGCGCGAAACTTCCGTATCCGTGCCACCCCAGGTCAACGGGTTGTACCATGTCGCGCTTCCCTTGGCATCGACGCCCTTCAGCTGATCGTTGGCATTCCCGATTTCCGTTTTGGCGTTCGACAGTGATTCGGCCTCGCGCTGCATCATGAAGGCCAGCTGGTCTGAAGTCATGTCTTTGAGGGCATCCCGGGTCAGGGCTGTCGCAAACATCGCTGATTCACCCTCGGGTCCGGTTTTTTTGTCCGTTGCGTTCGTCATTTCAGACATGGCGATCGAGCGCTTGACCGGCGCCGCCGCCGCAAACTCGTTGCGCATGACCACCGTGGTTTTTTCGTTGTGTTCGACGATTTCCCCCGTCACCGGAACCTTCATCGAGCCGATGACCGAAACGTCGATCCGGGCCTGGGCCGTCTGCTCCATTCCTTCAGGCATAAGAGTCCCTGGCTCCGCGCCCCGACTCAGATCGAGAGACTTCAAATTCGAGCAGAGCGTCCTCTGCCCCTGCCCGGTTATGGTGCGATACAATCGTGGCTGCCTGAATTCATAGACGACGTCGGCAACGCTCTGCGAATCGATTTTATTCGCATCTTTATTTTCCAGAAAACGCTGGAACTTGATCGTCCCGGATGTTCCGTCGGCCACACCTTCGACCTTCAGGGTGCCGGCCTTGATCGATTTAAAATCAAGCGCTATCTGATCTATCGTTTTCCGAATTTCCGTTTGCAGGGTCTGTCTCGCGTTCGCTTTTGCGAAACTACGTCTGGACGCAGTCCAGACCTGATAAGCGCCGCCGAGAACGAGACTCGAAAGAAGAACGCCGATCATGACCTCGACGAGCGTCATACCGATTTTCCGCATGTTCATGCTCCTTTCGCGTATGCCGGTCAGTCGGCTTCAGCATTGAAGATCGCGTTGGAAATCCGCACCTGACGGATATTATCCTTCGCATCGCCTTCGGTCCAGCGTGCATCGACCTGGACCCAGACTTCTCTGATCATTTCGGGTTCGTTCGGCCGGACCTTGCCTTTCCGCACTTTCAGTTTCCCTTCCCATTTGAGATCCTTGAGCTGTGAAGCAAACTCTGCAAGGGATTCCTTGGTTTTCGGATAATAATTCTCGTTCAGGACTTCCCAGGTGTTGTCCGCAAGCCCTTCGTAATCTTTCATGATCGTCTTCATGGGAACGAATTTGCATTCTTCGACGAGCCCCAGAGCCAGTCTCATCGCCTTCGAATAATTGCTCACCTTCACCGTCGCCTTGGAACCGTATTGTATTGTTGATAATACAGGAAGAAGGGCCGCTGCAAGAATGAATACCGCAATCATGATCTCGATGAACGTCACACCCGACTTTGGATTGAAGCGGCTCATTGGACTCTCCAGGCTTCCCAGCCGGGGGTAAGCGTCACCTGATAGCGCTCGGGATCATACTTTCCGCTTTTGGGATGAATCGAATTGAGAGAGGAGCGTGTTTTATAGCTCACATGCGTTATTTTCACGGGTCCCTGGGCCGATTGTTTGTTGAATGTATTCGTGATCCAGTTTCCCCTGATGGTGAGCTGCTTATCGGCAAACACCACAATTCCCTTGTCGGTATAGAGGGAGCCCTCAAATTTCACCGGATCGCTGGGCGCCGACTCATCGAGAATCGCACCGCCGCGACGGGCGATCAGGCTGAAAATGGTTCGCGGAGTTCCGCTGACCCCTTCCTGAGCATCGTCGTAGGGATCTTCGATATTGCCTCTGAGCGTGACGTTGCCGCCCGTGACGATCGAGCCCCTGCCGTAGATGTTGAACGTCGAGGAACCGGTCGGCGGAAGCGTGAGATTATCGGCCACGAACGTGACGCCGTTCAGGCGGTAGCAGTCTTTTCCATTGATTTTGATCATCCGGCTCGGCATGCCGGCCAGGAAATCTTTCTCGGTGGCATAATAGTAGGTCGCTTTCT
>CAZQYQ010000318.1:0-4898 GCA_964597625.1 uncultured bacterium
GGCTTCGGTCACGACCTGCGTGGCCGCGACTTCACGATCAATGCCATTGCCGTCCGGGTCGTCTGGCCGCTGCTCGATCCCGTGCTGCCGATCTATGACCCGCTCGGCGGCGTCAGGCACCTCCTGGAAAAACAGCTGCAGATGTGTGCCCCGACCGCGTTCACCGATGATCCATTGCGCATCATGCGGGCATTCAGGTTCGGCGCGATGCTGGGAATGAAATTCGACGAAGAGCTGACGAGCCTGATTCTGCGCGATTCCCCGCTTCTTGCGAAGGTTTCGGGTGAACGCATCCGGGATGAGCTGTTCAAGATGCTTTCCGTGCCCGACAGCGCCGTCTGGGTCGAGACCATGTCGAAACTCGGGGTGCTCGGCCAGATTCTTCCCGAACTCGAAAACACGCGCGGCGTGAGTCAGAACGGGTGGCATCATCTCGACGTGTTCGATCACACGATCGAGGCTCTGAGATGTTTCGAGAGACTTTCGGAACGCAGGCAGACGAGCATCGAGGGCTGGAAAAAGCTCCAGACGTTTCTTGACGAGCACATCTCGGGAAACCGCACCTATCGTCAACTCTTCAAATTCGCCTGTCTGCTCCATGACGTTGGGAAGCTGGCCTGCCGGAAAGAACGTGAGAACGATGGGAAAATCATCTTTCACGGCCATGAAATGGAAGGCGTTCAAATCTGCAAGACCGTTGCGGAGCGGTTCAAACTTTCCACGGCGGAGCTGAATGTTCTGATGATCATCGTCAAAAACCATATGCGGCCCGGCGTCATCCTGCAGGAAGGGCTCTCCGACCGGCGACTCTTCAGATACTATTCGGAAACCGGCCGGGAAGGCGTCGGTATCGCGCTGATGTCGCTTGCGGACCGCCAGGCCGCTCAGGGACCGGAAAGCCACGAAGATATGGATGCCTTCGAAAAGGGCATTGAAAGCATCATGTCCGATTTTTATAAACAGATGGAGTATGCGAAACAGGCGCCGCTGATCAACGGAACGGATCTCATGACGACGTTCAGCCTCCAACCCGGCCCGAAATTCCGCGAGATTCTCGAGGCCGTGAAAGAGGCTCAGCATCTCGGCCAGCTGAATGACAAAAGCGCGGCGATGAATTTCGTGTCACGTCTTCTCAGCGGCCGCCCGTCCGAGGCGTGAGAAATTCTGTCGGACGGATGAATCGCGACGAATCCACGAACCGATAGATACATATTTATATAACAAGAGGTGTATTATGAGCACAGTGAGAAAGATGAAAACGAGCCTGCTCGCGGTTGGAATGGCCGGCCTGATGTGTGTCGGCGGCACCATGCCGGCGGTCGCGGCGTGTGAAGAGAGCTGCGGCGACGCGACTTCGCCGGTTGTCGTCATTCCGGAGGGGACGATGTGCGATACGTCCGACAATGCCGTCACCGGAGCGGCTCAGGAGCTTGCAAAGCGGGGAATGCTGTCGGAAGCCGTCAGAGTGATCGATGATGCGGCGGAAATTCAGCGGAAGCAGCAGAAAGGCACGCCCTACGCGATCGGCCCGCTTGTCTGGGCGGCGCGCTCGCTTCGGGATCTGGGCCGGCCGATGTCGGCCCTTGTCCGCTACCAGTCGATTCTCGGCAGGCTCCAGGCGAACTCCGACCCGGTATGGTCGGCGATCATTCACGAAGATATCGGCGGGATCCAGGCCGGATTGGGCATGAACGAGAAGGCCTATGCCTCGTATGCCGCCGCCCTGAAAGAGTTCGAAGAGATCGGCAACACCGACGCCGTCCGTCGCGTCTCACTCAAGATGCCTGCGTTGCTCCGGTAGTCAGAGACGGTGGTGTATGGGTTTTGAATATATTCTTCCGGTCCTGGCGGGAGTGTGTCTTTCCGCCTGTACGGGGTTCCGGGCATTTCTGCCGCCCCTGCTGATCGGGATCGTCTACAGGTTTTTCCCGGAATGGCTTCATATCGGGACCGGCCTGGGATTTCTGGCCCAGACTCCGGTCCTGGCGGCACTTCTCGTCGCCGCTGCCGTGGAATTCCTCGGAGACAAGATTCCCCTGGTCGATCATTTCCTTGACGCGATCGAACTGCCCGTAAAAATGGCGCTTTCAGCGATGCTGACCATGCTGATTCTGCCGGATGGCGATTTGAAGAGCATCTTCCTGCTGATCGCGCTCGTTCTCGGCCAGGGCACGACGATCTCGGTTCATGCCGGCAAGGCGGGAATGCGTGCCGCCTCAACGGCTGCGACGGGCGGTGTCGCCAATCCCCTGATCAGTCTCGTCGAGGAAGTGGTCGTCGGGGTCGGAACGGTGCTGGCGATCATCGTGCCTGTTCTGGCCGCCATCGCGATGGCCTGGCTCGTCTGGCGCAGCGTCAGGTTCCTGTGCGGAAAGCGCGGCGGGAACGAGGGAGCCCTCGCGAAAACGGCCCCTTCCCCGCGGTTTTACTGGGTCGTGAAAAACGTTGCCGCCCTGCTCCTCAGAGTCTATAACAGGCGCACCATCGACGGTCTCGAGCATGTTCCGGCAACATCGCCGTATCTCGTCGTCGCGAATCATGCTTCCATTTTCGATGGCATCATTCTCGGCTCCTCCCTTCCCCATCCTGTGTTCATCATGGTGAAAAAAGAAGCGTTCGATAATCCGATGACCAGCTGGTTTCTGAGAAAATCCCTGGCCTTCCCGGTCGATCGGGCAAAACCCGACCCGACGACGATCAAAACGGCGCTGAGAGTTCTGGGCGATGGAAAAGTGCTCGGTATATTTCCCGAGGGGACCCGCAACCTGCGTGGGTTGATCAGACCCTTCAAGCCCGGTGCGATCAAATTCGCGATTCGGCAGAGGGTTCCGATTCTTCCGGCCTATATTGCCAACACGCATCTGCTGAATCCGCCCGGAACGACCATGCCGAGGCCCATTCAGCTGAAAGTCGGATTCGGCGAGGTGGTGGATGTGCCCGATATGCTTCAGCAGGGCCGTTCGGAACAGGAAATCCAGGATCTCGTCTATGAGCGGGTCTGCGGCATCGGAAAGCGCCTGAGGGGCTGCGACGTCCGCGATGACTCCGCCGAGGAGCCCGAAGCCGTGAACTCCACCGCGACGGCCTCGATGACTGCGAACGGCACGGCGGCCTGAGCCCGCATGCCGCCGGTCATGCCGTTCTCACAAGGAATTCCGCCCTGGGATGCGCCATGCTGGGTCACGCTGGACATGCCGGCCCTGCTGAGCAATGTTCCGGCACCCGGTGCGGGTGAATGGGCGCTGGATCTTCGCTCGCCTGTTCTTGCGAGATCCTGGAAGCATATCGCCCCCGAACTCAAGCGGCGCGCCGCCTGGGGATACATCAGCCGCGGCTTCAGGCTGTCGGGCCCCGATGCCGTCGCGGAAGAAGGCTGGACACGCGTTCTCGCTCCGCCGGCGTCTTCCGGGGGAATTGCCGAAGCGGTCAGGAACGGTTTCACGGTGACGGTCGGCCAGATATCCGAAGCGATCGTCGCATCCAATGCCGCTCAGGCGCACCGGCGCCGGGCTCCGCTTCTGCTGCGGGTCCGTACGGGCGAACTGATGGCCGATCCCGGGCCGACGGGCTGTATCTCGCTTCTCGAGGCGCTTCCGGGACTCGCGGCGATAGATACGGCCGGGTTCTGGCTTGACGAGCCTTTCGGCAGCCGGCAGGAATGCGATCAGTTCATGCGTGCGGTCAGCCGGCTTCTGGGGGACGTCCGGGCGATGCTCGTGATCGGCGCCGGGGCGGGCCCCGTTCCATCGCGGATGAAGCCCGTTGCTCTCGTCGGCCGCGAGCTCTTCGGGTATGCGAAAACAGGTTCTTCCCCGACACTGGCGACGGCGACGCTTTCGCTCGAGGGCTGGGCATATCCGGTCAGAACACGTGGCCGCGGAATCGTCGCCGGGGTCGATATCGGAACCATTCATGGAATACCGCCCGATGTGCATGCATCGGTGATTGTCGGCTCTGAAACCGGCCGCATTGCCGCCGTCGAAGAACGCAGGATGCTGATCGAACTTCCCCAGCGGCCCGCATCCGGGGCTCCGTGGCGCGCCCTTCTCCTCGGGAGCCAGGACACGAATACCGTTTCCGCTGAAGAGTGGCCTGATCCCGCGGCCCTGCTCGCAGCGCTCGAGCTGCTCGCGCGGGACTGCCCGCTGTATGTGCGCCAGGGAGCGGATCTGACAAGCGGAGAGACGTTTCCGGCCGGGGTCTGAAACCCCTTATTTTCCCAGGGAAATGAAGAACAGAAGCGCGCCGGCTCCGATGATGAAATAGAACAGCTGCGTCAGGCAGCCCGAGGCTTCCTCGGGACCGTGGGACGAGTACCCGTAATCGGATGAGCCGCCTGTTTTGCGCTGTGTTTTTTTCCGCTGCGTTTCGATTTCCTGCCCGCAGCCAAGGCAGTAATCGTATTCCGGCTTGTTTTTCCGCTGGCAGCGGGGACAGGTCACAAGGTTGCCCTTGTCGCCGGAATCCTCGGCGGAAACCGGAAGAAGGTTGGGTTGCGGTGTCTTGCGAAGCTTCTTCTGCTTGTTCGCCGCCGCGATCGCCTGCTTCGTCTGCGGTTTCAGGTGCTCGTGGCCTTGGGCAAGCTTGAGCAGATCACTGTTTTCATAGCCCGGCCGGGAGTTTTCGTCCGTCACCTGGACGTCGATCTGATCGTCGAGGCCTGCCATGGTCGTATCGAGACGCGACTGCATGCGCGAATCATCGACCTTCACGCCGTTGATCGGCTTGAAAAGGATCTCCTGGGCGTCGGCGAGAGATAACAGGGACGACGAGGAAATCAGCGAATCGCTGCCGAAAGAAGAGTCCGTAATATCCGGCTGAAATATATCTCCAAATATTTGCTGAAACCTGGCGCTCAAGACTCCCCATTCCTGAATGACCAGGCTTGGAAGAATAAA
>CAZQYQ010000319.1:0-4896 GCA_964597625.1 uncultured bacterium
CGACGGCAGAGAAATACCTCTGCACGATCGGTCTCTCACTTGCGAAATCCGGCAGGCCGAAAAGCCTGAATTGTTCCACCTGAGCCCGGTCATTCCAGTCTTTGATGTTCCCGTTCGCATGGAACAAGCCAGGATGCAGCTTTTCGATCGGCGCATCATACCCAGCATGATTGAGCACCATGTCCATCAGCAGTTTCATGCCGCGCCGGTGCAGATCGTCGCGCACCTCCCGCAGCTTTCTCCTGGTACCGAACCTGGGATCGACAGAAAATAAATCCCAGGCCCAGTATCCATGATACGGCTGCTGCCCGAAAAACGGCGTCGGCCGGTTTCTGGCGACGGGGCTCACCCAGATGCCGGTGACTCCCAGGTCCTGAAGGTATTGCAGCCGCATCCGGAGGCCGTCGAGGTCCCCGCCGTGGAATCCCCGCGGATCCCGGAGATTGACATCGAAATCATTGCACGGGCAGCCGTTTTCAAAACGATCGATCAGGACGAAATACAGGATCTGATCGCGCCAGGAGTCAAGGGACATCGCCCCGGCACTGCGTGCCGTTCCGGCACTGACTACCAGAAACAGAACAATCATCAATGAAACCAGGGATATTTTTTTCATGTCATGCGTCCTGATCATTCAGGGCCTCCCTCATTCGTTCGGCACAGTATACAGGAGACATCCCGAAAGACCGGCATTTTATTATATAATAAAAACAATATATTATCCTGAGCGGAAGCATGATAAAATTTTCTGTCACACCCCCCCTGGAGACCGCATTCGTTCTAAATCACTTAATCTCTTACAGGAGTAGCCCATGCCGGTGAGACGATCGATCATTTTGGTTTTGATGACCCTGTTCCTGATCATTGCCCCCCTTTTCCGTCTGGATGCCCTGAACGGAGTCTCGGTCATTCATCGGGATACAGTGCTGACGATCTATTTCAACCTCGGCATGTTCTATTCCCTTGCCGTTCAGAAGCTGAAAAATCTGGATGAACCGTCAAATGCGGGATTCAAACAGATCATTTCGCAGGCGTATCCGGCGATGCTCGACAACCTTCAGTCCAAACTCGGTCCGGACCAGATCCAACGCCTTCCCCAGACTCTCGCCGAGGCTGTCAGATTCGTCATGGACTGGGATGCCTCCGGGCCGCTCAAACCGACAGGGGGAGTCTGGCTTTCCATCGGATCCGGGTTCATGCCGAATCTCTTCGTCGAAGCAGTCGTAAAGCCTGACGAGATCGTTTCGCGCCTTCCCGCGCTTCCGAATGACATCAAGAGAGCGAATGCTTCTGACGGGAGCATCCTCCTGACGATTCCAGCCCCGCCCCCGCAGAAAGGCAGTATCAACATTTCCTTCCGCAAGGACGGCATCTTTGTCGAGACGATTCTCGGCGAAAAGACGGCGCAATCGGCTCAGGGATGGGAGTATGTCACCCGCAACGCCCTCGCCACCGATGTCATGCTGATCCTCGATTCCGATCCGCGTGGTCTGACCAGCGAGCTTGGACGCCAGGAGGCGGCCCCAGCGGGCAAGGACTCGTCAAAAGCGATACCACTCCTGGATTGGAAGCGGCTGCGCGGCATCGTCACCTTCAACAAGATTCTCATCATGGCCGTTATCGATGATGCCTCCAAGAGAGCGGAGGCGAAGGCAGCGCTGGAGAATTTCATTCAGAAAGGTCAGGGGCTGTTTTCACAAGGCCAGCTGACGCTCCCGGAAGCCCAGATCGAGCTTTTCCGCAAGCTTTTCGAACGGCTGACCATTATCGACAAGGCGCCCTGGATCGGTCTGACCGTCCCGACCGAAGGAAGCGATTCCGTCTTCCTTACCGGAGTCGGCACCGTAGGTTTTCTCGCGGCGATCGTGGTGCCGAATTTCATCAAAGCCCGCGATACCGCCCGCGATAAAGCCTGTTTTGCATCCCGCAAAGTGCTTCAGGGCGCGATTGAGCTGCATGATCTCGACAACTCCGAGATGCTTCAGGCCCTGGATATGGAGATGTTCCAGAAAAAGGGGTACATCCGCCAGCCGGTCGTATGCCCCAACGGCGGGGAGTTCAGCATGAGCCGTGACGGGCAGAGTCTGGCACATGTCTCCTGTTCGATCCACGGCAACGCCGAGTAATCCACTTCGATTTTTCTCTCATGAACACGACAAGTGAATTCCATCCGGCATACCGCCTGGTCCGGCGCATTTCGGATCTGATCAGGCCGGCAGCCCTGCTGATCGTGTTTGCGCTTTTCCCGATCGCGGTGATTCAGTCGGCGGTTCATCTTGTTGATTCGATGGAGGTCGAGAGGATCAAGCAGAACGCGCGGATTCTGCACGAAAATATTTTAAGTAAAATAAAATCTGCAGACGATGACCCCGGGATGCTTTCGCGTTCGGTTCGGCGTGTCTATCAGAAAATGAACTCGATCGAATCACCGGCCGCCCAGTCGCGATTCGCGAAGCGCCTGATCCGCCGGTATGCTCCGGCACTCGATCTGTATGTGTTCGACAGCAAGGGAAATCTCAGAAGAGATCTGAGCGTCGGCACGCGTCCGAAGCGGGCGATCGAGCGATGTTTCAAGACGCTAGAAGATATCCGGGCCAAAGTCGTGGTCGACTCTGCCAGCCTGGGCCTGGTCAGCACCATCATCAACGTTCCGGCAGATACGGACACGCTCAATGAGTCCTTCGTGCTTTGCAAACTCGGAAATCGACAGCGGGACGGGTTTTTCGAGTGGGGCCTGACACAGGACATTCAACCCGGGAGGCTGCGGGGGTATATCCTTCTCCTTCACCCGGGATCATTCAAGCCCAACAGAGCATTGATGAATGCCATTCATCTTGTAAACGACCGATGCACCTCCTTCAAGGTCGGCGTTGCCGATATGATGAACAAAGAGGTGAACCTTTTCCCGCGCGATCTCCAGGGAATCGAAGGGCTGATCCCTCAGTTGACTTCCGCCGCTGCCCGGTATGACAAGCAGTTTGAGACAACAACCCATTATGCGACCTTCATCCCGCGGTCGGTTCCAGGCTATCTGCTGGCGTACTCGAGGCAGCCTTCCTTTTTCAGCAGAGCAGCCAGAATCGGCATGCATGTGGTCTGCATCTTCTGGCTCATTGCCGTCCTGTTTCATCTGAGCGGCACAAAAGCAGGTCTTGAAGCCAGAATTCCAACCAAACTCATGGGGCTTTTTCTCTTTGCCATCGGCACCCCGTCCCTCGTTCTGCTGATCGGCGGGTATTACGCCCTCAAAGACCATGAAAACGTCCTGATGCAGAATATTGAAGGATCCCTCAGAGACAAGCTCCGTCTGTTCGATGACAACCTTCCCACGGAATTGATCCGGCGCGAAGAGGATCTTCGGATCATCATCAACCGCATTCGCAACACGGATGATCCGATGAAGCGGAACGACGTTTTCCAGAAAGTGGCCAGCATGCCCGCGATTGAGCTCGCCTTTATTGTGGATAATTCGGGCAAGCCCGTTGCGACAGCAAAAGCGTTGAAAGGGAATACATATAAGCAGCAGTATAAATTCACGCTGATCCTTGCACGCGAGCTGCTGAACCGAGTCAACAAGTCATTCAAGCTCGATTCCGGGGCCCTGGCAGTGGAAGCGACGGAAGGACTGCTCGGAGGAATCGTCGGTTCGAACAAGGCATTCAATCTTGAGCGTCTCAGCCGGGACCTCGGCAAATTCATCATTCTTTCCCTGGGCATCGAAAGTTCCTACGTTTTTTTCGACGCCATCTTCAATCGCGAAGGGCTTGCCGAGTATCTCGTCTTCATCGTCATGCATCGCGGCTGGTTCCAGAATTCATTTCTGAAAACCAAAATTCCCGATCTGATGCGCCAGCCTGACCTCGAGTTAACGGTCAGCGGCATCGGGGAACAGGGATTTCTCGGCTCGGCGATTTTCCATCTGCCGGTCGATCAGCCCAGAATGGAGAAACTCGCCAGGTCCGTCATCAAAACCCGCACCCCGATCCGGCAGATTACCGAGGATGGCGAGGCGGGCCGGCTCTGGTATGCGATGATGGGTTCGAATCTGAGCAACTTCGCGATGGTCGCGACGACGTCCCTGCGGCCGATCAAGGAGCAGATTCATCTTCTCTGGCTCGTTCTTCTCCTGCTCGCCCTGCTCGTGTTCATTTCGGCACTGCAGATCGGCCGGCTGCTGACGGAGCATTTTCTTGAGCCGATCGCGGCGCTCGGTGACGGAATGCGGGCGATCGAGGTCCGTCATTTCCAGTATCAGGTGCCCATTCTTTCGAACGACGAATTCGGCCAGCTGTCCGGGTTGATGAACCATGTTCTGGAAGGCATGCAGGATCTTCAGGTCGCAAAGATCGTACAGGAAAACCTGTTCCCGGCCGAGCCGCTGAATACCGGCCCATTCCGCATCTGGGGTCGAAGCAAGGCCATGGCCGATATCGGCGGGGATTACTATGATTATTTCATGCGGCCGGATGGATGCCTGATGGGGCTCGTGGGTGACGTGTCCGGCCACGGTGTATCGGCAGCGCTGATCATGGGGATGGCGAAATGCGCGCTGACGATGGAGGAACAGATGGGCCGCGGGCTTGTCGAAACGATGACCTCGTTCAACAAGTTTCTCCTGGCAAACGTCAAGAAAAAGAAGATGATGACGATGTTCCTCTATTCGCTGAACGCAGCGGAGAACAGGCTCGATTTCGTGAATGCCGGCCACAACTTCCCATTCTGGTGGCATGCAAAAACCCGGAAGGTCACGCAAATCGGCGCTGAATCATTCCCTCTCGGGCTTCGTGCCAAAGCAACCTATCTGTGTGAGTCGATTGTTCTTGAACCCGGGGACTCGATCCTGTTCTTTACGGAC
Organism: uncultured bacterium; assembly: GCA_964597625.1. Taxonomy (GTDB): domain Bacteria; phylum Muiribacteriota; class Ozemobacteria; order Ozemobacterales; family Ozemobacteraceae; genus MWAR01. The sequence continues at coordinate 4,856 of CAZQYQ010000319.1, forward strand.
GGGCTCGTCGAGGCTCCGGGGGGGGAATCGGGCGAGTTCGT
>CAZQYQ010000320.1:0-4887 GCA_964597625.1 uncultured bacterium
CTGCAGGGCGGCGATGGTCTGCCAGCCGGGCATGGGGATGGTGGTCTTGTGAGTGTGCTTCTTCACGCCGACGGGCGGCGGCGCGGCGGGCATCGACATCTTTGGCGTTGTCTTCAGGAGCTTGCGGCCTTCGGGCGTCATCAGCCGCGAGGGTTGTGAGATCGGTGAATTCGGGGGCGAACATGGGCGGAATGCGCGTGAGCTGACATCTGACGCCGGAGAGGTTGGTGACCGAGACCGGCACCATCTGGCGGCTGTGAAGTTCGATGACGGACCGGTCGGCTTCGAAGCGCAACGCCGCTCCAGGCCCTTTTGCGATGAACGGAACCGTGCGGGGTGTGAATATGAAATCATAGCCATCGATATCCCCGCCGCGAATCTCGGCCTGGTAGCTCTTGCCCGTTTCCAGAGCGCCTGTGACATGGTAGATATGCGCGGTTTCATCATCCGTCTTCTTGACGCGGATGCGACCGATGGGGGGAAGAATTCTGAGCTTGCGCTTGAGCGCGGAGGTTTCGATCGCGTCGGAAACCTTGACGGATATGCCGCGGCCCTCGTCGCCGTTGTAAAACGGCTCAACTTCGAGCACGTCGATGGTTTCGCGGGCTTCAAAGGCAACCTGAACAGGCGCCATAAGGGGCTCTCCGCCCGGAGCAGAAAGCCCCGGAGCGATGGTGATCACGCAGCCGGAACCGCTCTTGGCGCTCGTCTTTGGCCCGAGCACGAACTTCGTGCGCTCGCCCGGAAGCGGCTGGGGCGCCGGGGCGCCTGTGGTATCCGTGGCATTGATAACCGTGAACATGCTCGTTGCGGAGGCTGCCAGGTATTTGACCTTTTTCGACAGCTCGAGCACGGAAACCGGCCGGTTGAACTCGATCAGCAGACGCCAGTCGGCAGGCTGAACCTCGCCCTCCTGGGAGAATCTGCAGGTGACTTCCAGAGGTGACGCCCCTGCCATGCCACTCATGAGGGCCGCGAAAACCACCATGAACACACAGATCAGAACGTTTCGGAAAAATCCTGAAACAAGAGCCCTCGATGCATGCATGAGGTTAGATCCTCCTTACGCCACAATGCCCGCTTTCGTGCAGGTTTGAAGTGAGTATACCATTTGAACTCCCCAAACGAAACGGCCGGCTGCACAGATTGCAGTCGGCCGTCATGCCCGTTCCTTGCGGGTGGAGAATCACCACTCAAGATAACTCTTGTCCCCGTGAAGCTCGAGCGAGCGGTTGGGCGATATGACCTTCAGTCCGGTTCCGAACCTGGTCGGCCTGGTCTGGTCCGGGTAGGTGGCTTCCTCGATTTGCACGCCGTCGAACCATACGCTTTGCGATGCGAGCGTTCCGTCGGACAGGTTCTGGAGCAGAATGTAAAACCCGTCTCTCGTGAAACCGTCGAAGTTTTTATCGAATACAATATATAATCTATACCATTTAAACGTTTCCCCGTGCTGGCTGTTGAACTGGGGAATTGCCTCCGTCACACCGAACTCATAGCTGGTCGAGCCGGTAACATTGCCGCTCTTGTCTACGGTCACGCTGTTGATCGGGCCAACGAGAGCCTTGGACGGAGACGCGGTTTCGAAGAACCCGAGAGCCGCCGAGCTGGAGCCCGGGCAGACATACGCCGAAAGAATGAATCGCTTCGGGGGAAGCGAGACATCCGGGATGCCGATCCCGATCGCGCTGGTTGTCGTCGCCACTTTCTGATAGATGGTGCCGGAAGCCAGGCCGGTGACGCCGCCCGGATCAACCCTGCACATGAAGGTGCAGATGTCATTCGATCCGCCGGTCCCTGAAAGGGTTTGGTTGATACCTGAATAATCACCGGTCGGCTGGGCCGAATCGGTCACATGAATCGTTACGGAAATAGTCCCAAGGCCATTGGGCGAAACCGTTCCCGGGACGGCGACCGTATAGGAAATACTTGCCGCAGATATCATGTGGGCAGCTGCGTCATCCATGTCCTGGAACGACCAGACGAAGTTGGTCAGGGACGCGTTTCCGATGTTTCTGAAGCCGACATCCTTTGTGACGCTGTTTCCGCGTGAAACAGAGCCGAAATCAATCGTCGGCTGCAGAATGTCGAGAGCATAGACGGGGTTGACGACCACCTGCGTCTGGAAGGTCGCAGACGCTTCCGTCGATTGCTGGGTTCCATTGCCATTGCCGTCGTCCCAGACGGTGTGGGTGGCAATATACGTCCCCGGCGGCAGATTCTGATTGAGCGTGAGCTGCGCCGTGCAGTTCGTGAAGTTGCCGATGCCTCCGGGGATCTGGAAACCGCCGGCCGGAACGATCGTCATGCTTGCCGCCGGTATCGTATCGGAACCTGAGGTCCAGATGCCTTTTGTCCAGTAGAGTTTGAGCGGCAGATTCGAGGTGTTGGTGACGACGAACGGCGGAATATTCGAATAAACGGCTCCCGGATTGTGTGTCCCGAAATCAACGAAATTCGTTACGGTCAGGGTTTTGTTCCCGACTTTGACGATCAGTTCGAACTGCTTCGACTCCTCGCTCGCCTGATAACTGAAATACGGTGCCACATAATCATCGTAGATACGCTGAAAGGCGGAATACTTGCCGGGCGTCTGGCCGGACGGAACCGTGACGGAAATCGTGATGGTCGCCACAGACCCGAGGCCGAGGAATCCGATGGATGACGGGATGAACGTTATCTGGCCAGCACCTATCGTGTCGCCTGAGGTGGTTTGTATCAGGGATATGACCGAGCTGAGGGATGCCATCGCGATATTTCCGAGATTCGTCACCGTGGCGGTGCCGGTGATCGTTGAGTTTTCGCCCGTCCAGCCGAGATCCAGGGGGTCGGGTTGAACGTTGATTGCCCGCTTCGCATTGACCGTGAGGGACAGAGCGGCGGTCGCGTAGCTTTCGCCTGCGTTCATGACTCCATTGTTGTCGGAATCGTTCCAGACGGTCACCTGGCCGCCTGTGTAGACCCCTGCCGGAGAGCCGGGCGGAATTATCACGGACCAGTTGGAGGACCTGCTCGTCGTGATCGGAATGGAGCCCAGGGCGATCGGAGAAAACCGGCTTGCTGAAATCGGAATCGTCGTTGGCCCGGGGCCGATGAGAGGCAGGGTGGCCGTGGCCTTCGGGTTGGACACCGAAAGCGTGCCCGTGTTTGCAACGAAGAAGAGTTTGAGAGCCGAGGTTGCATTCGGATCGCCGCTTGTCGTGACCGTGTCATCGGTAATATCTAGAGATATACTTCCGATGCGGCATGTCACAAAGAAGGCGCTCTGGGACTCTCCGGGATCCTTGACCGCATCCAGATCCATGTTGTCGAACAGCCATGCCATGCTTGCGGAGTAGTTGCCGAAACTCTGTCCGGCCGGAATGGTTAACGTGATATCGTGCCAGAAGAGCTCGCCTGCCGTTGCGGTGAAGGGCTCTACGGGCGGGAAAGAGTATTGTGCCGCGGGAATTGTTTTGGCGCCGTCGAGAAGATCCGCTTTGAGCCAGCTCAGCGTGGTCAGATCGACGTTTCCCGTGTTCTTGCACAAAAACGAGACGGTTTTGGAGTTATTCGGTGCGAGATCCCCGAGATCCACCGTCGAGGTGAGCACCTGTACCCCGCGATATGCCACGACTGTCACCTGCAGCGTAAACGGCGCGGATGCTTCCCCGGCGTCCCAGCTCCCGCTCAGGTTGCTGTCTTCATAGACCCATTGCACTCCCGAATAGGTGCCGGCATACGTGCCGCCCGGGATGTAGAGTGATACCGTTCCGGTCGCCTTGCCGCCGGCCGCAATCGCCGGAGGGGGTGTGTGCAGCATATTGTCTTCCGGGAGGATGGAGTGTCCCGCTCCATCCGTCAGGGCGGCATATCTGGTTTTCAGGCTCGACAGCGGAAGGCTGCCCGTGGTGTTGTCGATTCCGAGCTGGAGGCCCGTCGTCAGGCTCGTCGGCGTCGCGTTGCCGGCGTTCAGCGGTGAGGGCGTGCAGCTGAAACTGCGATTGCCGACGGTGATCCTGACCTGATACGTGTCGCTTGCCTCCGCACCGTTCGGAAGGCCGCTCGAATCCTCGTCTTCAAAAAGCGTCCAGGTCGCGACATAGGTGGCATACGCCGCCGTTGCAGGGATGATGATCGTGGAAACGCTTGCGACAAGCGAGTCGGCGATCGCCAGAAAACCGGAATTGGCTGTCGTCGACACGATAAAGGTTGCGGAGCCTGCCGTCGGTGCGAATACGAGCTTGCTCAGATCGGTATTGCCGCCGTTGAATGCATGACAGAAAACGGTATTTGCCTGCTGGCCGCGTTCCCAGCCGCCCAGGTCGATGAACTTGTCGGTCACCACGACGAGTTTCACCGGGTTCACGTTGGCCTTGACCGTGAAAAGATCGCTCGGTTCGCCAAAATCCTGGTTGGAATTCGCGTTCAGATCCTCATACACGCTCATCGTGGCGATATACAGCCCGGCGGCCTGATTATACGGAATCGAGAGCGACGAGGACGCCAGCTTGAAGCTCGCTTTGCTGATTGCTCCCAGAGGATCGTCGAAAAAGGAGAGGTAGGCTTTCGAAATGCTGTCCGCCGGCCCGGTCAGATCCGTTTCATTCCATTTAACATTTGATAATATATAATTTCCGTTATTGTTAACCCGGAAGGTCAGCGGCCCCGCCTGTTCGCCGGGATTTTTGCTGCCGAAATCAAGCGCGGGGCTGGCTATGTCCATGCTCCGGCGGTAAATGAAAATACCGTTCGAGACGGCCTTGTTGGAAGCGGTCGCCAGCCCGTTGTTCTGATCCAGGCCGGTGACCGAGTTCGCGGCCTGGGTGGTCAGGGAAAAGCTTCCGACGCCGGTTCCCGTATCTCCCGTGGCTTCATACGTCCAGACGAAGGTCGTCGAGGAAAGTC
>CAZQYQ010000321.1:0-4859 GCA_964597625.1 uncultured bacterium
CCCTGATTATCATTACAACCTTGCCAATACCAGTTATGACCTGGGTGATTTCCGGACGGCTGCCGATGAGTGGGCTCTGACCCTCAAATTCAGACCGAAAGATTCAAAAGCCCGGAACAACTACTGCGATGCTCTTCTGCAGCTGAATAAATATGATGAGGCTTTGCGGGAGATCGATATCGTGCTGTCCGAAGATCCGGATTATCCGCCGGCCCTCTGCACCAAGGCTGAGATTCTCGAGAAGCTTGAAAAACCGGCCGAAGCGAAGGTGCTCTTTACACGTGTTGTGGAGCTGACTCAGAACAAAGAAAACTGGGAACTGCTGCTCAAGTATGTCCAGGAAAAAATGCGCGATTGAGATTTGAGCAAAGAACCCCCGCTCCGATACCGGAACGGGGGTTCTTTTTTCGAGAGCCGTTTCAGGCTGCTTTCTTGCGAGCCGCTACCGGTGCCAGACCGCTCAACTTCTGGGGATTGGTCAGATACTCGTATAATGCATGCTCTGCACGGTAGGTCGGTCCCATTTCCTGTCCATCGAGCATAACCCGTCCGTCAGTGAAAATTTCGATCAGCATTAGACCTCCTTGGGATATGTAGATTCTATAGTGCCAGACATTTTATATGCCGGGCGATATTCACGTTCAGGGTGCGGTCACTCCATCGAGGCCTGTGTAAGCGCCTCCGGTAGCGGTCTGCGGAACATCCGGACTCGTGCCGCTTCCGACATCAGCCGGCTCGACTCCTGTCTGAGCCCCGCTGTCAGTGGCATTTTCGATCTGCGTTGGAGAGGCGCCGATATCGATCAGGTTCAATTTTGCCTTGAACTGGTTGCGGAACATATCGGGAATATCAGGCCAGGAGATCGCCTCGATCAGTTTGTTTCTGGCCGCCTCGCGCTGTCCCGAGGCGGCAAGGCAGTCTACGAGCAGCATCAGGCTGCGTTCATTTCTGGGTTCATTCTGCATGGCGGTTTCAATGAGCGAGGCCGCTTCAGAGGGGCGGTTGTCGAAGTAGTAATTCTGCGCCAGAAGACGCAACAGGGTCGTATCTTCGGGGCGCTGGCCGAGAGCTGTTTCAAGGAGAGAGGTGCTTTCGGGGCGGCAGCCGTTTTCAGCCATTTCCTCGGCGGCCGTGCGGATATCACCAATATTTGAGTCATCGACGCGAAGTCTGGATGCTATTTCCAGAAGGCTTCTCGTCAGTTCGAAGTCATTCAGCGTGACCGAGCCGCGCAGAACCGCCAGCGTAAGACCTGATGACGGCGTCTCGGCGGGGGTGACGGAGGCTTTGAACCGGTCGACTTCCCCGCGAACCAGCTTTTCCCATTTGACGCGGTCGGGGGGGGGCAGGGAATTGAGTCCATCCTTCTGGGAGGCGAGCTGGAGATAGGCTTTGAGAAAGGCTTCGTGTGGCTCGGGCTGGTCGCTCTGCATCCCGATCAGCTGCTGCGCGACGGTCAGGGCTTTTACATGCTGGCCGGAGGCCGAAAGAAGCCTGATATAGAGGAGATTGTCCTCCATCGAGTCGATCGGACGGCGTGAAAGAAGCTGCATGCCTTTGTCGTAACGTCCGGTATCAACGTAGAACCTGATCAGTTCGCGATCGAGTGAGCCTGCATCGGCATTGGGGCGTTCCCGCTCCGCAAGAAGCATCTTTTCATACTCGTCAAACAGCTTCTGATCGAAAAGGAGCCTTCTGAGCGCACGCCGCACCGATGCCGTCTGGAGCCTGACGTCGGTGATTCCCATGAGTCGCTGGATGGCTTCGCGGGGAGCGTGATCGCGGCAGAACCATCCGTCAATGAAGTCGCGCAGATCGCCCTTGGCCGATTCAGGCGCAGAAGTGGCGTTAAGAGCGTTCCAGGCGGCTTCAGCATACCGTTTGTCGCCGGCCATGACCGCGGAATAGACCGTGAGAAAAATCAGGTCTGGGTCGTTGGGGGAGTGCTGAAGAGCCGTCTTGCAGTTCTCGAGAGCTTCGTTCCATGCTTCGCTGTCGAGGTAGCTTTTGATCGAATGTTTCAGATCCTGCTGCTTGCTGCTCACCGAAAGTTCGGCGAGCCGCTCGCGCGCGAGTGGCCCATAGACCGGGTCTGAAAGGATCTTCTGGAAAATGGCAATGGCCCCTTTTGGATCAGAACGCCCGGTTCGATATACGGCTGCATAGTAGAGGGCGCCGGCATGCGATGGATTCAGTTTCAAAACCCGCTTCAGGTCGGCGATTGCCGACTCGATCTTCCCGGCCCGGCAAAGCGGTTCGGCTTTCTGGAAAAGCAGTTCTTCGACGGTGAGTTCGCGCGCCCGCACGACCGGCCTGTTGGGATTCAGCGGCGATACGGAGGCAAGCCCGATGAGGGCGATGAAAAGGAAAGGCAGGTTTCTTCGCATGGTGTGTTCCTCAGTGTCCGCTTTCGAAGCCGGGGGCAGGAAGGTGAGCGGATCGTCGTGCCGGTTCGAGGTCGGCGTCGATCGTTCTGTCAAGACCTGCGGTGGCTCCTGTAGAAAGGCGTCCACGTGGAGAAACGGTGAGAATGTGTTCGTATTCACGGCGGGCTTCGGGATACCGTTCGAGCCGTTCAAGCATGCGGGCGAGGTTGTATCTGGCGGGCAGATGATCGTCGAGGGCGATCGACGCCCGGTATTCTGCCTCTGCGAGCTCATCCCAGTTCGTTATGTCGCCGGGAAGCCCTTCGAGACCGCGTCGCTCAAACGCATACCCGAGAAGGAAGTGTGCCTCCGACGAGAGCGGTTTGAGTCGTAGAGCCTTTCTGAAGGCCCAGACGGCCTGTTCATATTCCTTCCGTCCAAGGTATTTCCGTCCTTTGCCGACCCAGGATGCGTATGTCGTGTCGGGACGGGTCAGATACGCCCGGGAGCGGCGTTCAGCGGCTCTGCCGGCAGCGGGCGGCTGCGGCACCGACAGGAACGGTGCGTTCTTGTCGGTCATGGTTGCGCGTGCCGTTGGCCAGAGATACAGGCCTATCAGCATCATTCCAATTATCAGGCGGTGTTTGTTCATTTCCATCTTCTCTTCAATGCACATCGGCCGTTGGCGCCTTCCGCATGAGCCGTTTTTTACGATTGAAGCCGGAAAACGGGAATTTTCCCCTTCCCTGCGCAGACTTCACGCATGAAACGGGTTCATGGTATGGTGAAGCAAATGGAGTCCCGGTCTGCGGGCCGGAAAGAATGGGAGAGGACGATGCTCGTAGAAAAGCGTGAATTTGTCGTTCCGCATTTCAGTTTCAAGAAGGCGGGGAGAACAATTCCTGTCCGCATGGGGTATGAAACCTGCGGAACGTTGAATGCCGCCGGAGACAATGCGGTTCTCGTCTGCCATTTTTTCACCGGAACCGGCCATGCCGCCGGCAGATATGCCGAGACGGATCCCTTGCCGGGCTGGTGGGACGAGCTTATCGGTCCCGGCCGCACGATCGCCACGAATAAATATTTTGTTATATGCAGTGACTCATTCAGCAATATCAACGCGCACAATCCCCGGGTCATAACGACCGGACCGGCAACCATCGATCCCGAAACGGGAAAACCCTATGCGATGCGGTTCCCGATCTTCACTCTCGATGACCTCGTGCAGTGCCAGCGCATGATGATCGATCATCTCGGCGTGAAGCGGCTTCGTCTTGTGATCGGCCCGTCGATGGGGGGCCTTCAGGCCTTTCTGTGGGGCAAGATGTTTTCCGATATCGTAGATAAACTAGTATCCGTCGTTGCCACGCCCATGGTCAGGCCGGCGACGCTGATGGTTCCGAACCAGCTCGGTATCGAGGCGATCATGCTCGACCCGCGCTGGAATGGCGGCGATTACCATGATGGGGAGCCGCCCCGAAACGGCCTGCTTCTCGCCTTCAAAATTCTGGTGACCTCGACCAGAACCGACCACTGGGCCGATGCCAATTTCGGGCGTCGCCTCGCGACCGAGGGCCGTGGAGCCGGCAAGGACCCGTATAACAGCTTTGCGGGCCGCTTCCTCGTCGAGGAAGAGATCGAGAAAACCGTTCTAATGCGCATGCAGTATTTTGATGCGAACTCGTACATCTTTATCGCAAAAGCAAACGCGCTTTTCGATTTGTGCGAGCCTGGGCAGACCCTGTCGCAGGCTCTCGGAAGGCTGAAAATGCCGGTGAAAATGATCATCGACGAGTCGGACCTGCTGTTCACCCGCGAACAGGCCGAACTGGCTGCGCCGCTTCTTCCAGACTGCGAGACGTTCTATTACAACAGCCGGAACGGCCACCTGTCGTGCCTGTTCGATATCCGCCTGTTTGCAGCTGAAATCGAAAAATTCTTCAAAGCATGATCCGGGAGACTCCGTCGGGTGTCAGGATGAATCCGAACGGATCGGAAATCACAATCCCCAGGACCGGCTGGTCGTGCGGGATGACCCTCCAGACCGGATGCTGGTAGAGTGCCCAGCCGCCGCCTGTCGCGGTTTTGAAGGAGACCCAGAACAGCCCGGGATTTTTCTGGTCGAGTGCCAGGCCGGTGAATTCATCGAGGCCGGCTTCTGCCAGCGGCAATGTGGGTTTGAAGGATTGCCCGTCGAACATCAGACAGGAACGCTTGCCGAGAAGGACCATGTCGCCGTCCGCCTTCCCTGCGAGCCCGGCCAGCCGCAGGAGTTCGCCTGTCCCTTTTGTCGAGACGGGTTTGAACGACTCGCCGTCGAAGATATACAGATGCCCGTTTTCCAGGCCCATCATCAGGTAGTTCGGCGTGCTGAGCATTGCTGAAACAGGCGCCTCGACCGGATTCGGATCATACAGGGAAAGCGCCTGCGTTGCATGTGCCAGATCGAAGCTGCGAAGATATCCGCCGCCCATCTGCAGTGCTCTCAGTCCG
>CAZQYQ010000322.1:0-4839 GCA_964597625.1 uncultured bacterium
AGGGCGAGAAGCGGTTCTTCAAGGTCGTGTCGTGGTATGACAACGAGTGGGGTTACAGCAACCGCGTGTGCGACCTGCTCCTTTACATGCTCAAGCACGAGAAGTAATATCTTGTTGTCCTGAACTACCCAAGAGGAGGATTTCCACTCCATGTTTAGAACGATTCGAGACATCCAGTTCAAGGGCAAGCGCGCTCTTGTGCGGGTCGACTTCAATGTTCCGCTCGACAAGGCCATGAACATCACCGACGACACCCGCATGCGGGCTGCCGTTCCGACCTTGAAACACATCATCGGCCAGGGCGGCCGGCTCGTGATCATGAGCCACCTCGGCCGGCCGAAGGGTGGTCCGGACCCGAAGTATTCGCTCAAGCCGCTTGTCAAGCACCTGAGTGAGCTGCTCGGCAAGCACGTTGCCTTCGCGAACGACTGCATCGGCGATGAAGCCTCAAAACTTGCCCGGGGCCTGAAGGATGGCGAGGTTCTGATGCTCGAGAATCTGCGGTTCCATGCAGAAGAAGAGAAAAACGACCCGGCATTCAGCAAGGCTCTGGCAAGCCTGGGTGAGATCTACGTCAGTGACGCCTTCGGGACGGCACATCGCGCGCATGCCTCCACGGCGGGTGTTGCGGATATTCTGCCGGCCTTTGCCGGGTTCCTGATGGAAAAGGAAATCACCTATCTCAACAAGGTGACCCAGTCGCCGGAGCGGCCGATGGTCGCGATCATGGGCGGGGCCAAAGTCAGCGACAAGATTCTCGTCATCGAGAATCTGCTGACCAAGGTGGACGCGCTTTTGATCGGCGGCGGTATGGCATTCACCTTCCTGAAGGCGCAGGGAAAGCAGATCGGCAAATCGCTGTGCGAAGCCGACAAGCTCGATATCGCCGTCAAGATTCTCGAGACGGGCAGGAAGCTCGGCAAGAATATTCTGCTGCCGGTCGACGTGGTTGTCGCCGCCGAGATCAAGGAAGGCGTTGCCGTGAAAACGGTCACCGCCGACGCGATCCCGGCCGATCAGCTCGGCCTCGACATCGGGCCGCTGACGGTTGCCGCGTTCAACGCGGAGCTGAAGAAGGCAAAAACGGTTCTCTGGAACGGCCCGATGGGCGTTTTCGAGACCAAGCCGTTTGATGCCGGAACCCGCGCTATCGCCGAGACGATGGCGACGCTGAAGGCCGTGACGGTCGTCGGCGGCGGGGATTCCGTGGCCGCGATCGAGCAGATGGGCGCTGCCGAAAAGGTGTCGCACGTATCCACGGGCGGCGGCGCATGCCTCGAGTATCTCGAAGGGAAAACGCTGCCGGGAATCGAGATCTTCTCGCGCGACATCAAGAACATGGTCGGAGGTGCCTGATATGCCTACTTCCCGCCATCCGCTGATTGCCGCCAACTGGAAAATGCACAAGGTGACGGGCGAAGCCAAAAACTTCGTCACCGCCCTGCAGCCGAAGATCGCGAATGTCCGTGACCGCGATGTGCTGATCTGTCCGCCGTTTCCTCTGATCTACGCGGTCGACCAGGCGCGCAAGGAAACGAAGATTCTTCTCGGGGCGCAGAACATGTATTTCGAAGAGAAGGGAGCCTTCACCGGCGAGGTTTCGGCTTCGATGCTGAAGGACCTTCACTGCGAATTCGTGATCCTGGGCCATTCGGAGCGACGCTGGGTCTTCGGAGAGACGGACGAGCTGATCAACCGCAAGGTCCAGGCAGCCGTCAAGAATGGTCTGATTCCGATTCTCTGCGTCGGCGAGAAGCTTGAAGAACGAGAAAAGAACATGACCGAACAGGTCATCCTGAACCAGATGGACCGCAATCTGAAGGATGTCCCCGAAAATGCGATCGGCACCATGGTTATCGCCTACGAACCGGTGTGGGCCATCGGCACCGGCAAAAATGCTTCGACGAAGGATGCGCATGATGCAATCGCGCTGATTCGCGAGTTTTTGCACAGCCGGTACGGCAATTCCGCTTCCGACAAGACCCGCATTCTGTACGGCGGCTCGGTGAAACCGGACAACATGAAGACCTACATGAGTCAGCCCGGCATCGACGGCGCCCTCGTCGGTGGCGCGAGCCTCGACCCCGACTCGTTTGCCCAGCTGATCAACTACTGACCGATACGATCGGCCCCGCCGCGGCAACGCAGGCGGGGCCTTTTTATTTCCAGAAATATATTTTCATTCCGCAGCCGGAGTATGCGATGATAGAGAGGTCGAGCGCCTGATTCCGCGGTCTATACGACGAACCACAGAGTCATAGAGGCATGGAGACGGTTTCTCAAGAGCAGGCGGAATCATCTCTGCAATCATCTCTGCGTCTCCGTGTCTCTGTGTTGCGTTGTCGTGTTCCGGTGTTTTTATAATCCATTGAATGGTTCGTGAGGATATGTGAGCATACGCTTCAAGATCGGAATCGGGTTCGCCCTGATGATCGTCGCCCTGACCGGCCTGATCATCACCTGGGGCGCTCGCACCCTCGGTTTGCAGCTCGAAGAGGCGGATCTGGGCAAGCTCACTTCCCTGCGCGAATCGACGCTTGAGGGATGGCGGCGCGAGCAGGCTCTCCTGGCGAGTGTCGCGGGTTCCATTGCTCCGGCCCTCGCGGAATCGAACCTGGAGGAACCCGCTCGCGAAGAGCTTTTCAAAACGGTTGAAGATCTCAAGCGACATCTGCGTCTCGACTGGCTGGATCTCAGGAAAAACGGGAAAAGCATCCTGTATCCTTTCCAGCAGCCGGCACGGATCGTCCCCGGCAGTGCCTGCCCACAGCGTCTCGCTCTCACGGGCCCCCTTTCAACGTTCGGGTACATCGTCGAACAGGCCGCACTGCCCGGCTCGGAGACAGAACTCATTGTTGCCCGCAGGCCGGCATCGCCGGCGATTCCCCTGATGGCGCTGTGGGATTCGCACGGGGTCGTCAGCGGGAAGGCGGAAGACTGGCCGGAAGGGATCCGCGGGGAGTATTCCTCGCGGGAAGCCACGTTTCAGAGACTGATGCAGGGCCGTCTGTATCGCATCCGGGCAACCGCCGTTCCACAGACCGGACAGATTCTTCTGGTCGGCTACGAAGCCGATTCGGCAACGCTGACCCGGACAGGCGTGGATGAGTTGATGCTGCGACTCGCGATCCTCGAGGTTCTCAGCCTTCTTGTCCTTGGATACTTCCTCGCCCGCAGCCTTTTCGGACCGCTCGAACGTCTGAAGCAGGCCATTGACCGGGTCGGTGACGGCCACTGGCAGAAAATTCCCGCCGGCGAACTCCCTGACGGGACGGACGAGATCGGCACCGTCGCCCGCAGCTTCAATCGCATGGTCCAGGAGCTTTCGACCGCCCGGGACAGGCTGATTGCCGTTCAGCAGGAACTGATGAGCAAGGAGAAGATGGCCGTCCTGGGCCGGTTTTCGGCGGGCCTGGCTCACGAGATCAACAACCCGCTCGGCACGATCCTGGTCAGCGCCGGTCTTGCCCTCGACGCCCTGAAAAGCGGAAAGCCGGTTGAAACCGATGATATAGATGCAATTATAGAAGAAACGAAACGCTGCCGGCGGATCGTCGAGTCGCTCCTGGAATACGCGCATAACCGCCCGCCCCGTCTTACTCCCGCGTCTCTCGGCGAGCTGATCCGCGAAATCGCTCAACCGCACCCGGAAGAAAAGCTCTGGAAGGAGATAACCCTGGAGCTTGCGGAGAACATCGAAGCGACGGTGCTGATCGATGCGACAGGAATCGGACAGGTGCTGTCGAATCTTCTCCGGAACGCGGTGGAGGCGCTGCAGGAAAAAACCGCCGAAGGGAAGCCTGCGATCATCCGGATTACGGCAAGATCTCTGGATGATGGATTTGCGGTCGTCACGGTTGCCGACAACGGCCCCGGGCTTGGAGAGGCCGCAGACCATCTGTTCGAGCCCCTGGTCACGACAAAGCCTCAGGGGACCGGTCTGGGGCTGGCCATCTGCCAGTCGATCATCGAAGGGCATGGGGGACGGATCTGGGCTGAACGCCTTCATAACGAATGGACGGTTTTTTCCTTTACGCTCAGGACCGCCGAAACAGATTCAAAGACGTGATACACTCTTCGTGAGAACAGAACATGCCGAACCGTATCGTACTCATCGATGACGAAGTGAAACTCCTGCGGGCTTTGAAAAAAGCCCTGGAGCTCGACGGGCATGAGGTCTGCGAGTTCAGCGCGCCCGACAGGGCGCTCGCATTCATCATCGAACGGAATCCGGCGCTCGTGATTTCCGACATCCGCATGCAGGGCATGTCCGGTCTCGACCTGCTGACAAAGCTCGGAGAGCTGCATCCGAGGCCGCCCTGCATTCTCATGACGGCCTATTCCTCGATCGAAACGGCGGTAACGGCCGTCAGGCTTGGAGCGCGTGATTACCTGTTAAAGCCGTTCGAAATTTCAGACCTCCGCGCAGCCGTGCGCAAGGTTCTGGACTCCGCCCACCATGGCGTTTCAGATCCTGTTTCTGCAACGAGAACGAAGCCGGCCGGCCGTTCCGAAGCCATTCGTAGAGCCATCGATCTGATCGAGCGGGTCGCCGACACCGAAAGCACGGTTCTTCTCCAGGGGGAGAGCGGAACCGGCAAGGAACTTGCCGCGCGCACGCTTCATGCCCTCTCCCGGCGGTCATCGGCTCCGTTCATTCCGGTGAACTGCAGTGCCATTCCCGAGAATCTGGTTGAAAGCGAGCTGTTCGGTCATGTGAAGGGCAGTTTCACGGGGGCATTCGCTGACAAGGACGGGCTTTTCCATGAAGCAAGCGGAGGCACGCTGCTCCTCGATGAAATCGGCGATCTGGCCCAGGCAAGCCAGGCAAAGCTTCTT
>CAZQYQ010000323.1:0-4830 GCA_964597625.1 uncultured bacterium
CAGTACAGCGGTTGCAAAGCCGGCCGCGCCCTCCGATACGGTCAAGGGATACGTGAAGGGCGGCAAACTTCCCGAGGCAGGCATCATCATTCCTGATTCCGGCGCCAAGATCAGAAACAGGCCGGACACGAAGTCCGATCTGGTCGGAAAAGTGCCGAAAGGCATTTCCGTGAAGATTCTTTCCTCAAAACAGGTCGGGAAATATATGTGGTTCAATATTTCCTATAACAACGGCAAAAAAGAAGGTTGGACGCGGGAAGACAACCTTCAGTTCTGATCTTCAGGGCTCGCGGGTTTCTCCGAGAACGATCCCGCGCCATTCCCAGCCTTCGGGAACACGATGGATCGCGAGCTGGACGTTTGTAAATCCGCCCTCCATCACGTTCCATCCATGCGTATTCACGTATACGACGGGATCACCCGCGCTCACGCTTCTGGAAGCCAGTTCCGCTTCATTCGACCAGACGATGCGCCCGCCGCGATGCTTCCCGAGAAAGCCCAGAAGATCTTCGCGAGGGGTAGATTCCAGCTCGCTCTGCCACCAGCCGACATACACATCGACGCGCGCCAGAAGCTGCTCGAGCCTTGAGGTATCCGTCGCCGAAACGGCCGCGGCGAGTTCGCGCGCGAGGCCCATCACATCAGGACGAGCCCAGGGCCTTTTTCCGCCACCCTTGATCCATTCGAGCTTTCCGCTGATCAGTTCATGAAAGGACTTCTGATTCTCTTCATCGGCAATCTGGCTGCCGAATTCCGTATCGAGACGCTCATACCAGGGCTTTGCCCGGGCAAGATCGCCAATATCGCAAAGATGATTCGCAAGAGCGAGTATGAGCTGCGGAATATTCACGAGATTTGTCGAGGAGGGGTCGCTGAGCGCTTTGTTGAGAATCCCCTGGGCTTCAGAAGCCTGGCCACGAGATAACGCATCATAAAAGCCGTTTTCGATGACAGCCGTCTGATCGGACTCTTCAGCGGATTCCTGGGCGGAAACCGGAGAAATACATGGCGATCCGGCGATGATGAATCCGGCAAGCAAAAGAGTTCGAAAGGCGAAACAATCAGACATACCATTCTCCTCCGATGCAAGTGTCCGCATCGGCCGGCGCCATCTTACCCACACCCGGACAATGGTGTCAAAACATTTCGCTCACCTGTCCCGATAAGCCTGCCAGATGCTTGAAAACCCGTCGGTCCAGATGAATTCGGGTGAGCCGGACGAAGCTGTTCGCCACAGGGGATCGCGGACGATCTGCCCGAAGATATCGGCTTTTTCTGCAACAAGCATCCACTTCGAGCCGAACACATACCGCGCATCGTTCTCATAATGAAGCTCTTCGTCATCTCCCGGATCGTATCGGGCCGTCAGCGCCGTCAGGCCCAGGTTTGAAGCAACTGCGCCAAGAATGGGTTCGAGATCAAGATACCGGTTCGAGATATGAAAAAGCAGCATTCCGCCCGGCGCCAATTTTCGCCTATAGAGTTCAACGGCTTCGCGTGTAAGAAGATGAACCGGGATGGCATCCGAGGAGTATGCATCGAGGATGATCAGGTTGAATGCGCCATCCGCGGCATTCCTGATCATGATGCGTGCATCACCGAGGATGATTCTCGTATCTGCTTTTGAATCTCTTAAAAAACTGAACAAATCAGGATTCTTCGCTATCCCGGCAATCAACGGGTCGATCTCGAAAAACGTAAATTTCTGCCAGGGCCTGCCGTAAGCGGCAAGACCGCCGGTGCCCAACCCGACGATGGCAACATTCCTGGAGCGTCTCCCGATGGCCATTTCACGAAAAACTTTTCCGACGGGACTTTCGCGGGCATAGTAAAAGAGGGGGATCTGCTGTTTTCCCGGCACGCGAAGCTGTCCGCCGTGATGGATGTTTCCGTGTTCAAGCAGGTGATAACGGCCCGAACCAGTCTCGACAACCTGAAACACGCCGTAGAAACTTCGCGCTTTCAGAAGGATTCCCTTGTCGCTGCCGGCAAAATTCATCCCTGCCGCAAGAAGGATCGCGAATGTCATTCCCCAGAACCTCGGCTGTCGCCATGCAAGAAAAGTCAGGAGCGTTGTCGCCGCGACAGTCATGAACAGCATCTCAACCGAGGCTCCGGATCCAAAAGCACCGGTATTCCACATGATTCCGGTGACAGCTGCCGTGAAAAGGACCGACGCGATCCATCCGACACGTCCGCGATCTCCGGCCTGAAAAGAGGAGGCGGGATAGAAAACAGCCGCAATGGCGAGAACCAATGGATACTCGACAAGACTGGAAAAAAGCCGGGGAGCCGCAAAACCGTTGAACGCTCCGCCCAGGGCTCCGCCGGTGGCGACGGCAAGATAAAAGCCCGTAAGCTTCTCAGGGGAAGGACGCGTATGGGCGATGAGCCCGTGAAAGACGAGGCAGATCGAAAAGAACGCCGTCACATGGACCCCAACCTGCATCCAGATCGGTGCCGATGCTTTCCAGATAAGGAGCGGCATCAGAACGGCGCATGCAAGGGGCATTGCGGCAAGCGGTTTCCAGGACAATGCTTCCGCGGGCTTCGCGAAGACGATGATGAAGGAAAGCAGATACGCCGAGAGGGGAAGAACCCACAGGAGCGGAAGCGGGGCGACATCCGTCGACACATGCGCCGTGACTCCGGCAAGCAGACTGGCTGGCAGCGCGCTCCAGAACATCCACGAGCCGTATGAAGGCTGTTCCTCTCCGCCGCTCATGGAAACGGGAGCATGATATATAGTTCCATTGATTATACGGTTGTGGTAATCATCGCTCACTATTTCAACGTCCGGCACCAGGTTCTGACCATCAGCAGTTCTCCGTTTCCCAGGACCAGCCGCCAGACGAATCATGCAGAGAAAGACCAGCATCGTAAAACAAATGAAGCCGGCACTCCACAACCGCGTCTGTTCGCCGAGAGACAGGTATGGTTCGATCAGGAACGGATAAGCGAGCAGACCGGCCATGCTTCCTATATTACTCGTGCTATACAACGGATAGGGATCAGCGGCCTGGTCTTCACGGACCTCGAGAAACCAGCGTTGCAACAGCGGCGCGGTTGATGCCAGCAGGGCATAGGGAAGGCCGACGGTTCGCACGAGCCACAGAAGAAGCGCCCATTCGGGCTTTGCCGTCACACTTCCGGCGCCGGAGGAATTCATCACGGACTGAACGTGTCCGATATCGAGCGGAAGCATCAGCGTGGCCGCCAGAAGCAGAAGAAGGTGCACGGGAGCCTGCCGGATCAGCCCGGCTTTCCCGATTCCAAGATGCGCATAGGCATATCCGGCAAGAAGAGCCAGCTGAAAAAAAGACAGACAAACCGTCCAGACTGCCGGTGCCCCGCCAAGGGCCGGGAGAACCGCTTTCCCGGCCATCGGCTGGACAACGAATGTCAGAAACGCGCCGACCCCTGTTGTAAGAGCGAAAAGGAACCTGGTCGGCATGAAAATCCGTTCAGCGCGAAAACACCCATGCATCGAAGGGTGTTTTCACCCCGTAGGCCGCTTTGATTTTATCCAGATTCTGAACGACGAAGGAAACCGAAACCTTGCCGCGTTTGAGCCGAAATTTCTCAAGCCCCCAGGGGGCATTCGGCACCTGCCGCCTGAAAAAGAATTTTCCTTCGACAGGCTGTTTGCCGGGCCTCGTCACGGAGACTTCCCTCTTTTTGCCCCGATCACCCGTCGAGCAGTCGAGCTTCATTTTGATACCATTGATTTCGATCGCCTCGCCGGGTTTCGGATCAAAATCAGACCGCCGAAGCTCTGTCAGAAGAAGCAGGAGGTCTTTTGCTGCATCCTGATGAGACGCCTCAAATCCTTCGAATTTCGAGTAAATCTCGGCTGTTTTCTTCAGCGTTGCCACGCCACGGGAACAGGTTTCATTGACTCTGAACGCATAATATTTTTTGTTCTTTTCCGGGTCCTGGACACAGGCATGAAAAATCACCTGGCTCTGTCCGTCGGGAAGTCCCTGAAAATACCCGATCGCGCACCCAAGCCGCTCAGAGGCCTGCTTCACGGATCCGCGATACTGCGCATTGATCTCGAACGCTTCCCAATCGCCTGCAACTGCCGCGATGGAAGAAGCCAACCACAGGATCAGGGAAATGACCGCTACCGGGCCGGGTGAGAGATTCGAGCGTCGTCGCAGAACCATCTGTTCATCCTCCGCATCTGTGTAATTCACTCTGTCGGTCAGGGCAAGACAGGAAGCCTCTGATTACCCAGCAGTATAACTCTTTGGGTATCCAGATGAACGGGAATATTCCAAGCCCGGGAAAACCCTTCATTCTCCAGCCAGATGAGTCAGTCGTGTCAGATGCTGGAAATTCCCTGAGGTTTCGGCTAGATTATCCGCATGGGCGAATCACCGTTTTTTCGTAAGCAACCGGTCTCCCGGCATGCCGCTCCACCTATCCGGGATGGAATTTCGCTGATCGAGATGATCATTGTCGTATCGGTCATCTCGATCCTTGCGGTTCTGGCAATTCCCACCGTCGAGCTGTTCGATATGAAGGCGCGGGAACGACTGCTGCGAGACCGGCTTTACGACATGCGGCTATCGATCGACAGGTATCGGAACGCGCGGCTGGACAATCTGCCGCCCGAATCCGTCGCGTCTCTGATGAACACCATTGCGACGGTGGATTCCAGATCCCGGCTTGTTGAGGGGCCGTTTCTCACTTCCGGACAGACAAATAATCCATTTACCCCCAAGGACGATCTCTTCAGATGGGATCTTCGTTTTATCGCGACGAATCCGGAAGTCGCAACCTGGATCTTTAATGTCGATACGGCAAGCGCAAATTATTCTCTTG
>CAZQYQ010000324.1:0-4788 GCA_964597625.1 uncultured bacterium
TACGCTGTTTTTCGTTCTCGGGACGACGCCTGTCACAACTGTTCTTGCGCTGGCTCTCGCCCTGCTGATCGAACGTGTGCGCGCTCTCCAGGGGCTTTTCAGGTCGGCATTCTTCCTGCCGTCGATCATTTCGATGGTCGTCATCGCAACGATTTTTAAATCCTTGTATGCGCCGGACGGACTGTTGAACTCGGTCTGCTCGCTGGTGGGCTTGCCACGCCATTCGTGGCTGGTTGAAACCGCCTGGGCAATGCCGGCGATCATGGCGATGGATATCTGGTCTTCCGTCGGATATTACATGGTCCTGTTTCTTGCAGCCCTCAAATCGGTGCCTGCCCAGTTGTATGAAGCCGCGGAAGTCGACGGCGCGGGCGAGTGGGCTCAGTTCCGGCATATCACGCTGCCGCAGATTCGCGGGATGGCGCTGTTTATCATCGTCATCAACACCATCCGCAGCTGGCAGGTGTTTCCCGAAATTTTCACGCTGACGCGCGGCGGCCCGCTTGGAACGACCGATACGCTCGTGCACAGGGTGTATGAAACGGCGTTCCGATACCATGAAATGGGATACGCCTCGGCGATGGCATGGGTGCTTTTCGCCGTGATCATGGGCCTGTCGCTGCTGCAGATGCGTGTCCTGCAGGAGAAAAACACATGAGCCGGGCCGCCGTCCCTGTTGAAGCGAATGAGAAGCCCGTTCAGGTTCAGGCTCAGCCGCGCAGCCGCACGGCAGGCCCGCTGCTTTCGCTGGCGCTTGGCCTCCTGCTCCTGACATATTTATATCCACTGGTATATATGCTGCTGCGCTCCGTGATCTCCGTTGAGCCGGGAATGTCGGCAGCAGGGGTCGGGTTCACGCTTGAGCATTACCGCACCGTGTTCGGTGGTGGCGGCTTCATGCGATATGTTTTGAACAGCCTCTTCGTTCTCGTTTTTGTCGTTGTTGCAAATGGTTTTTCGTCGGTTCTTGTTGGCTATGCGTTCGCCCGATACAGGTTTCCGGGAAAAAACGCGCTGTTTGCGCTTGTCCTGGTGACGCTGATGGTGCCCAGGCAGACGCTGATGGTCCCGATTCTCGATCTGGCAGTGCGGATCGGCATCCATGACTCGCTCTGGGCGCTGATTCTGCCCTTCTGCGTGGACAGTTTCAATGTGTTTCTGCTGCGGCAGTATATCTCCGCGCTTCCGGCCGATCTTGAAGATGCCGCACGCGCCGACGGCTCCGGCGAAATTGGCATTCTCAGGCATGTCCTCTTCCCGCTCTGCCGGCCGGCGCTCGCGGTCGTGATCATCAATACCTCGATCGTCACCTGGAACTCGTTTCTGTTTCCGCTGATTCTGACCGACTCGGCGGTGAGGCGCACCCTGCCGCTCGGTCTTGCGATGCTGACCCAGGGGCCCTACTCGACCGACTGGGGAACGCTGATGGCAGGCTCGGCCGTGAGTTCGATCCCCCTGATTCTGCTTTTCTGGCTCTTTCAGCGCGAAATCATCGATGGGATCACCGCCGGTGCTCTCAGGGAATGAGGCATCTCTCCATGGCGGGAAAGGCATTCCGTGAGTATGATTGTACAGCGGATCTCTCTCTGATGAGATTGGGTCCGGCGCTTTGTTCCTGAGCCAGCTTGTTGCCCTTCGTCCTCATGGAGCTTTGGGTTCGTTCAGGGCTGGTTTTTGTTCTGCATGATGTGATCGTGTTGCAAGGGGTATGAATATGCAAAAAACCGCATGGCGTGCGATCGTATGCCTGTGGCTGATCGGCTCTTTGATCGGCGGTGCGGCCGGGATTGCCGAGGCCGGTGAAGGCCTGTTCTCACGCCTGAAAGAAAAGGCAGCGAAAAAAATCGAGCAGGTGAAAGACCCCGTCTGGGTTGAAACCAAGCTCGGCGCCGGTGCGGTCAGTGGCATTGCCGGCAAAATTACCGGTTTCGTCGGCTTGTCGATCGGCGCGGTCATGGGGCTGGCCATCGGTGGACCGGTCGGGGCGGCAACCGGCGGAATCATCGGCTCTCGAATCGCCTCCGCGATGACAAGAGCTTATGTGAAGCCTCTTGCCGAAGGCGTCATCAGCGCGAAACTCACAGACAGATCCGTTACGGTGCGTGAAGTATGGCAGGGTCTCGACAAGAGAAGACTTGCCGTTGAAGGCTCAGCCACGGCTGTCGGCAGCCTTATCGGTGAAGCCCTCGGCGTCATGGCCGGTGCTGCCCTCTTTGCCGGCGCCGGGCCCCTGGCGATTCCGATCATCGGCCTTGTCGGCGGTGACATCATCGGTGGCAAAATCGGCAGCTGGATCGGAAGCAAGCTGGTGAAAAAAGCCGGCGTGATGGCGTATACCGCACTTGCCCCTCAACCGCCCCCGACACCGGTTTCCTCCGCTTCCGTCATTGCATCGGCAACTCCTTCTGCCATGGCAAATACAGCGGCTGACCCTGCGAGAGCCCGGTATGAAGCGGCTTATCTTGCATACGTGACCGCCGTCCAGGATCAGAAAACAACATCTGATCAGAAAGAAAAGGCGTTGCATGAATACAATGCTGCGCTTGAAGCCTGGAACTCCGCACGCGCCGGCACTGAAAAGCGCTGACGTTTTTCCGGCTCACAAAAGCAGGCCTGCATGATAGGTGCAGGCCTGCTTTTGTTTGAGCTGAATGTTGCGGGATCGGACGGTTTCACACTCCAGCCGGCACATTCTTGAAGAGTGTCTCTGAAGCCTTAAGCTTTATTAACATGGCAGACGGGCTGAAAATCAGGATCTGATGCCGATTGAGTGCATGCACGTTTGAAATTCAATCTGAAAGAGGCACACATGAAGATGTTCTCCTGCGCTCTCTTTCTGATTCTCATCATGGCTGCTTGCTTTATACCCCATGCACATGCCGGATCCCGTTCCGGCGCGATCGGCCAGCCAGAATTTGGCTGGCTGCCTCTGCGCCCGATTGCGAAGAGCCCTTCACCGGTCTTCGTTTTCACACCCAGGATCCCTGCTTTTGAGCCGGACCTCACCCTTTCGCTGAAGAACTCAGATGACAGGAGAGACCAGAGACCCGGCGGCGGGCGTCCTTCGCCGATGGCGATAGCCGAAAAAATCAGATTCCTGCGGCCGATTTTTGAGCTCCGTGAGAAATTCGATCAGATTCCTCGGAAAATATCAGGTGGTCTGCCCCACGGATTCATTATTCCGATGCTGATGAAAGACTCGGATGACGGGCAGAAATCTGGAATGAAGCGGGAACAGGGGGCTGGAGAGCCGATGATCCCGCCCACAAAAGATCGTCAAACCGGAGAAACGCCCCATGATCAATATTATCTGGGTTACCAGGTGACGAATCCCGATGATGAAAAAAGGGGATACTGGTTCATCGCCGTGGGATTTCGCACCTCGGGAACTGGTGGTGGGAGCGGCCGCCCCGGTCGAGGTGATAAACAAACGACCTCCGAACGGGAACCTGAAAATACGACGAATTCCTTCGTCACAAAGAAAGAGTTTCAGGGGCCCATCGTCGGCCTGGTTGGGAAGTTTTAAGCCCTTTTCGAAGGATGCTGTGGACCGGCGGGATCTTTCTGCCGATGAAGAGATAACAAGGCATCCGCCGCGAAAGGGGGAAGCGCATCCTGCGCGCCTGACGATGGAATCAGAAATACAGGGTGGGGTCATCATGTATCACCCCGACCTCCTGCTTCACGATCCGCTGAATTCCGGGCCGGATGGGGCCAGACTGCAGGTTATCATTGAAGAACTGGTCAATGCCGGCATGTGGCCCGATCAGATTCACGAAGCCGACATCGCGACGATGAAAAGACTTCGGGAGATTCATGATCCCGAGTATCTCGAGATGCTTCACAAACGCTGCACGCATGGCGTCGATCATCTCGACCCGGACACGCCCGTCATGGAAAAGTCGTTCGAGGTTGCCCGGTTCGGGGCGGGCGGCGTTCTCGATGCCATCGACCTGATCATGGACGGGAAGATTCCCAATGCGGCCTGTCTGACCGCCATGCCTGGCCATCACGCAGGCTTCAAGAGTTCCCGCTTCGGAAGTCTGCTGAACTATGCGGCGGCGGGCGCTCATTACCTTTCGAAAAAATTCAGCCTCAAACGCATTGCGATCCTCGATCTCGATGCCGAACACGGTCTCGGAGCCCAGGAAATTTTCTGGGAGCGTCGCGACGTTCTCACGATCTCGCTGCACGAGTATCCAGGTCGCACCGGCACCGGCCACTACTCGGAAATCGGCAAGCAGCCCGCGATCGGTTACAACGTCAATATTCCGCTGCCGTCGGGATACGGCGATCGCGAGTATCTGGTCTGCTGGCGCGAACTGATCGTTCCGATTCTGAAGCAGTATGACCCGGAGTTTTTGATCATCCCATGGGGAACGGGCATCCTGGCTGATGATGCCGGTACACATCTTCTGGTCAGCCAGCACGGCCTGCTGGAGTTGTTCCGCGAAGTGTTCTCAACCGGAAGGCATCTCTGCAAGGGCAGAATGGTGACGATCCTCGAGGGGGGCTCCCCTGGAAAGGTCCAGGCAACCGCCTTTGCGAATCATGCGCAGTTGCTTCTCAATAATCGGCTGCAGACTGTCGATAAGGGAAAGAAGGAAGAAATTATCTCTTATTCCGATTGGTATGTTTACGCGAAATTGTTGAAAGCAAACTTTCGAAAATACTGGAAAGTCTGAACCTTCCATCTCTGGAATCACGGAGGTTATCAATGCGATTCTACAGTCCGATGCGGGCCAGGGACCCGCTGCTCGCCCTCCTGTTATCGGTGGGCGCAGCGGT
>CAZQYQ010000325.1:0-4772 GCA_964597625.1 uncultured bacterium
ACTCGACAACCATTCCCTTTCCTGCAGCCAATCAGAATCTGATGGCCTTTTTTATCTGTCAGCCCGCCCGGGAAGGCATTCCTGGAATGCCGGACATCGGCTCTCCGGAAGTCATGGTATCCCGGATATCCATTGCAAACGGTTCGATTGTTTATACCAGAGAGTTGTTTGGCGGCTCTTCCGACCAGCCGACGTCGCCGTTGCGGCAGGTGATCTGCGAGAATCCGGAACAGATCACCATGGTTATCGGCCAAACGACAGATCCGTCGGAATTGGCCGTGAACAGGCGGAACTTCGTTCGAGTGAACATCACGGCTCATCATCCGAAATTTCCCGATACGAAGGTGAGCGAATCAATAGAAGCGCCATTTGAAGTCCCCATCGAAACAGGGAGTATTCCATGAAAAACAAGCATGGAATGTCCCTGATCGAAGTCATGATGGCAGTATTGATTCTTGCATTCGCAATACTGCCGATCAGTGACATGCTTACGTCGGTAACCAAAGGCTCAAAAGACGACAAGGCGGAGGCCGAAGCGCTTCAGTATTCATGCGACCTCATGGATAAAATCCTCATGGACCTCCCCTACCCTGTTGTGGCAAGCGATTCCGCATGGCAGGCCCCGAATCCCGTGCGCCCCTATGTCGACCTTCGATATAAAATTTATACGGCAAATGTTCCATGGAACGACATTAAAGCCCCGAAAATCGAGTATCACGACAGGTGTGATGGCGGAATTGAATCCCATTCTGCAACGGAGATTGATTCGAAAACGACCATTGTCAATAAAGACATACGGCTGCTTGATAAAGAAAAAGTGCCCAATGCAACGACAAAAGATTTTGATCTGCAAGACATCAAAGTGGTCGTTCAATGGAAATCAAAAAGCCATAAAGATTCCGAATACGATCGCAACCCTCCGATCATTCTGTACACCAGAAAGGCGAGGCTTGACTGATGAATAGACGAAGCGGAATGGCACTTCCACTGGTCATGCTGTTCGTGACGGTCACATTCATCACTCTGTTCTGGATGAGCACATCCAGAACAGGCGTCAGAAAGCAGACCCTTTCGGGCCACTCGCAGAAAAGAGCTTATTACGCGGCTCTCG
Source organism: uncultured bacterium (assembly GCA_964597625.1). Lineage (GTDB taxonomy): Bacteria > Muiribacteriota > Ozemobacteria > Ozemobacterales > Ozemobacteraceae > MWAR01. Next base: position 1,112 of record CAZQYQ010000325.1, read on the forward strand.
GCGGGGTACAGCACGCCCTTTTAAAATTGAGACTGCTTCACCGTGAAGCCTACGATGCCGGAAGCCTTGTCAGAGGTGTTTGCCCATTCTTTAATCCCTACGGAAACTCCCTTGTGGAAACCTCCTCGTCTCTCAGCAACAAAACGACAAATGCCATGAACATATTCATCAGCGACTTGAGTACCGCTTCCTGCCGAATCCCGTCCTCCATCACCAGTGGAGAATTTCCTTTGCCGGACAGCGACAAATGGGGCTACTCCATCGCAAGTTTCGCGGTCTATTCGTATCACACGTCAACGAGTACAACCGACTTCGGAACAATCCGGGAGATCGTGCGAATCGATTCGGTCGGTTCTGCATTTGATCCGCGAGACAAAGAGTCTGTGCGAAAAGAGAACGTAACCAAACAGGTTGAACTCCTGCGAAGCCTGCATTAAATGCAGCAGCGTATTTATTAGTCAATCTCATTCCGGGAAAGGAAACAAGAGGATGAAACGGGCACTTTTTACTTTCGCATTATCAACCGCGCTTCTGGGCTCTGTCATTCCAGGAGAGGCAGCACAGCAAGGTCAATCACGCTCTACAAGCGCGGTTTTAAATGAAGTTAAGGATCTGTACAAGCAAAAGGATTTTCAAAAAGCAATTTCTCTTCTGGAGGACAGGCTCAAGCAGCGCCCGCAGGATTATCAACTTTGGGTCGGGCTGGGGCGTTGCCAGGAAGGCGCTGGAAATTACAGGCAGGCGATCGTTTCATACAGAAAGGCCCAGAGTCTTAAACTCGGCCTGGCTGATGTTGCGAATCGCATTATCAATCTCGACAAGATCATCAAAGATCAGTCGGCATCGTACACCGCCGACCCGACCCTTCCCCCGGAGATCCAGAAAGCGCGATCTCTTTTCCAGCAGGCAAAAAATGCGAAATCGCTCGGAAAGTTCGATGAGGCTTTTCCCCTGTTTATAGAAGCTGCGGATCTCGATCCGAACTATCTTTCAGAGGATGATGGCTTTATTCGGACCGCGCTGAATTTCTATCGGGCAAAACTCAAAAGTGAGGATACGCTGAACGGCAGGTATCTTCTCGGGGTCTATCTCCAATTCGCATCCATGTGGGATGAAGCAAGCGCAGAATACAAACATGTTCTGTCCTCAAAACCAGAAAAAGACCTGGCCGACAAGACGGAAGCCCGGTTGAAAGCCATCAACGAAGCCAGGAAGAAACTTGCCGCCGCCCAGGCCCTTGAAGCATCATCCCAGACCGCTTCCGCTCCCAAGACAGTTACAATCAAACCTGCTCTTGTAAAGGCGCCGCTGGTTGCTTCAGATACGGTGGCATCCGGTGTCCCTTCGATCGTTGAGGAAGAACGAGCGGCGCTCAGCGGTGCCTCAAAAGAGGAAATGCTGAACCGCGCCATGGAACTCAGGTCTCAAAAAAAGCCGACCGAAGCCCTCAATATCGTCGCAATGGCCGTTTCCAACAAGGAAGATCCTGATACATACCTCACCCTTGGCGATCTTTACATGGAAAGCAATGCGAAAGAAAATGTGAAAGCCGCGATTGCCGCGTATCGGAAAGTGATGACCCTCGCGCCTAAATCAGACATGGCAGCCTCTGCCCGCAAGAAAATTCTTGCCCTGCAGACCCCGCATGAACAGCGTGTAAAGGAAGTCGCTGAGTATTTCGAGAAGCACGGGACAGACCAGTCTGATCAGCACTGAGGAAAAGCAAAAGCCGCCCGAGAAAATCCTCGGGCGGCTTTTGCTTTTCCGGTATTACTTTCGTTCTCGTTTATCTTCGAGGGTTCTGATGATTTCCGTTCCGGGTACCGCGATGTTGAAGTAGACCTTGATCCGTCTTGCATTCCCGCTTTCATCCTTTACGGAAAGGGCAAGCGAACACTCTTCGTAACTTCCGCCCGTGGATCCGGACAGGGATGGATTGTGGAATATATAATCGGGCCAGAACTGATCTTCAGGAACCACGCCACCGGAATTCGGCCATGCAGGCTTGTCGAGCATTTCGCATTTCGCCAGCACCTTATTGCCGCCGGCGGCATTGAATTTCTCCGCGCCGTTCTTTATTTCCAGCCCGCTTGGATAGTTACTGCTGTTGAAGTTGAATCCGTTGACGTTATCCCAGGCCCAGTATCTGAAAACAAGGCGCTCACGCGTATCATGCTGATAGGCCAGTTTATAGCCTGACCCATCGGTGCCGGCGCTTGTCCAGTGATTATTCCAGAAATCTGGTTCAACCTCGATGGCTTTGTCAACCGCATAGAACCAGGGTCTAAACGTTTCGAGGTTCGTCTGGAAATCGATGAGAGAGCTCACGTCCTTCTCTCCGTCGAATACCCACTCTTCGGTTTCTGCCTGTTTCGATGCAACACCGATGTATTCCGCCTCGCTTGCATTCGAATCAAGAACCTGGACGGCATCAGCCTTTCCGGCGTTTTTGAAGGCCTCCCAGTATTTCGGAGAACGCGCCTGAGCTGCGAGGTTGCCATAGACAACCCGCTGATTGTTTTTTGCATTTAATATTTCCAGAGCTATATACGGTTTGGATTCATCTTTCAGCTGCGTGATATTCAGGAAGGCCCCCCAACTCGTGGGATTTCCACCATTTTTCGTGCAGCCGCCGAGACTGCCGGCCGGAATTACCGTGCCAGCAACAGCACCCTCGAGATTCGAAGCCGGATCACTCCATTTACACACGGCGTTATTGGCGGAGGTCACCTCGACGCCGGAAAATTTCGTGCCGACAATGTCAGCGACCGCTGCCGGCGAAGGCGACTGGTTTCCGATGCCGTCTGAACAGACAGGGAAGATTTTCAATGCCTTGTTCGACCATTTATAACTCTGCAGCTTGCCGTCAAAAACCGGCACTCCGGCAGGAATTCCGGCCGGCAGCTTCAGTCCATCAAGAGAGTATGGCTTAGATTTTTCAGCAAAGTTGAAGCCCATGGGCTCTTTGAGGCTTTCGAGAGGAACTTCCACGTCGAAGGATGAGAAGCCCATGAATTCTTCTCCGAGGGCATCAAGATCAGAAACGGCATTGCCATTCGAATCATAGATGGTGCGATTTGTGATCTGGAGAGCCGAATCAGCACCCGCCGACTTCCAGAGGAACTTCTGGACCGGGAGGACGAATTTTCCCTTATTTGAAGGGAATCGCGGGTCACCGCTGACATCCAGGCCAATGTATGCGGGAACGTCCACGTTATAGACCAGTTGCGGATTAAGCGCGGCAGCCGTGAAGCCTTCTTTTACGGGTTCGACAAACCGCTTGTAGGCCTGGAAGGGATGCTTCGGATCGGAACTCGGCATGCCCACGTCATTCCCGACTTTTCCGCCTTCATAGAACGCCATCTGATCCATTTCGGGGAATAACGTCAGGATGTTGTTGAACGTTGAGGCACCAATAACGGGGTTATTGTCATATACTTTGAACTTGAGAACGGAATCGCTTCCAGCGGGAACGGCATCTTTGAGGGTTTTCCCGGCAACAGCACTGAGGCCATCTTTGAAATTCAGCCACTCGAACGTTGCCGGCGGCTTGGTGTCGACAACGACGACGCGAACGACGGTATTCCGGCCTGATGACGAGGTCCCGCTCGAATAATATCCTTTGACGAATACGCCACCGACAGCCATTGTGTTCGCATTC
>CAZQYQ010000326.1:0-4717 GCA_964597625.1 uncultured bacterium
GTGAAGCCCTGCTTCTCCTCGAAGCCCTTCAGCTCCTGCAGCGCGGTCAGGATCTTCCCATACGGGTAGCCGTTGATTCCGGTCGTATCAGCCGAACCCACCATTACTTCACAGGAATCGCGGAACTGATACACCGCCTCGATCGAGCCGGGAAGGCACGCATCGAACGCCATCACCGACATCGGCCGGTTCCCGTTCAGTTTCTCTTTAAAACTCTTGAGGACTTCAACGATTTCGAAGACGGTCAGACAATCGTTGTCAGCATGATCGTATGCCACGAACCGCTCGTTCGGGTTGAAAATGACTTCGCCGGGCCGGCTGCTGCTGGTTCCGCCCGTTCCGCGCCACGAGAAGATGCCGCTGCCATGGCTGTTGAAGATGATCGCATACCGCTGCGCCGGATGACGTTCGACGGCCAGTTTCAGAAAATCCCACAGGACGTTGGGCGAGCCCATGTTCACTTCGCCGAGTTCTTTCTCGACGGTGACGCCGCCTTTCTGAATCGCGTAGATCGAGGCTTCCCCACCCTTGTTGCTGTTGAAAATCGAACCTTTCGCGGTGCGATCCTCGATCACAAGCACTTCGCAGCCGGCGGGCGGGCCGACGCGCGTCATCGCCTGGACGTTCCGGGCGTTCGCTTCTTCCATGACGGTGTCCTTGTCGTCGTTCACCATGTAGATCAGTACCGTCCACTCGTTGAGAGCCCAGCCGGTTGCGGGAGCGGCAAGCATCACCAGAGCGATCAGAAGCCAACGCATCGATTTCATCACACGACCTCACTGTCCATTATTTTGTGCAGGCCGCGTATCGCAGGTTTCATGCCAGGCATCGTCCGGAACGAAATCGACCGGGGTATGCGGAGTCTGGCGATTCCGGCCGGACTCATCTGCCGGATATTCACCACCCAGGTGTCAAAAGCCCATCACAATCCCCTTCACGGCCGCGCTGCAAACCGGTTATCTCCAGGGCCGCCGGACCATCTACTTCCGTTTCGGGCGGGGGGGGAGGACCTCGGAGAAGTCGATTGCGAGGCCCGGGAAAATGGAGACTTTGACTTTGAGCCGGTCGCAGTCTTTGATTTCCGGCGGTCTGAAGGCGCCGTTCGGGGTCAGGCGGAAAATCGTCACGCTGCGGTCGCCGGGGCTGACCAGCCAGAACTCTTTCACCCCATGTTTCTCGTAAATATCGCGCTTGCGGATGCGGTCGTGAGAGGCGGCCGCGGACGACAGGATCTCGATGATCAAGTCGGGTGCCCCCTTGAGGCCTCGTTCATCGATCTTTTCCTCGTCACAGACGACGAGAATATCAGGATGCACCACTGTCGTCGTTCGCTCGACGGATTCTCTCGGCTTGGGAAGGCGCACATCGACGGGCGCCTGAATGACCCTGCCGGGCCGATCTCGGAAAAACGCCCGGAGAAGGTCAACGAGTTTCGCTGATATCTCCTGATGCGCTGAGCCAGGTATCGGGGCCATTTTAAACGATTCGCCGTCGATGATTTCCCACCGCTCGTTTTCAGGACTGGCGAGGTAATCGGCATACGTGAACTTTCGACCGGTTGTCTGAAGCGGGTGCGACATGATGAAAACCTCCGCCCGTTCTGGGAGTCTGCACAGGCACGCTCATGCTACAGCCTCACCCGGGGAAGTTCAACCGGCACGGCCTCGAATCATGGCAATCCAACGACAACGTCATTCCCGCATTCCAAGCGAGCCTGTCGAACGACGGGCATCGCCTCGTATCGGACCTGTAGAGAAGACGACAAACGCGTGCTATAGTATCGCGCATGAAGGCAAGCAGACCGTCTATTGGCGCCGGAACCCTGATCGCGATCGGCCTGCTGATCATGGGCTTCGCCGTGCGGTTCGCCGTGCATGCAGAGCTGACCGACCAGTACGGCTTCTACTACTACCCGCCGCCGATCTCGGATATGGCCATTCACCTGAACATGGCGAAGGCGGTCGCAGCCGGGCAGACGTCTCAGGCGGTGTTTTACACCAACCCGGGATATTACCACCTGCTCGGGCTCGTGCTGTGGCTCGGCGGTGATCAGGAAACGATGTTTTCGCTTCAGATGCTGCTCGGAGCGGGCATCGGGCCGCTGATGTTCCTGGCGCTGCGCCGGTTCGGGCTCGGGACGGCCGCAGCCGCCGTGACGGGCATCTGCTTCGCGCTGTATCAGCCGTTCATTTTCTTCGAACAGTTTCTGCTCCTGGAACCACTTCACAATATCTGCCTGGCCGTGCTGATCGCAGCCCTCGCCGGTCTCGGGGCCGGCTGGGGACAGAGCGTGGCCGTTTCGGCGCTCATGGGCTGTCTGCACCTGCTGCGGCCAAACATCGCCGTGCTCTGGCCGGTCATTCTCTGGTGGCAGCTCAGGCGCGGCGCAAGCCGGAGAATGGTCGCCGCCACGCTGATCCTGTGGATCCCGTTTTTTCTGGTGATACCTGTGCGAAACTGGCTGCAAAGCGGGTCAGCGGTCATCGGAACGCTGAATTTCGGCGACAATGTGTTCATCGGCAATCATGCCGGCTCGAACGGCACATTCAACTATGCCGGAGGATATCCGCGGCTGGTGCGCGAAGCGGCGGCCCTGCCGCCGGGTGAGCAGGCAGGCTTCTGGCTTCGCCAGACGATCGGGACCTGGAGCTCACCCGGAGGCTGGTTCAGCCTGATGGGGCGAAAGCTTGTCCTCTTGTGGGGCGCCTGGGAACTGCCCAGCAACGTCAGCCTGCAGGTCATGGAGAAAAAGTCACCGGCACTCGCGAGTCCTTTCCTGATGCGGTTCGGAATGCTCGCGCCCCTCGGCCTCGTCGGAATCGCCCTGCTTCTTCTGAGCCGCCGCAGCGCTCGATACCGCAGCCTCGGCCAGTTTCTGGCCATGAATACGGCCCTGCTCACGCTGATGATCGCCGCATTCGTCGTGGTCGGCAGATACCGGCTGCCGATAGCCTCGCTCCTGGCGGTCGGCGCAGGCTATGCGGTGGCCGAGGTTGGAACCGCCCCCCGCCGTCGCTTGCTGATTCTCGCTGCCGTGGTCATTCTTTATTACCTGATCAATGGCCCGATGAATCTGCAGAACTGTCTCGAAATAAAACCATTCGGGTTTCCTGACTGGCTGCGCTATTGAATGAAGCAAAAGAGAGGATGACCATGAACCAGCCTGATCCTCTGTGGACCGCGGAAGGATTCGCCGGCGACAACCGGCGTGTTTTCGGCAATGGACGCAGCGTGTATCTGCGCCGCAAAGCCGTTTTTCTCCGGAATCTGGCACGCGATGTTCCGTGGTGGCTTGAAGCCGGTGCCGGAAACGGCGAATTCGCGGCTGAACTGATTTCGCAGGGCTGCCGGACCGTGCTGCTGGATTCCAGTCTGGCTCTGCTGCGAACCTACAGCGGAACATCCGACGGTCTGGTGGCGGCTGATGCAGCGCGGTTGCCGTTTCCCGACGCCGCCATACCCGGGGTCGTCTGCTCCTGCCTGCTGCATCACCTGAATGATCCTTCGCGCCAGGCATTCATGGCGGAGGTCGCACGCGTCCTGGTGCCCGGCGGATGGTTCTTCGTTTTCGAACACAACCCCCTGCATCCCGCCGTGCAATGGGTCATGCGCCGGCTGCCATATGACCGGGACGCGCGGCTGTTAACGCCGCGCGCGGCCAGGGCCGGCATGCGCCGGGCCGGGCTCACGCCAGCCGGCACCGCTTGGCTGAATGCCATTCCGGCATCATTACCCTGGCTGGAATGGCTTGAGCAGAGCCTTACAGGGATTCCCGCCGGAACCCAGTGGGCCGCGTGGGGCAGAAAAGGTCAGATCAGCTGAGATCGAAAATCTTTCCCGGATTGAGAATGTTGGACGGATCGAGCGCGCGCTTGATGCCGCGCAGCATCTCCAGATACGCCTGCGAACAGACCATCGGCATATAGCTTTTTCTCTTGTGGCCGATGCCGTGCTCGCCCGACAGCGTTCCGCCAAGCCCGACAGCCATCGCATACAGCTGCTTCAGAATCTCCGGCAGCCGCGCGGCCCACTCGGCTTCGGTCCAGGACGGATTCATGACGGGCGTCGCATGCAGGTTTCCGTCACCCGCATGGCCGTAGCAGGGAATCGCGATATCCCACTCCCGTGCCAGCTTTTCGATGCCCTCGACCATCGCCGGAATCGCGGCGATCGGCACGACGATGTCTTCAAGACTCTGGCGCGGGCTGCGCACCTTGAACGCTTCGGCGATATTGCGGCGCACCTTCCAGACACGCTCGGATGTCGTCGCGTTGTCGGCCACGTAGACTTCAATGGCCCCTGCAGCCAGACATCGTTCGCCGACGATCTCGGACTCGCGTTCGACCTGCGCGGCATCGGCCCCGTCAAGCGTGATCAACAGCATCGCACCGGCTGCTTCCCAGGGCAGGGACTCGTTGAGATATCTGCATGAAGCCTCGATACTGGTACGGTCCATAAATTCTATAGCTGTTGGTATTATACCGCCTTCGGCGATGATCTTCGGCACGACGGCAATCGCCACGGCAGGGGTCTGAAAGAGCACGAGCAGGTCGGTGCTCGCCTTCGGAAGCGGCATCAGCCGCAGGGTGATCTCGGTAAACACGGCCAGCGTCCCTTCAGAGCCGACCATCAGCGGAATCAGGTTATATCCGGTCACATCCTTGACGAGCTTGCCGCCCAGCTCATGCTTATCATCGATCAAGAGGGTTTTGATGTT
>CAZQYQ010000327.1:0-4717 GCA_964597625.1 uncultured bacterium
CTTCCACCCGCGCAAGCCGGGACCTGGATATCGTCGCGATGATCGAACACACCGCCGGCGGAACCTTATCGGGTTGCGGAAGTGTTTACGGATGCATAACCGGGCAGCGTCTGAGAATGGACATTCGGCCTGAGATGCCGCGAGGCATGACCGAAACAGGAGCTTGCTGCATGAAAAACGGTCCAGGGCCCAGGATAGAGAATAAAAGGGATCGAATACTCCCGGTCGATCGGCGCAAAGCGGGGAAGCTTGTCCAGAAGATCGTGGATCAGGCTTCTGCGCGGCGAAGAGGGGAAGGACTGGGGTTTGATCCGAAATCCGGGAACGGGATGCCAGTCGAGCCTGCAGCGGGAGAGGGTTGTTCTGAAGGTTGCGGCCGGAACCATTTTCCCTGATGCGGATGGGATGAGCGGAGTCATCAGCGCGGGACCAGGTGCGGAAAGGAGTGGAGGAGTGAAATATTTCGATTTGAACAGATGCCGTTCCGGAGCTTCCTTCAGAGGCCATGCGTGCAGATCCCAGGCTGAGGGAAGAACAGAGGCCGCAGGATGTGACGACACGGATAGGGCAAGTGCTTCGCCTTCCGAGTCGGCGGACAGCCTGCGAAGTCGCGCGACTTCATACCTGGACAGAAGGAGTTGAAGAATCAGCCGCGGGGGGAAAAAGGTGTCGTTCCCGCGAAGGAGCGGTCGTTTCAGTCCAGCGAAATCACGATGCCGCAGAGAACAATCCAGATCGAATCTTCCCGGAGGAACGTGAAGGTGGTTTCGGGAGGCGGATTCAAGCTTGTGCGCCGGCATGAGAATCCTTGCACCCGGGGTCTCCCGCACCGGATCGGCCGTATGAAATGAGAGGAATGTCCTGTGGATAGATGATTGAATCGATGCCGGCGGGGAATTTCTCCTCGGCGAAAACCTGAACAGACGCTCCGGGGTGTCGGAGAAACAGTGCTGGCCTTCCTTCCCGGCCGTTGCCACGGGAAAAAGAAGTTTGCCCGCAAAGAGCGAGCGTGCCGCATGGCTGACAACGCGTCTTGCAACGGGAAACATCTCGTCGTTCGCCGGGAGCAGCGCATCGAAAACAGGGCCGGATTCTTTCCCGAGATGCGAAAGGCTCATGTCGGCTTCCCTGCGGACAGGCGATCGAGAAATTCCTGGGTCAGGTTGACGGCTTCGCGCAGGTCCCTGACGCGCGAAAACAGAATTTCATGATCCCGGGCCACCTTTTGCGGAAAACGTCCGGGGATGGTCAAGTCGATCTCAGATACCGGAATATGGCCCGGAGTGAGCGCAGTTCCCGTTGATGAGAGGCGATCGCGCCAGTTGAGCAACCGCCGTGAACCGGGAAGATTGCTCAGATTGATCGGGCCGAATAAATTCTGCCGGCAGATCATCGACAGATGCGAATAAAGCAGATCTATACCGGATGGTTTTGAACAGTTGATGACCTGGCGTTCAGCCAGCAATCGGGGCGGATACGACCTGATGAGCCAGGGTCCCGAAGGGTTGGCCGGCGAGCTCGTTTCCCTGACGCTTCTGCGCTGGCACAGGGTAAGTCCCGCGATGCCTTCATGCGGCAGGGGAAGCGCGGATTGTGTGATGGTGATGCCTTTGAACGGAATCGGCGCGCGAAGGTTGGACACATCGATATACGTGCCGAGAACGTGGTAGGGCAGGCAACGCGGGAGTTCCGGTCTGTGAGAGATATTCCGGTCTTCGCCGGAAGAGATCTGCCTGTATTGCCAGACGACAACCGGCTTCCTGGGGTTGTTTCTGCTTGTCAGGTCGAGATGAAACGGATGCGCCGAAATGAATCTGTATGGCTTCGGGGCGTCATGAAACCAGGCTTCGAGCGGCTGATACCCGAAACAGAGAAATTCCGCGTCCGGTCGATGGGTGATGGGCAGACCGCTCCCCCCGGGCAGGGATTGAGAAATGCCCTGGCTGCCGGTCCGTATTGACGTGCGGAAGGAATGTCGCGTGCCGAACCCTGGTAACGGATACTGGTTGTCCGGCTGATAGAGATTTCTGTACGCCGGCCGGGGGCAATGCGGGTTCACGTTCGTTGAAATGCCATCCGCCTGATGAATCAGCCAGGAAGCCCGGCCGATCTGCAGGTGGTGTTCCAGGACTTTCAGGGGCGGAAGCCTGAGAAGATTTGCCTGGCCGGATTCGCGGCCGTTCAGCGCGGCGAACGGCTCGGAAGAACATCTCAATGCTCCAAGATATATATCTATCCGGTCAGGTTTCCATGCAGCCGGGAATACGGCCCGGGTTTCAAATCCGGGGGATTCGATTCTTGAAAATTCGAGGTTCCGGAACGGCCAGGTCGCCGATCGGAAATCGATCGAGATCGAGGATTGGTGGCGGAAACGAATCTCTGATGCGGTGATCGCAAGGTCGAAAAACGGTTCGGCCGGCAGGCCGGCGTGAAAGGAAAATGCGGATGGGGAGGAAGAAGCGGCTTCAGGGGGAAGCTTGTCCTTGTAAGGCTGCGCATTCCACCGGATGGGGGCGATGTTGTGGCTGATGAGGAACGGAGCCATCCCGAACCTGCCTGGAAAGGCAGGCGGTGGCGGCTCGATGGGAATTGCCTGCTGAAACGAAGCCCGTATGAAGTGACGCCCGAGAGAGCCGCGTTCCTGAAAAGCCTGTGCCGTGCTGAACGGCTCTGCAACCGGCAGGGAAAGCGTTGGCGGGAAGCTGAGGACGGGCACGGGCTGCGGAATATGGACATGAGGCGTGAACGGGCGGATGACCGGCTCGCTGAACGAAGTCCGGCGTTCCGAAAATGCAATGCCCGCCGGGCGCAGCAGACCGATCCCTGCGGGAACTGCATTTCCCGGATATGTGGTCGGAACCACGATCGGGGAAACCGTCTGCGGATAATCCCGGGAAGAACGCTTCCAAGTAAATGGAAGCATATATAACGAGAAAGATTCCGGCGCGGCCATGGGTGGAACGGCCGGGGCGGCTTCGTTCCGCTGAAAAAAAGGACCTTCGTGTTGTTTCGCATGAAAGACAGGTTTGGGGAGGAACGCATCATGCCTGACGAACGGCCAGCGCGGATACGGATGAACATCGAATGGCATGCGTTTGAAATCGACATGCACCAGCGGAAGAATGCGCGGCAGGGGACTGAGGATGACCGGCAGGGGCGTCTGACGCGCCGCTGAAGCGAAGAGTTCAGATTCGGATCTGATGATCGTATCCGTTTTTTCCTGCAGCGATGAGCTTTTTTTGCGTTCAAGCCAGGACCAGGAACTCCTTCCGATGCAGGCCGACGACACGACGATCTTGAATTCCGGCGGCGTGATCGCGTGATGGATGGCCGGAAACGCCTCCTGGCGCTCGGTTGAAAAGGGCCATCGCTGTGCGCGCCTTTTCTGGAACCCCAGGATCTGCGTCAGCGACGGAATGTCTTCCGGTACAAGATATCCGCGCCACTCCGGCGGCCGATCCGTAACTCCGTCGGCCCATTTCAATGAAAAACGGGTATCCGGCGAGAATTTGCAGGAGGAGGCGAAGCGATCGTCAAACTGGTAAAGCGGATTAACCGAAATTGCCGGTGGCTTGCTCCGGGTGCGCCATGCAGCGGGTGGCGGCGCATCCACGCGCGGCCACGGGAAACTGGCCGGAATTCTGCCGCCCGTTTTTGCCCGGGGTGGGGAATGATGAATGTCCAGGAGCGGTGGGAGGCCTTTTCGTCCAGATCCTGAAATGCGCAGCCTGATTCGATAGGCCGTCGGGCTGGTTTCGATGAATCCGGATACCGTGGCACCGGGGGAATACAATCGCTTAACGATCTGGCGCTGCAACGGTTCGATATGCTTTCCGAGCCGTTCCAGAAGCAGGCTGTCAAAACATGTCGAGAACTCCGCCGCCTCGGTACCCTGGGCGTCGCCCTGCCACTGGCCGTCCGCGACCTCGAAAAGCGTCCGGGACAAGGTCGCCATCGCCTGCCGGAGACTCGATTTATCCTGCATGACGAACGGTGTCGGCTCCGCAGCCTGTGCGGTGAATTCATCCAGGACCGGCAGACCGAGAGAAATCGGAAGCCTGAAAAGCCGTTTCGTATCATTCCAGCCGAGCCGGGAGCCGTCGATCGTGACGTCTTCGACGCCGCGCGGGAGCATGTTGTACAGGAACATGAGGCGTTCCCGCGCCAGATGCGTGAGCGCGGGCCGGGTGCGAAGCTGGGCATCAAGCAGTGAAAGGCTCCTGACATCCGTCGTCGTCAGGAGGATCCCGGCGGGGGCGCCTGCCTCGCCACCGCGCCGCTGCAGGAAACTCTCGGCCGGGATGAACTGGTCGCCGCCGGGGCAGAGGTTGAGAAGGACCACGTCGAAATGCGACCGCACCTGAAGAAAAAAGTCGCGAAGAGCCGTGTCGGTTACAAGCCGGGTGACGTCGCGCAGCTTGAATGCAGGAAAATACGAGATGCGGTCCGTCGTCGTGAAGAAGAATGTCCGCCTGAACCGCGATGTCCCCTCGGCGGCCAGTTCCACGAGATCCGTATAGCATTCGAGCGATACCATTCGTGGAAACGCGCTGCGAAGCTGCTGGGGAAAGGCGGAATTCGCGTCGATGACCGCCACGCGACGGCCTCTCGACTGAAGATACACGGAAAGATGCGCAACAATGCTCGATTTGCCGGAACCGCCGCGAATCGAGCCGAAGATCAGAAAAGGTGTGAGAAATGCTGCACTGGCCATGCA
>CAZQYQ010000328.1:0-4713 GCA_964597625.1 uncultured bacterium
GGCGAACAGATTGCGCCGTTCCGCACACTGGAATGGATTCCCTGACAGGGCTCCGGAGGCACGTATGATCGACAAAAAACACGATCAGATCATCAATGACTGCAAGAAGCGCATCGCAGCGAATCCCCGCGACTTCTTCGCATACTACCAGCTCGCGCGTGCGCTCGAGATGACGGGGGAGACCGACAACGCCATCAATATCTATCGCGAAGCGCTGGCGATCAACCCCAAGGATGCATACGCACACAATTTCCTGGGCCTCGCTTACAGGAACAAGGGCATGGTCAATGAGGCCATCACCGAGTTCAAAAAGGCAATCATGTTCAATACGAATTATGCCTTTCCGTACGCGAATCTCGGAATCATTTACAAGCAGAAGGGGATGTTCGACGAAGCGATCATCCGCTTCAAGAAAGCGATTTCGCTCAAACCCGACTTTGCGTTCGCCCATCTTCAGCTCGGGCTGATCTATAAACTGAAAAAGCTGTATGACGAAGCGATTATCCGCTTCAGAAACGCGATAGATCTGAATCACGACTACGCGTACGCCCATTTTGCGCTGGGCTCGACCTATCTCGAAATCGGAAGGGCCCGCAAGGCAACCGTCGAGTTCAAAAAAGCGATCATCCTCAATCCTCAGGATTCATACACCCTCTGCCAGCTGGGCCGGTCGCTGATTCATCTGAAGCAGTATGACGAAGCCGTCAGCATGCTTCGCCGCTCGATCGAGCTGAATCCCGACAACGCCTTCACCTACCTCAATATCGGACTGGCGCACTTTCACGCCATCCGCTACGATGAAGCCATCGAAGCGTTGAAACGGGTCCTGGATATCAGCCCGGATCTCATCGAGGCCAGAGTGATGCTCGGCCAGGCGTTCTTCAAAAAATCCATGGATGACGCAGCCCTGCAGGAGTTCAGGCGGGCACTCAAGATCGATCCGAAGTATCCGCGCCTGCATTTTCATATCGGAACCGTGCTTCGCAAGAAGAACGAGACCCAGAAGGCGATCGACGAGTTCAAGCTCGAAAACAATCTCAATCCGAATGACGCCGAACTGCATTTCAACCTCGGACTCGCCTACAAAGACCGCGGGATGCTCGACGAGGCGATCGGCGAGCTGAAACGAGCGCTGTTCCTCGATGCCGGACTTTCCCGGTCCCATGACATGCTCGGCGAAATCTACGACGTGAAGGGGCAGTGCGACCAGTCGGTCTCTCACTGGCGCAAGGCCGCGGAGCTGCGGAAAAAAGGTGAGGCCCGCGACACGGTCGAAAAGCCGCAGATGCCGATGCGAACCCGTTCAGAGCTCGACCTCATGATCGAACGGTATCGCTCCGAGGTCACCTCCCACCCCGACAATGCGGAAACCCATTACAAGCTGGCTTCCGCATACAAGAACAAGGAAATGTTCGATGAGGCGATCATCGAGTTCAGAAAGGTCCTGGCTCTGAACCCCTACGACTCGTTCGCTCATTATAATCTTGAGGTTATATATCGAATAAAAGGTATTGACGATCAGAATCTCGTCCGCTGGAAGCGCTCCGTTGCCATCAACCCGGAAAACGCCGGTGCGCATTACCGGCTGGGCCTGGCATTCAAGGAAAAAGGCATGCTCGACGAGGCCATCCGCGAATGGGAAAAGGCGATCGCCCTCGATCCCGACTTTTCCCATGCGCATCTCCAGCTCGGCATCGCCTACAAGAGCACCGGCCACTCGGATGAGGCGATGAAGGCCTGGAACCGCACGATCGAGATCGATCCGGAGTTCCAGGAAGCATTTCTGCACCTGGGGAAAGCCTACCTGAACCAGGGAATGCTCGACGAGGCCGTCGCGGCGATCAAACGGACGATCAGGCTCAAACCGGACGACCTGGAAAGCCGCTTTGTCCTCGGGCTCATTTACAAGAACAACGGCTTGCTGGAACAGGCTCGGGACACATTCGAGAGTCTGCTCGGAATCAAGGAAGAGCATGTTCCCTGTCTCGTGAACCTTGGAGCCGTGTACAAAAATCTGAACCAGCAGGAGAATGCGCTCAACTGCCTGATGATGGCGGTCCGCATCGATGAGAAACAGTTTTTCGCGCATTACCTCCTCGGAACCGTGTATCGTTCGCTGGGCATCTTCGAGAAGGCGGAAGAGTCATTCAAAAAATCGATCATGCTGAATCCTGATGACGCGTTCTCACAGTACAGCCTTGGCGTCATTTACAAGAACTCCGGCAGGCTTCCGCTGGCCATCAAGGCATTTTCCCGGGCAATCGAGCTCGATTCAGACGATGGATACTCGTATTCCCACCTGGGCCTCTCGCTTTATGAACAGGGTCAGCTGCACGATGCGATCAACGCATTCAGGCGATCGGTGGAAATCAATCCAGAAGACACGTATGCCCTGTACAACCTCGGAATGGCGCTGATGGACAACCACGACACGGACGCGGCAATCGAAGTGCTGGTCAAGGTCGTGAATCTCGCCCCGGAAGACCCGTATGCCTGCTTCAACCTCGGCCAGGCATACGAGGAAAAACGGCTGCTTCCCGAGGCGAGGGCCTGCTATGCCCGAGCTCAGCAGCACACGCCGAAGAACAGCCAGATCTCGAGGTTTGTTCAGGAAGCCCTGTCACGACTTAAATAAATCCGGAGATGAATTCGATGCGCGCATGGATCAGACGGCATGGAATGGCTGTTCTGCTTGTCAGCCTGGGAGCAATCGCAGCGCTGATCGGATGCGAAGCCGACAACAATGTCAAACCCCGCGAGGGCGAACTCGAGGGTACCGTCTATACCAAGGGCGGCACCGCATTGAGCGACGTGCTTGTAAGCTGGTCCTACGACCCCACTCGCTGGGGGAAAAGCGGAACGGATGGAAAGTTCCATATTTCAGGCCTTGGTTTCGGCGAGCAGCTGCTTGTCGCACAGAAAAGCGGATACCGGGCAACCAGTTTCAGGGCTTTAATTTACTCCGGCGCCATCTCGACGATTTCCAAAGTCGTCATGGAAACAGCATCGTTCGAGTATCGCGACATCAAGGTCGAGTCCTTCTCGGCAACACATGCCGTCATTTCGTGGAAAACCACCGATTATACGAACGGCCTTGTCGAGTATGGGGAATCCGACAGTTTCGGAAGCTATATCAACGAGACCCAGGGAGTGTATTCCACCATTCACCGCGTGACAGTTCCCAGCCTCAAGCCCGCCAGACGGTATTTCTTCCGGATCGTCGCTTCCCGCCAGGGCCGCGAGTCTGAAACATCCCAGATCGGAGACTTCACCACGCAGGCGACAATGGATGATTCGACGGTTCCGGCGCCTCCGACAGGAGCATCCATCGCCGTGACCGAAACTCCGAACCAGGTTACGGTCTTCTGGTCGCCAAATTCCGAAAGCGATTTGAAGGGATATCTCATCTACAGATCCGAACTCCCTTCCACCGGCTATTCGCTCATTTCGGACACGCTGGTCGCCAAAGGTCAGGAGCGGTTTATCGATACGACGGTGAAGACCGGTATGAAATACTACTACCGCGTCTCGGCAATCGATCAGGCTGGAAATGAAAGCGGGCCTTCAGAGATCGTTTCGATGCTTGTTCCCGGAGAAATCACCAGTGCCGTCACCTGGACCCTGGCAAACAGTCCGTTTATCGTGCCTGGAGACCTGACGATCACCGATGTCGGCAGTCTGAAAATCGACCCGGGAGTTGTCGTGAAGATGGCGGATTCCGATGCTCTCCGAGCAAATGACTCGGGAAAAGTTGAAATCAGGATTGTGGGCGGAAGCATCATTGCCAGCACGACTTCAGACCAGCCAATCATTTTCACCACAGAAAAACCCACCCCGACGGCAGGCGACTGGGGAGGCATCACTCTCACAAACTCGAGTGATGATCGAACGACTCTCTGCGGGGTCACCATCGCCTATGCGGCGACAGGCCTGAAAATCGAGAAGTCGGTCGGCAGATTCGAACATGTGGTTCTTGATCACTGCAGTTTAGGCCTCGATGCGCAATCCTGCACGGGGCTCACGCTGGAATCGATGAGAGCGCAGTATTCGCCTGTCGGAATGAAGCTGACCGGGAACACGGATATCGCCCTGACCAATTCGAGTTTCTCGCATGGAAATACCGGCGTCGACTCCAGTCAGAATGAAGGAGCGACGTATTCTGGAAATAATTTCTTCGATTGGTCGGCAGTCGGACTGTCCTGCGCCGATACCGCCGGCACGATCAACATCCGAAACAATCTGTTCGTGACATCCACCGGTCTCGGTCTGAGGTTGATGGAGCAACCGTCGAAGGTCAGTTACAACACCTTCGATGCGGCGTATGGAATCCAGGTCGTGAACGGAATACCTACGATTGAGAAGAATATCATCGTAGCGCAGCGTAGTTTCACCGGTCAGGGGTTCAAGGGAATAGAAAATCTCGGTGGCCAGTCGGCCCTGCCGCTGTTCGGGCCCAACAACCTATACGGTTTTCCCCAGGGGAAGGATTATATCGGGTGTTCTTCGTCATCAGGAAGCCTTGCATCGTCGCCGTTATTCATGAAAGATTTCGGAGGAACGACCAATGATTATCGTCTCGAGCAGCCCTTCCCGAGTTCCGGTGATCAGTGGGGCATCCAGCGAACCGAACAGCCGCAGTGATGTACCCCGTCCTGCCGGATTTCATCAGGCAGGATATTCGCCGCGGAATTACTCCTCATTTTTTGAGGCGAA
>CAZQYQ010000329.1:0-4690 GCA_964597625.1 uncultured bacterium
GAGGAAACCGATATCGATGATCTTTTCGGACGGACCGCGAGCCAGCCTTCGATCGAAGGGATCACCTACCTCGGCGGCGAGCCCTTCGCTCAGGCCGCGCCTCTTGCCGAACTCGGCGAACGGCTTCGTTCGACGGGCCTGTCGGTGGTCACGTTCACGGGATATACGATCGAGCAGCTGCGTTCTGCCGGCAACTCCGACTGGGACAGGCTTCTCGCCGCAACCGACCTGCTGATCGACGGCCCCTTTTTACAGGAGTTCTCGGATCAAAGCCGCCCCTGGGTGGGTTCATCGAACAAGCGGTTTCTCTTCCTGACTGACCGGTATCGTCATCTGGAGGCTGTTCTGAACGACATTCCGAACGGCCTTGAGGTTCGCATTTCTCCAGACGGAAAAGTCACCATCAACGGCATGGAAACATCCGAAACGCTCGAAGAACTGAAATCCACCCTCACCCGCCCCTAAACCGCGGATTCATCCATTTTCGCGCGCGCCGCAGAAGCCAGAGACGACTCGTTCCCGGCTGCACAGCTTCCGTCTCAGGCTCAGTTTGAACCGCCGAAGTAGTTTGAAATACGGCCCGGGATACTCGTAACATAGTTCCCGAAGCGGTCCCAGTGGAGATTGTAAATCGTCCGCTTCATCGGCATGCCGCGATCGGTATATTCTTCCTGCTTCATTTCGAGCGTCCCGCTTTGAACGAAAAGAAAAGCGAACAGACCGAACACCACCGCAAAAAACAGAACCGGCTTGAAAAACACGTCCATACATATCCTCTGTATCTGATATCCATCCTGTATGCAGCATACTACAAACTCAACTGAAAGACAGATAGCCGGCAAAGGCTTCATATATGGCGTTTCATCGGCTTTTCCCGACAATTTCCGCCACAGCCCGGGTTTTGCAGGTATACTTAAAAAACTCACCAGCTGAAAGGATGCAACGAATGGTTCGGAATGTCAGGCGGTTTGCTCAGGCACTCGTTTTCATCGGGTTGGTCGCTTTCCATCTGCAGGCTCCTGAAGCACGCGTCCTGGCCGAACCTTTTGCCGTGCGCTATACGCTGGAGGGCTTCCTGGTGGATCAGAAAGGCCATTACACCCTGAACACCGAGGATGGCCGTGTGTTCGAACTGGTCATCGACGCAGAGGATGCGAAAAACCTCGCCGATCAGCGTGTCCGCATCGAAGGAAAAGCGCATCGGGGCGATGAGCTCAGCACCATCAAGGTGAAGAAGATCATGGCGTGCCCGGCCCCTGAAAAGCCGGTTCCGCCCGTTGAACATGCCGATTACCAGCGTCCCGTCACGGTTATCGAAGCGACAGCCGACAGGTTCGTCGTAAACAATATCCGTTGGGATATTTCACAGGACCCGGCCACCGCCACCATGAAGGCCATCCATTCCTGGGAAACGGCGACGATCGTCCCGGATCTGGTCGAGAACGTCTATTTCACCGTCAAGCCGTTCTTCCCTGAATTTCTTGCGGCGCACAGCATGCTGGTGTTCACCTTCAGGCCGGGCGGCTTCACCACGATATCCGGCAAGGAGAATCAGGCCCTGGCACTTTCTATCGAAGCCTACAAAAAGCTCGGCCAGAGCTACGGCCTTATCAAGTGCATGAAGAAAACCTTCGAAATCGTCTGGGATCTCGTCACCTGGTCGAACTACGCGACCCTGAACGTGAAATTCAACAAAGACAAGGATAAGCACCTGATCCTGTATCCCGTCAGGCTCACCCAGGACCAGAAAGTCAGGCTGTTGCGGGAAACGGTCATCCAGGCCGGGATGAACCGGCAGGGCGAGTTCTATCATACGACGCGCAACAACTGCACCAACAACCTGATCATGCTGCTCAACCGGGTTCTGCCCCCCAGCCGCCAGATCAAGCTTTGGACGATTCCGTCGGTTCTTTATAATTTCAAGGCGACCATGCCGATCTCCGTCGTCAAGATGCTGCAGAAAAAGGGGTTGCTCGACGAACCGCTTCCCGAGATCACCCCGGAGACATTCACCACGAGAATCGGCTCGGGCAAATAAAGTATAATATATATCGTTTCACTTATTATTAAGCAGCGTGCCCCGGGAAATCCGGGGCGCTTTTGTCTTCAGGACGCGAGTGTTCCGATCATTTGCTTTTCCCGGCACCCTTTCCCGGCATTCTGAACGTATCATCCGTCACAGCTCATAAAGCGGCGGATACGTGCCGATATTGCCGGGCGGACCTATTCCCGCAGATGGTGAACAAAGGGGTATGACATGGAGTTCCGGCTTCCCGAGACAGCAAAATTCGTCTTGTTCGCGATGCTGCTTGCCGTAGTTCTCGTGCTGAACGGATGCGGCGGCGGCGGGGGGGCCATGAAAACCGAAGCCGTCCCTTTTTCAGGCCTCCAGCTGGACAGTTCACTCGACGGATCCGCTGCGACTCCTTCCCCGGCATCGGGTTCGACAGATTCCCCACAGGCGCAGCCGGCTCAGACCGCCACGAACAACTCGCTGATATTCATGGTTCCCGGAGATCTGTTTGCACCGATAAGCTCCTATACCAGCATCCAGCTCCTTGCCGCGAACGGTTCGCGCCCGTATGTTTTTTCCGCCACCGGTCTTCCGGCCGGCTTCGCCCTTGATTCGACAACCGGGATCATAAGCGGAATTTCCGCCGAGCCGGCCACGACCGTCGCGACGTTTACGGTCACCGACGCTTCCGGAAGCACCCGCATCGCCGCTTCCCTGTTCATGGTCGCGCCTTTCATGAGACTTTCGAGCCTGCCTGAAATGAATCTCACATCGGGAATGCCCGTCTGTTCGCTGTTTGCCGTTCCGCTCGAAGGCACTCCTCCCTTCACGTTCACCACGGATGGCATGCCGCGGGGTCTGAATCTGGCTGTCTGCGATCAGAAGACGGCCTTGCTCACCGGGGTTCCTTCCCGGGAAGGCAGTTATACGATCCGTTTGTCTGTCAGGGATGCCGCGGGTGCCGTCGCGACAGCCGTCACCGACATTTCCGTCAGCCGGAACGGATTCTGGGTCGAGGTCGGGGTCTCATTCATCCATCTCGGCGACACCTACGATCAGCAGATCTGCAAAGCACAAGGCGGCATGCCTGTCATGGGTCTGACCGGCGCAAAGATGTATGACTACTCGGTTTCGGGTCTGCCTCCCGGCATCTCGATGTTCGACAACGAATCCGTCACGGGATACGGCAGCTCCCAGCGCGGCACGCTCGTTACCGGCACCGCGACCGCAACCGGCACCTATCTTATCTCCGCTTCGGCAACAGATGCGGAAGGCAACACCGCTGCAGGCATGGGGCTCATTCAAGTCGATAGCGAGTGAGTCGTCAGCGTGGAATTCGATAAGAGTTCTTCATGTTTCTTCACGTTTTCATTGGATGTACCCGGCTAAAAGGATTGTATGCTTATGGGGTCCAATGCAAATCGACAAGGAGGAATCCATGAAGCTCCTGAAATCATCCCTGTTCATGATTCTCGCCGCGGTTCTGATCGCGGCCCCGGCAGCCCCTGCCTCTGCTCAGACATCTCAGGGCAGTCCGAAGGGGGAAGGCCGGCATTTTGGTCATCGAGGCCCCCCGCCCTCCGAGTTGAATACGTCGGGTGAAACCTCATCCTCAACGGCAAGACCAGGCAAGTTCAGAAAACCTCCCACCGCCGAGGAAAAGGCAAAAATGGAGGCCAACCTCAAATCCTGGGCCGAGGAAAACAACTACACCACTTCAACCGATGAGAATGGGCGCCTCGTCGTCAAAGACGCTGAAGGCAACATGGTGAGACCGCCCCGCCCCGGCAGAGGCAGGCCCGAACCAACTGCCGAGCAGAAAGAGAAGATGGAAGCCAGCCTCAAGGCATGGGCCGAAAAAAACGGATACACGACTGAAGCCGGGGAGGATGGTCGCCTCATCGTCAAGGATTCCGACGGCAACATCGTGAAGCCAGGTCGCGGTGAACATGGCCAGCCGCCTTCCGCCGAGGAAATCGCCAAAATCGAAGCGAAGATCACCGCCTGGGCACAGGAAAACGGGTATACCACGGAAAAAGATGAGCGCGGCCGCCTGATTGCAAAAGACCAAGACGGCAAAATGGTCATGCCGCCCCGAGATATATTGGGCGCACCTCCGGCACCTCCGGCTCCTCCCGCCCCTGCGGATGACTCCAGTTCCGGAACGACTGACTCGACAAGTTCCGCGTCAACCAGCGAAACCCAGCAGTAAATGTGATTTCCACCCCCTGAACCTTCACTCCACCTCCCGCGAGGTGGAGTTTTTTATCCTATCGCCTCTTTTTACGCTTTCACGCGGCCGAGCAAGCGTAGCAGACCGTCGAGGATCGTCAGCGGATGCGGGGGGCAGCCTGGAACGTAGAGATCGACAGGCAGAAGATCTGTCACCCCATTGTGCTGCTCGGGGTGGCCACGGAACGGCCCGCCGCTGATCGCGCACGCGCCCACGGCGATGACCAGCTTTGGGGTGGGAACGCCCGCAAAGGTTTTGAGGGTCGCCAGGCGCATGTTCTCGGTGATCGGCCCGGTGACGATCAGGCCGTCGGCGTGGCGGGGGGACGCCACGATCTTGATCCCGAACCGGCTGAGATCGTACACGACCGTGGTGAGAACATTGACATCGACCTCGCATCCATTACAACCGCCGGCACTGACCTGCCGGAACTGCAGGGAACG
>CAZQYQ010000330.1:0-4675 GCA_964597625.1 uncultured bacterium
GAGAATATCGCCGCTCTGTGTGCCGGCGGGGACCGTTACGATCACATCCTCCCCGCGCGGAGATCTCAGCTTGATTTTGCTTCCCAGGACCGCCTGTGCGAGATTGATCGTGATCTCGGTCTGTACGATGCTTCCCTTCAGCTTGAACGGTTCTTCATCTTCGATGCTGATTCGAAGCTTGAAAGGGCCATGTTTCGTATGGATATTCAGAACGGCGTCGTCTTCGACCCCCTGCGGGATCGTAACCGTCTCCGCTCCCCCCGGAAGCCCTGAAACCTCGATTTTACCGCCGGTACAGGCGACGCCGAGGGGAACCTTCAGGGTTGCGATATTCGGTTCATACTCATTCTGGCCGAACATGTCGGCGAAGCCGCCGTAGGAGGAGCCGAACCTGTCTCGAAACCCGCCCCGCCCGCCCATCACGCGCCGCAAAAGGTCTTCCGTGGTATCGAAATCACCGTGGCCGCCCTGATGGCCGCCGCTGAAGCCGCCGTTGAAATTGAAGCCGCCACCGCCCATCTGTTCCATGTCGTAGCGTTTTCGGGAATCAGGATTTCCGATGGTTTCATACGCTTCGGAAATTTCCTTGAACTTTTCCTCACCCCCCTTGTTGGTATCGGGGTGATTCTTTTTCGCGAGAACCTTGAACGCTTTTTTTATTTCATCCTGGGTTGCATCTTTCCTGACACCCAGCACATCGTAAAAATTTTTCTTAGCCATGCCTGTTGTTCCTGACTTCCCCTGGGAATCGTAATCGGTTTCTTGTTGCGAATTTCAACCATAACTATTACCACATTCGCCGGAAATATGACAAAACCTCGGAATCCATTGATAGATTTTCAGCGATATCGAAAGACCATGAGCGCATCAATGCTTCATTGATGCGCGTCTTGCGCGACTCCGGGACGTGGTATGGAGATTGCTACCTTCCAGGCATTCCAGATAAAACGGGAGCAAATGAGTATGCAGAAGAAGATGAGCAGTCTCCTGGCAGCGGTTTTTGCGATGTTCCTTCTTGGTTCTCCGACGGCTCAGGCCGCCGACAAAGGCGCCTGGCTCGACGCGACGCACAGTTTTCAGCCCCAGGTCGAAGCCGTCGTAAAAAACGTCAAACGCGAATCCCGTGCCGAGTATGCCCGGAAACGGCGCGCTCCGGCCCCCGTCCGCAAGGAATACAAGGTTGGCGATGTCGAGACCTTCTGGACGAAAAATATTGCCGAAAATAAATTCGAGCAGACGCAGGCAACGCTCAAGGCCATCGGCGAGCACTGCTATATTTTCATCGAAAGCGGAAAAACGATTGCCGATTCCGCCGTCGAAAAAGTCCGTTCCTCGTTCGACTCGACGATCTACCCGACGGATACCGGTGCATTCGGCTCGGAATGGAAGCCCGGCGTCGATGGTGACGAGCGCATCACTCTGCTCATGTTCGATATCAAGGACGGATACGATCCGAACGGCAATGGCGGATACGTCGGCGGCTACTTCTTCGCCGGCGACGAGTATCTCCAGTCGCAGATTCCCGCTCAATACAACATCAAGACCAACGAACGCGAGATGTTCTACCTCGACATCAACCCGGCTGATCCGACCGAAGACCGCTACATGTCGATCGTCGCTCATGAATTCCAGCACATGATCCATTTCAACAACGATTCTTCCGAACGCTCATGGGTGAATGAAGCCTGTTCCCAGATTGCTCCCTA
The DNA here is from genome assembly GCA_964597625.1 of uncultured bacterium. Taxonomy (GTDB): domain Bacteria; phylum Muiribacteriota; class Ozemobacteria; order Ozemobacterales; family Ozemobacteraceae; genus MWAR01. The sequence continues at coordinate 1,707 of CAZQYQ010000330.1, forward strand.
TCTGTGCGGCTTCGGACACGCCAGCCAGATCAAGAGCTATATGCAGACTCCGGATAACAGTCTCACGGCATGGTCCAAGGAACGGCAGGTTGCCAATTATGGCCAGGTCTACCTCTGGAACTACTACATCATGAACCGCTATCTCAAAACCGCCGAGGAACGCCGCACGTTCTTCATGAATCTCGTTTCCGACCAGGCCCAGGGCATCGAAGGCTTTGATAAGGCTCTCAAACTGTTCGGAACGGATTTCCGCAGCAGTTTCACCGAGTTCATGATCGCCAACTTCATCAACAGCCCCAAACTTGATAAAGGCCAGTATGCCTATGACGCCTCCCTCGCGAAGCTCAGGCTGCCGGCCGCCGAAACCGTATCCGCTCTCCCGGCTGAAATCCGCAACCAGGTCTACCTCTGGAGCGCAGACAACCTGAAGATCGACCTTTCCAATGCCAAAAAGACGGTAACCGTCCAGTTTGCCGGTTCGGCCGTGAAGGTGGTTGGGAACAAAGCGAACTCGTTCGTCGTCGCCGCCGTCTCGAGCAACAGCCGCGATAAAAATGCTCCGAAGATCGAGTATCTGAAACTTGCACGGACCACGGACGGAAAGACCCTGGCCGGCTCGCTGGATGTTCCGGTTGAGGAAGCCTTCGATACGCTGAATGTGATCGTTATCGCTCAGGGCCCCGAAGGCATTGCCGATGAAGAATATGCAGAGTTCGGCGCTGTCCCGTACACTCTGACCATAAACGATAAAGGCGCTGAAGCTCCTGCCGTTGCCCGTGGAAATCGCATGATCAGGACTTCCGAGATGGTTGACGCGTATCGCACCGCCGCCGAGTCTCTCGCAGATCCGAAGAACGCCGAACAGGGCTGCGCGATTCTCGAAGGTCTGACGGGGGAAATGGTGAAGGCTGTGTCCGCGCAACTTGAAGCGGGCGACACGACCACCATCGATGAGTTCATAACCCTCGCCGCCGCTTCCGAAAACCGTTCGGCCCTCAAACCCCTTGCCGCACATCTTGCCGATCAGCTGCGCTTCGCCGCTTCAGAAGCCCCCTCAGCGGAACTGGCGACCCGCCTCGAACTTCTCTCGAACTTCTGAGCAGACACCAAAATTCGTTTTGCCTCGGCGGTATCCCTGGTTCCGGGGGTACCGCTTTTTTCTTTCAGGAATGGGGAGCTGGTCTCACTTCAGCTGTCGCGTGAAGGAAAAAAGAGGGACCCCCTTCCGGAGGGGTGGGGGTGTCTGGTATAGTTGAAAAATAGCGTTCCATCTATCTAGTAAGGAGTATGCAAATGAGACGCACTATCAAGACGATTCTTGCCGGCCTTCTGATCTGGTCGGCTACTTCCATGCCCGCCTCCGCACAGGAATGGATGGACGCAACCCACCTGTTCGATGACGAAACCCGGTGGCTGGCCGATAACGCCCTCAAGGAAACCAAAACGGATTACCTGCTGCGAACACGCGGCCTGGTGATGATGGCTGATTCCAAGCCCGCTGAAGTCGGCGATGAGGTTGTTTTCTCGACCATGAATATTGCCGAGAAGAAGCCCGAAAATACGCCTGCGGTTCTCAAGAAAATCGGAAAACACTGCTATGCTTTTGTCGAAAAGGGCAAAACCGTTTCCGAAGCCGCTCTCGATCGAGCCGTCAAGTCGTTCGATGAGAAAATTTACCCGACGAACAGTTCCGTGTTCGGCTCTGAATGGAAACCCGGCGTCGACAACGACGAGCGCATCACGCTGCTTTTCTTGGACATCAAAGATGGATACCAGGCCAATGGTCCGAACAAGGGCTATGTTGCCGGCTACTTCTACGCCGGCGATGAGTATAACAAAGAGCAGAATCCGCAGAGCAACGAACGTGAGATGCTCTACCTCGACATTTTCCCGGCCGACCCGACCAAGGAGACCTATCTTGGCGTGGTTGCCCACGAGTTCCAGCACATGATTCACTGGCACAACGACCCGAAGGAACACACCTGGGTCAATGAAAGCATGTCCCAGCTTGCGACGTTCCTGAACGGGTTCGATCATCCTTCCCAGGTGATGGCGTTCATCAAGAATCCCGATAACAACCTCTGTGCCTGGTCGCAGGAGACCCCGATCGCGAATTACGGGCAGGTCTATCTGTTCGCCTATTACATGATGACCCATGCGATCGCGGGCGGCGAGACGGAGCGCAACGCGTTCGTGCGTGATCTTGTGGCCAGCAAGGTTCACGGCACCGATGGATATGAAACAACGCTGAAAGCCCACGGCGGCAAACTGTCGTTCTCGCAGTATTTCGATGCATTCAATGTTGCGAATCATCTGAACAACTCCTCGATTGCAAGCAGCCTCTATGGATACGACAAGAATCTTGGCAAGCTCAGGCTCGACCCCATGATGACCCACAAGGCTGCCCCCTTCACCGGAAAGGGCACCATCAAATGCTGGTCTTCACGGTCTGTGACATTCGATATTTCGAAAGTCGCCGGCAAGATCACTGTCACCTTCGCGGGCCAGAAGCAGGTTGCGGAAAAGTACTCCAATGCCTGGTCGGTTGCGGCGGTGATGATCGATTCCTCCGGCAATGTCAAGCCCGAGATCGAGTGGCTCAAGCTCAAGGAAAACAAGGCCGAGCAGGCCCTTGCAACGGAGGGCGGCAAGCATGACACCCTCATGCTCGTATTTGTGAATCGCGGCCACGAAGGCGGCGAGATCGAACTGGCCTTCGCGAAGGCGGCGCCCCCGGCTCCCTTTGCCTACTCGGTCGGCGTCGACTCGAAGTCCGGTTCCGCGACCCGCATCGCTTCGGCCCGCCGCACGAGCGTGAAGCCCAGGCCCGCGGCACGCCGCACCACCCGCCCCGCCACGCATCGCATGATCGAAGAGATGGCGGCCAGAAAGCCTCTTACCGAGCAGATGACCAGCGTCCTGGGCGACGGCAGCGAAGTGACTGCCGCAATCGCTGACTCGGCTGTGAA
>CAZQYQ010000331.1:0-4669 GCA_964597625.1 uncultured bacterium
CTCTCAATTCGTAAACGGCTGAAGACAGAGTGCGACCCTGAGCGATTGAATGCTCTCCTGGGCCGATGGGCGGCTGATCCTCTCTTGCCGCAAATCGTGCCGTTCGGCCGTTCGATCGATCACGATGGAAGGCTGCACGTTGCCAACGATCACCAGATACGCATCGATCTGAAAAATCCCGGCGGCGGAACGATCAGATGGTATGCGATGGTGCCGGGCGCGAAGACGTTCAATGTGTTTGGAGATGGCCACGGCTTCTCCGAACTCGCGCAAAAGCCGGTGTTCAGGATTCGAAAACAAATAGGGGAGGGACCTTCGATCGACGGGAATGCGCTTCAAAAGGTACTCGATGCACATACCCGAACCGGCACGGCCATCGTGTTTGCCGAGGTGGAACGGGCTGGCGACATCTGGCGGTCGAACGACCTTGAAATTGCCGTTCGTGACGGCTCGAAATAATGAGAATCATCGGGATCACCACGAACGGGGGAATGCCGTATTGAGCGTTTACAACGATGTCCCTGTTGCCTGGTCACTGGGCAACCTCGTCTTCGATGGCTACGGTCCCGATACTGCCTGGTCCCGCGGCGCCATCCTCGACGTGAAAATCAGTCATACCGCCCGTTGCGTCAAAGCCGCATACCGATTCGTGCAGCTCTCCGTCGAAGGCAAGCCGGGATTTCACGAGTGATGTTCATAATCATTGGCTCCGTACACCTGGATCCCCAGGGGCCGGAACTCCTGAAAACGGCTCTTGAGCAACTCATGCCCAGCGCGGTCACGATCGACGTCAGCCGCTATGCCGTCCGTTTCCGGCGTGAGAAGGGGCCTGAACTTCTGGCGCGGCTGGAACCGTTCCGACGCTCCGACGGAACGCTGCCGGCATCCCTGGAAGCCGTTGAAGCACAGATCGCCATGCCCTTCGAAGTGAGCGCCGTTGAGAGCTGGTGTAAAATATATGATAAAGAATATCACATGCTCGGTGACGACAATGATTCCATTCGGCGACTCGAACTCTTCGAAACGGAGCTGATGTCGCCGGAAAATCTCTCCTTTCTCGCAACTCGGCGCATGGCTTCTCTGACATCTCAAGCTCGCCTCCAGTGGGAGAAAGCCCGCGCAGGGCGGATGAACACACCCTCCATCCGAGGTCCCCTCGGTCTCATCGCCCCACCGGGATTTCATCCGGTCGCCGCCGAACCCTGCGATGAACGTATCGCCGGCCTGCTTCGCACTCTCCTGCCGCAATCCGATCGCATGTTGCATGTCACCGGCTGGGAGCATCTGCCACCTCTCGCGGACCTGCTTGCTGACTTTTCTCCATTCCTCAGACTTCTCGATGAATTTTCCCGGCAATGACGTCGAAACCCATGCCGAGCATATCAGACGCGGGGGAGGGGAGCGTCGAAGCTCCTCTCGTTCGGGTGTGGGTGATCGGAAATTACAGGGTGTGAATGGTGAGATCGGTGCGATATACTGGAAAGAAATGTGGTGGGGATGTCCCCTCGGGGAGAAAAGAGAAAATGATGAAAACAGTCGTTCGGCGGTTCCTGACCTTGCTGGTGGGGTGTTTCTGCCTTGTTCCTCTTTTCCCTGACTTCGCACAGGGAAGCATCACCTGGACCCAGGGAAAAGATGGAGTTCGCGTGTATTACCCATCCTCCGGCTGGACCTGGACGGAGGGCGGGGATGGAAGGCGCGTGGTTTATCCATCGAGTGGCTGGAACTGGACCGAAAGCCGGAATGGCCGACGGATCATCTACCCCAATAGCGGCTGGAACTGGACTGAAAGTCGCGATGGCACCAGGATTGTCTATCCCTCCGGCTGGAACTGGACAGAAGGGCGCGATGGCCAGCGGGTCGTTTTCCCCGGCAATGGCTGGACCTGGACCGAAGGGCGTGATGGTCACCGTGTGGTTTATCCCTCCTCCGGCTGGAGCTACCAGGAAGACCAGAGCGGCAGAAGAATACCTTACCGGACCGACGGTGGGCCGATCACGGACCTGCGCGAAATCATGGTGGAGATGATCACCCAGCGACTTCCGCTCACCGATGCCTTGAGACCCTGTACCGCGATTCTCCTGGATCAGATGGGGTGGGCGACCTCCTACAAAACATCCAACTCCGTGCTGGTGGAGGCACATGCCCTGATGAATATGGGCTATCCCTCGGATGCGCGGGAAAAGTTCAGATACTACGCCCGCAATGGGGCGCAGGAAGAAGTACGTCGCGAAGCGGCGTATTTCACCGGGTATTGCAGCGTCAAGCTTGGCGATCTGAATCAGGGTGTTGCAGAGTACCGCGAATTTCTCAGCCAGTATGAAAATTCCTGGAACACCGCACTGGTTCCTGATGCCATGTATGTTCTCGGTCTTTTGTTCGAGAACCTGAAAGATGTCGCCAGGGCCGTCGAGTATTACCGGGCATGCATCGCCCGATTCCCTGGTTCTGAGTTCGCTCAAAAATCGAGGGAACGGCTGGCAGTGTGCGGGGTGGATGCCCGCCGGGCTGTCCCGGGGATGCGCCAGGCTTCCGCGCCTGTGCAGGCCGCGCAGACCGGAAGTGGGGGAGTGGCTCAGATCAACCCGTTCTCCGGCCTGGCGTGGGACAGGGTTCAGCAGGAGCGGGTGAGTGCTTTCATCCGGGCGGTCGACAGGCTGGATGGAGTGAAGGATGCGTATCTGCAGTTGACCTCCGAAGACAGATCGATGGATTCGGTCACGCGGACATTCAGGCTGTGGGCGGAAAAATCAAAATTCTCCGATCTGCATCGGAATTCGATTCCGGCACAGTAACCGGCAGGATTTCCAAACGAAATGCGCGATGATGAGTCGCGCATTTCGTTCGTTCGGACGGTGTGTCGAAAGCAGACAGAATGACGGATAACAAAAGAAAGACACTATAATAAATAATAATATATATAATATGCATAAATATAGAATATTATGGCGCATGCGATGTTCGCGCGGGAAAACAATCAGTGTCCGTAGAACATATATTATGTAAACTTATTGATGATGTATTTCTTCAGCGGGCGCTCTCGATCAGGGAATTGACCCTGGTTGCGTGATGAGGTAAGATCAGGAAGTGCCTTGGCGCGCGCAAGCGCCGCCGGTGTTTCGCCGGCACGGGAACGTTAAACGTATCACCAGATTCGGGTTCAGGTTGCTTCGCAACCTGCGCAAGGCATGAACGGGCGCGGTTGTACCGCGCCCGTTTCCACAAATAAGGAGTTGATGGACGTGAGTATCATCGGATGGCTCTTAAAACTTACCGGCATCGGGAGTGGCGGTTCGAACTGTGCGCGAAGAACCGATGACGGGTATGATATTCACGAACTGGCCCGGCGGCTCAGGACATCGGAACCCGAACTTCTGTCGGTTCAGCCGGCATACCGGGAGTTTTACGTAAAGAAACGGTCCGGCGGTGTCCGGCAGCTCCAGGAGCCGGCAAAAGAAGTGAAAGAGATGCAGCGCCGGATCCTTCATCGCCTTTTGAAGCGCCTTTCGGCACATGACGCGGCGCATGGATACGAAGCCGGCCGCTCGATTGTGACGAATGCCCAGCCGCATACGAACAAAGACCTCGTTGTGAAGGCTGATTTGAAGGACTTTTTCACGCGGACCAGCGCGAAGCGGATACGAAATTACTTCATCTTTGCCGGCTGGTCTGATGAAGCCGCCGATCTCCTGACAAAGCTGACAACCTGGAAGAACGGGCTTCCTCAAGGAGCCCCGACGAGTCCGAGGCTGGCGAATCTCGTGAACTACCACATGGATGCCAGACTTCAGGCTTTGACAGCGGCATACGGCGGCAGTTACACCAGATATGCCGACGACCTGACCTTTTCCTTCAAACATCCCCGGGATGTGAAGCAGGAAGGATTTCTCAACCTTGTCTCGAGAATCGTCAGAGAGAACGGGTATGAAATGCACGGGAAGGAAAAACTCCGTGTCATGAGCTATAAGACCTGTCAGGCGGTAACGGGCCTTGTCGTGAATCAGAAAGTGGATCTTCCGAGAAGAGTCAGAAAATGGCTGCGGGCCGTCGAACATCACAAGTCCGTTGGCCGCGAAGCAACGTTGTCGGATGGTCAGATGAACGGCTGGAAAGCCTTCAGGCAGATGATCATAGACCAGAGACGACGTGTCTGAACGCGTTCAGTTGACGGGCGGAACCTGTGGCCGGACGCGCCTACAGATCGTCGAGGTCGATCAGTTTCAGAACGAGCCTTACCCCCAGGGGAAGCACAGGCGGCTCGCTGCCGTTGAGCTGTTTCAAAATTTCATCGCCGGCGAGTTTTCCCGTCTCTTCAAGGAAAATCTGGCCGAGCTCCGGCGTAGCAGCAGAAGGTGTTCCGGCATAGCCGTCGGGTGCTCCGCGATCCTTCCAGGAGAAGTTGCCCTTCAGGGATTCCCATTGGAGGTTTACCCGGCACGGCGGAAGCGCGCGGGCACAATCGGCATCCACGAGATCCGGGTCGAGATACAGCATGGCACCCGTTTCCCTTGCATCGGCGTGCAGCTCTGAGGCCGGATCAACGCCGGCCGCGCGCAGAGCCGTATCAACAGCGGGGACCGGCGAGAAGCGCACGAAGGATAACGGATCGAGAGCCATCATTCCATCGAGCTTGGCAAGATCCTCGCAGGCCGTGAGAACGGCTTTTATC
>CAZQYQ010000332.1:0-4664 GCA_964597625.1 uncultured bacterium
GACGCTTTTTCCCTGACGGCTTCGGAATACTCCCGGTAAATCGCGACATAGCGATCATGAACCGCCTGAAGATCCGCCGTGGAATCCGAGGCGAACGTCGGGCCGCACAAGCCGCCCATCGTCAGTATTCCAATCGCTATAAACCGTTTCAGGCCTGACTTCATGCCGGTTGTATCCGTTTTCTGATCCACTGTTCGCCCTCCCGGTAGCATGCATGCGAAATAAGGATATTCCGCAGAGTATATCGTTCAATTATACGGACGGTACAAAAATGCGCAATCGCTCAGGCATCGGCCATGAACCCGTTGATGCGGGTCGTTACGCCTTCGAGATCGATCTTCAGGAGCTTGAGATCATGCTTCCGCGTTGCCGACAGGTGACGGACCTGTGTGCGGATATCGGTCTGGATCAGATCGATGCGCTGCACGAGCGACTGGCGGATGTAATCGACCGCATACTCGACTTCCTGGCCGACCTTCTCCGTCAGATCCGTTTTCACATCGAGCAGGGTGTCTTCGCTGACCGTGGCGCTCATGAAGAAGTCCTTCACGGAGCGTTTGTTGGCGATGACCTGGGATGCGAAATAGGCGGCTCCGGCGAACATGCCGACCGAGACGCCGAAAAAGATGGCTGCGAGGTAGGCGAAACTGAGCGAGGAGACGATCTTGCCGGGAACATCCGACAGGTCATATTGAATGCTCAGGCTGCGCTGGTCGACGAACCGCTTGTCATCGAGGACGGCATCGAACGACTGGCCCAGCTCGGCATACAGCTGGTCGAGCGTGCATTTAAGTCTGGTTGTTATATATTCATAGAGTTCTTTCAGCCGGGTGTTGACGATCGCCGGATCGCGCTGAAGCCGGTTGATCGAGGTCAGTTCTGTAATGGTTTTTTCGATCTGCTCGCGGAATGTCTGCTTGAGATCGGCTTCCGTCGCGGCAATTTTCGTTTCGGCCATTTTCAGCGTGATCCGCAGCTTGTCGAGTTTCGCCGAATTCTCCTTCAGACGGTTCATGACCGAGGCTTTCCCGAGCGTTTCTGCTTCATGGCACTCGTCGAGCGCATGGCCGACTCTCAACACGCCACGCCGGAGAAAATGGTGAAGCATCGCCTCGACTTCGACCTCACGCTTTTTTCCGGAAATCTCGATGATCCGTTTCCAGAGGGCGCGGTTGGCATCGCCGAACGCGCCGGATACCTGCTTGCCGACATCGAAGCCGATCCCGTGGGAGGAGCCGGACGCATCGAGCGGGGCTTTCTCCCTGGCGCAGACGGGGAATATTTCCAGGTCCATGATCGGCAGAAACAGCGACTGGCCGAGTTTTGCGTTTATTTTATCATATGAAGTATTTAATGCCTTGATGAGGCTCTGCTTGATGTCCTGAATCAGGGCCGGCCGTTCATCCGCCTCGATCTCGTCCATGCGGTTGACGACGAAGATCAGCTTCTTGAGATCGCTGGCGAGAAGGCGTTCTTCGAGGAAGATGCGTTCTGATTCCGAGAACGGCTTCAGCGCGGAGATCATGAAAATAACGATATCCGCGGTCGGAATGAGTCCATACACGATCTCGGCGCGGGATTTCGCGATGTCGTTGATGCCGGGTGTGTCGATAATCGTCAGTTCGGCCGGGACTCTCGGATGGGACAATGTGACGAGCTCGATCCGGTCGATATTCTCGGGGTCGGTGAGCAGCTTGGCAAAGGCATTCCAGTCGAAAGAACCGCCGGGAATCCCATAGCCGGGGGTGTGGGCTTTGCCGGGCTCGATCTTGATCGGCTCTTTACTCCCGATGGGTTTCACGTGGACGTTGAACGGGCCGGGCTCGAGGATGGTCACGAGGCTGGTTGTCGGCGTAACGCCGGTCGGAAGGATGTCTTCTCCAAGCATCGAGTTGATCAGGGAGGATTTGCCGGTGTTGAACTCCCCGACGATCAGGACGTGCGGCTTGACGGCGATGCGGTCGAGGAGTGCGCGATGATCCCCGATCTCGACGAGCATTTTTTCCGCAAGTTCCTTGAGCGGCGGAAGGAGTTCGAGAAATTTTTCCGTCGGTTTACGGCTGGTCATACATTTTTTTGAGGATGTAGCGTTTATCCTCAACCTCCACCTTGATTCTGTCGTGTGCCGAAACGGTGCGATCGAGCACGGCTTCCGCGATGAGTTCCTCGAATTTCTGAACGATTCTGCGCATCGGCCTGGCGCCGAACTGCGGGTCATACCCGGTATCGACGGCCAGGGAAACCGCGGCCTCCGAAACCGAATAATCGATCAGTTTCTGTTCGAGAATCCGCGCGGCGCTCTCGGCGGCGAGTTTCCTGAAAATGAGCTTCAGCTCGTCTTTTGTGAAGGGCGTGAACGGAATGATGCTTTCGATCCGGTTGATGATTTCGGGGCGCACTTTCCGCTTCATTTCTTCGAGGACTTTTGCCTGGATGGTTTCGAACTTCTTTTCAAAATCGTGCTGCTCGAGGCCGGAGTAATACTGTGTTCCGACATTGCTCGTGATGATGATCAGGGCATCCTTGAAACTTGCCGTATTGCCTTTCATATCCTTGACGTAGCCTTCGTCGAGCATCTGAAGGAAGATGTCGAACAGCTTCGGGTCAGCTTTTTCAATCTCGTCGAACAGCACGACGGAGAACGGGTTTTTGTTCATCAGCTTGACCAGCAGGCCGTCTTCGTCGCTCCCGATGTAGCCGGGGGGGGAACCGACGAGCCGTGCCATCGTGTGGTCGTCGTAGAATTCAGACATATCGAAACGGATGAGCCTGCGCTCGTCGCCGAAAAATTCAGCGGCGATCGTTTTCGCGGTTTCGGTTTTTCCGGTACCCGAGGGGCCGAGAAACAGAAAGCTGCCGATCGGCTTGTTCGGCTTTCTGATCCCGGCACCGAGCATTCTGAAGGCGGACAAAATGGCATCCTTCGTTCGGGCCTGGCCGATGATTTTCGTTTCGAAGGCCTTTTTGAGCAGATCGATCCTGCGGGCGACTTCGTCGAGCTGGCGATCGCCGACGACGGCGCCGGTTCTGCGCGAGAGAATGTTCGAGACATCTTCAGACGTGAGAGCCGTGTCAAAAAAGGTCGCTTTATCTTCATCCCACTCGGCGAGGGTTTTTTCGAGAGCTTCGATTTCGCCGCGGTCGATGCACGAGATCTCGCGGGCAATAACCCCGTCGAGAGAGGTCAGATCTCGCCGAAGCCGGTCATGGCCTTCGCTGAACCGCTTTTCCGCGATGGCTTCCTTCATCAGATCGATTGCCTTGTCGGGGAAAAACCGATCACGAATGTATTGATCGGAAAGTTTTATAATTGTATCTATTGTATGATCGGGCACCACGATCCGGTATCGCGAGCCGATGCGCTTGCTCAGCCGGGTCAGCAGAATCTTCAGATCGTCGAGGGGCGGTTCCCCGATACTGATGCGAATGAACCTGCGGGCGAGGGCAGGGTCTGCCTCTTCGATCCAGCGCTTGAATTCGCCTTCCGTCGTGGCGCCGATCACCTGAAAATCGCCGCGCGCGAGAAAGGGTTTGAGATAGTTGGCGAAGTCGAATCCGCCCGTCGAATTCGTCCTTGTGAGCAGATGCAGTTCATCGATGAACAGAATCGTGTTCTTCGATGACTGAAGCTCTTCGATGACCTTCTGTACCCTCTCTTCCAGCATTCCCCTGTAGATGGTCCCGCTGGAGATCGAGGCAAAGTCGAGCTGAAACAGGCGCTTTCCCTTCATTTTTTCGGGAACGCGGCCGGCAACGATTTCCTGGGCGAACCCCTCGACAATGCACGTCTTTCCGACACCTGGCGGGCCGATCAGAACGGGATTGCTCTTTCCCTCAAGCGACAGGGCATCCGCGATTCTCCGTATCTCGGCCGATCTGCCGATCAATGGTTCCAGAGCACCCATGGTTGCCAGCGCGGTCAGGTCGCGACCGAATTCTTCGAGCATGATGGTTCTCTCCTCTCGTGAGGGTCATGAAAAAGGATTTCGAAAGATACTATCATAGAAAAATGAAAATCGATCCCCCCCTGCACAAGAGGGCGTTTTATACGTATAATTGGTTAAAATCACCTCTGGAGATAAACATGCAAAAGCCTTCATGGTGTCTCTCAGCCGTATTCGCCGCATTCCTGACCGCTTCCGTCTGTTCTGCCGCAACGCCGCAGCCGGCGCAGCAGGAAGACCCTCGCGACAGGGTACAGAGAGAGGCCGCCAGACTTCTCGATTCAGTCGAAACCGCGCATCCCGATGCACTTCCCCAGCTGGTGAAGATCCGCGAGCGGGTCAACTATCTGTATGGGCAGACGAAAACGGCTGCCGAGAAACAGGACGAAGTCGTTCCGATGCTGCAGGAAATCGAGAAGAAGGCTGCAACCCGCAAACGGTTCAACCGGCGCAGCGAAGACCCGTTCGCGGGTCTCGATCAGCTCTCGGAAAAGCCTCTGATTGCCGAGCTCAACAAGCGCATTTCAACGAATACTCCGTTCGAGTATTCCGCTTCGCGCCGCATCGTTTTCCTGACCCTCGATAACCATGACGGTTTCGTGGAATGCATATACACCGGCAACACGCATCACGTGACCCAGATGCCGAGCAACACCGATATGAACATCGAGCACAGCTGGCCGCAGAGTCTCGGGGCGACGGGCGTTGCAAAAGCCGACC
>CAZQYQ010000333.1:0-4659 GCA_964597625.1 uncultured bacterium
CATCCGTAAAAACACTCCCGCAACCTGATAAGGTTCCGCCGGCGGTGTGTTCGATCATCGCGACGATATCCAGATCCCGGCTTGCGCGGGTGGAAGGCCAGCCCAGAGAGCGGATGTTCCGGGCATGGCCGAAGAAGGCTTTCAGCGTTCTCCGCCGTCTTCACTTCAATCCGTCAGGTTTTCGCAGCCACCTGTTCGCCGAGCCACGAGATGTTCCTTTCATCAGCCTGACCTCGAGCGTCTCCGTGAGCATTCACGATGTGCCGGAGGAACGGATACCATCCCGTCCGGTGTCCCTGCTGGATTCCTGGCGATCAGACGATCATCCGTTCTCGAAATCGATTTTCGGGAAATCAGGGATCGTTCCTGCTCTTTCAGCCGAAGGGTTTTCGGAGAAAACCGCCAGCCCGGCGACGTTCATCTTTTCTCCCCCCCTGCCCGCACCGATGATCCTTTTGGAAACCCTTTTTCGTAGCAGGAATGATCTGCCGATTGCCCGCCCGCTTCGGCCGGGGAGTTCCTGCCGTGGCCGGTTCCAGAACAGCGGATTTTCAAGAATGCCAAGGCAGCTTTCCGATTCCGGCTATACTCCCCCCGCCCGCTGCGCCGAAACCCGGCAACCGGTCAATCCGATGGTTCTTCTTGCTTCCGGGAAGGCGACGCGCGGACCCAGGCCACTCATCCCCCCAAGGCGTCTGCCGCAACCGCTTTTTCATGTCTGGATAACCCTCGCAGGAAGTTCCCTGCCCAGGCGGACCGCGGCAATGCAACAGTATCTTCTCACCCTCTCATCATTGTCTGCCGCCTGGAAGCAGCATCCACAATCCCGCGGGACGCGATTTTCAACCGACCGTCACATCCTGCCGGTGAACAGGCTCGAACCGTCAGCCCATCTTCTCATCCCGGCCTCCTTCACCTCTGGAAATCCGCTCTATGCGGATGATATTCGGATCATCGCTGGAAAGCCGACACGGGCCCTCCTGCCAGAACGGATATATTCCATAGCGAATACCATTCGGTGCGATCGCTCCCTGTTCCAGGTATCACCCGTATCACCTCCGGCGCATGTCTCCGGGGTCATCTTCTCTGAAACACCCGAATGGGCTCGCCCGGGCAGACAGGTCAAAATGAAGGTGCGCTACTGGCCGACCTTCTACGATCTTTCCCCCGTCTCTGAATCGCCGCATGTTTCATTCCCCGACGTTCCAAGATCCGCGCTGAAGGTATGGGACAAGCGCATTCCCGTCGCGTCCACCCCGGGAAATTTCGGCATGTATCGCCGCAATCGCCCCAGCGGACCGTTCAGCCTCAGACAACCCAGGCGATGGCTCTGGAATGCCGGAAAGGATTCCACCGGGATTCCGGACGCCTATCCCCATGAAGCCTCGCTCCTTTCGAGTTCGCCATCCAGACTCGATTCCACGAACAGGCTGCCCACGGCATTCACAGGTCCCGCCTTCCGTGCGCCCTGGCGGGATGTGGAACGGACGATTGAAACGATCGTCGGATCACCGCTCGAAACCTCTTCGCCGCCCCCGGTTTCCCGCCTCCCGTTCTGCCGGTCTTCCATACGCCCCCTCCGTGGCGAGGTCCGCACCCCGCCGGAAGTGCCAATGCCGCGTTGCATCACGGAAGCCAGGCCTGTCGGGTTTTCACCCGCGGCCCCGCTTCAACCGTGGTCGATTCCTGCTGAGCCTCCCACCGCCCTGTCTCCGGATATGGAAAAAAAGTCTTCACGCCATGTCCCGGGATTCGCCCATGGAGAAGCCCCCGCCACGCGCGTCAAAGCGTTTCTTGAACTGTTCCCCGAATGCGCTCCCGATACCCTGCCCGGAAGCAGCAGATACAGCCGGTTCCCCATGCCGGAACGAACTGGCGCACCTGATATATATCAAGGCACTTACAATGCCAGATGGCGCAATCTCAAGTTTCCCTATTCTCCGGCAGCTCCGGATCCCAGCCTTTTGCCGTCTCTTTTCGGTGATTCAGAGATTCCGGAGCCGCAGATTCACCCGGTTGATTCGCTCGAAGAACTCTTTTTCCCCTGCGACACCCTGTCTCAACCCTCCATCGACCCGGACCTGGCAACGGATTTTTGCATGGCGAAAAAAACCTTATGCCCAGTCCCCGGATCTTCCAGCTCTCCGCGAATCGATACACACGCATCACGCACATTCAATAATCCCGTGATGCGTCCACTCCCACGGCTTTCATGGGGGAAACGGTCCGCCCCGGCTTTCCCGCCTCTCCGCACGGATGCGGATGCTGTGAAGCGTCCGGTTCAGCACTTTGAGACGACGATTCTCCCTTCCCCCTTCTCATTTCCGTTTTCCGGAATAAAGCGCGCTGATTCTTATTCAGCCGTAGAAACGCAGGCCGGACCGGCACCCGCGTTACCCGAGTCCCAGCAGCCACACCTGGTTATCATGCCGGGACGATGGCGCCGCAGAGTTTCCGATCCGGGCTCCTTTGCGTTTGTCCCGTCTCTCCCCTCTGCCGGCTCCGGGCTGCCGGCTTTCGAGTCCGCTCTTCCACAAGCCGGTTTCTGTTCCTGTTCCGATATTCCGCCGAGCGGGATTCCCCAGGCCCTTGGTTCGCCCCCCCCCCGGCTGAAACCGAGCGGTTTATCTCACCCCCGCCGCATTGCATCACCCAGGTTCGTATCGGATGAAATGCAGCCGGGTTCGTGCATTCTCTCATCATTTGGGCTGTCAGGCGGAACGCTTGCTCCCAGGCGTTACCATCTTCGATCCGCAACACAGGCCGGCATGAAAAAAAAGATTTCGAGCCCTGTTACCGCACTGGAATTCGAGCTTCAGCTGTCCCTTGCCCTCCCCCCGATGTCAACGCCTCCATGGGAGTTCACCGAGAGGCGTGTTCCCACGAAGCCGCTCCCCTCGTTTCCCCGGAAACTCGACCTGAAAGCGTCTGCAATCCCTGACTGGATTGAACTTCAAGCCTCGCGGCCATCATGCAGACCCGACGTGAGGGTATAAACGCGCGGCAGATGCGTTGACTTGCCCGCAGACTGAAGTTAGAATGCCGGTAAGTCCCGCCGGAGAGGAATCGCATGAATTTTTATTCGCTGAGCGACAAGGGCATGATTCGCCCGAACAACGAGGATTATACGGAGAGTTTCCAGTGGCGCTGGTGCGGCATTGACGGCACGACGGAATCATTCACGGCCCTGCTGTTGGCGGATGGCATGGGTGGTGCAGCGGCAGGCGAGTTTGCTTCTTCTCTCGCGATCAAGACCGTGAAGGAAAAGCTTCAGGCCGGCCTTTTATCTTCCAAACCCGAAGTCATTCTGGCTGCCGACCTGCGAGAAATGCTCATCGCCTGCTGTGTTGAGGCCAACGACGCGATCTACAAGAAGGCCCAGGAAAACCCGGAAATGGAAGGCATGGGAACGACAATAGTCATAGCAATAATATGTCGGGACATGCTCACCCTGTGTCACGTGGGCGACAGCCGCTGTTATATGCTTCGGGAAGGCAGGCTCAAGCAGCTGACCCACGATCATTCGCTCGTCCAGGAGATGATCGACGCCGGGAAAATCACTCCCGACCAGGCCGAAAAACATCCCAACAAGAATATCATCACGCGGGCACTCGGTGTCGCGCCGAGCGTACAGCCGGACTGCTCGCGGCTGCCGATTTTCACGGGTGATGTTCTCGTGCTGGGCACTGACGGCCTCTGCGGCTTCGTGAACGATCGCACGATCAAAGACATGGCAGAGAAACAGGCTTCCCAGCCGAATGCGAATCTCAAGAAATTTGCTCAGAGCCTTATCGAGTGTGCCAATTTGAACGGCGGCGCGGATAATATTTCCGTTTCCCTGTACCGGCACTGATGAAAGATGGGCATCTCTGATTTATGACCGATTCGAGGGATGCCCGTTCCGATACGTCATCTGGTCCTGAAAGCGAGGATCTGAGTTCGCTGGCCCGGCAGATCGACGAGCTTTCCCGGCAGCGCGAACGGCTGATCGCGTCTCTGCGCCCGGCCGGCGGCCTTCGGCCGCCCGATGATCTTCTTGAACAGTCTGAACAGCTGAAAGAAGAAAACCGCCGTCTCAAGGAGCGAGTTTCGAGGCTTCTCGAATCCGATCCGGAGGCGCTGCTCGACCAGCTGCACCAGACGGAACGCACGCTTGCCGAGCGGAATGCCGAGATTCAGCAGCTGCGCAGAACCCTGCAGGAAGGCACAAGTTCGTCGAGTGAAATTCAGAAACGCGATCTCGAGATAGAACAGCTGAAGCTCCGCCTGGCAGATATGCCCCGCATCCGCGCGAACGGAGAGGCACGCCTGGAGGAAATTCAGAGTCTGAAGATCAATCTCGCAGATTCGGTTCTCGAGCAAAAGCAGCTCGGGTTGACGAATCATGGTCTCCTCAAGCAGATTGCTGAATTAAAGCAGGAAATATACCAGCATCAGGGCCAGGTGCGCGATCTGAGCATGCGTCTCGACCTGAGCAAGCGCAATGAGCAGGCGCTTTCCGAGCAGGAAAAGCAGCATGCGGCGGAACTCATCCGGCTGCGGGCGACCTCCGAAGAGACGGCGGAGGCGCGGACAAGGCTGGACGAACAATATCGAGCCATATTCGCAGAGCGGGGCGCGCTTGCTGAAGAGCTCGAAAAAGCAAAAGCCGCCCACCTC
>CAZQYQ010000334.1:0-4644 GCA_964597625.1 uncultured bacterium
ACATCTGGGCATTGCCCGTGAATTGTCTGCAATATTCAATCTGCCTCTGCATCGGGACGTGCTGGCCGGATTGAAGGGGGACGGCGATATCGCTTCCCTGACGAGCGTGACGATCGAGGCACCTGAGCTGTGCCCGAGATACGGCGCCCGTCTGGTCCGGAATGTCACCGTCGGCCCCAGCCCTCGCTGGATGCAGGACCGTCTCGAAAAAATCGGTCTTCGCGCGATCAACAACGTCGTCGATGTGACGAATTATGTATTGATGGATATAGGTCACCCGATGCATGCGTTCGACTTCGACAGGCTCGAAGAGCAACGTATTGTTGTCCGCCGTGCCCGGCATGGGGAGAAAATCCGCTCGCTCGACGGAACTGAACGAAAGCTGACGAACGACATGCTGGTCATTGCGGACGCCGTTCAGCCGGTCGGGATCGCAGGCGTCATGGGCGGCTTCAATACGATGGTCACCAATACCACGACGAACATTCTCCTTGAAGGCGCATCATTCGATCCGATCTGCATCCGCAAGACATCGAAGGCCCTCGGCCTGATGTCTGACTCCTCCTACCGGTTCGAGCGTGGCACGAATATCGACAATGTGCCGATCGCGCTGAACGAGGCAGCCAGGCTTCTCTGCGAGATCGCGGGCGGCAATGCCGTGGCAGGGATCGTCGACGCCTATCCTGCTCCTGTGGCTCTCAAGCGCGTCATGCTGCGCACCCGCCGTGCCTGCAGGCTGATCGGCGTCGATCTGAAACCGCAGCAGATTGAAACGCTTCTGTTGCGCCTCAAATTCGAGGTCACACGTGAAGGCGAGACTCTGTGGGTCGGTGTACCGCCCTATCGGCACGATATAGAACAGGAAGCCGACCTGATAGAAGAAGTCGCGCGGCTGTTCGGGTATAACAACATTCCGACAAAACTCCCGGCCATTTCAGCCGCACCACGGATGGAAACGCCTCTTCAGAGCCTTGTCAAACGCATTCGTGACCACCTGACAAGCCTTGGTCTGCACGAAACGATGACATACAGCTTCATTCCCGTCTCCACCCCGGCCGAACTGGCCGAGTGCGTCCCGCTGAAGCTGCAGAATCCCCTTTCCGAAGAGCTGGCGGTCATGCGCACCGGCATTCTTTCAGGAATGATCGACGCCATCAAGCGCAATGTCCTCGCCGACGAGTATGATCTTCAGCTGTTCGAAATGGGGCGCGTCTTCCATCGCGGAGCCGGCGACATGTCGCAGGAGTCTGATCGGCTCTGCATCGGCCTGTGCGGATCTGCCAACGCAAGCGACTGGCGTCACAGCCGCGAGCCGAATGACCTGTACAGGATCAAGGGGCTGATCGCCTCGATCGGCCGGCTGGGCGGGCAGAATATCCAGTTCAAGGCCGGCACGTCCCCCGCGCTGCATCCTTCCAACCAGTTTCAGCTCATCATCTGCGGAAAACCTGCGGGTCTTGTCGGCCAGATCAATCCGAAGCAGCTCGACAACCGCAAATACCCGCGCGAAATGTTCTTTGCGGAAATTGATATCGGGATCATTTCCGAAGCTCCGCGCCAGATGCCCAGGTTTAAGCCCATTCCCGAGTTTCCTGCCATCCGGAGAGATCTGGCGATGCTCCTGCCCGTGACCATTCAGCAGGAGCAGGTTATCGGTCTGGTGAAAGCCGAAGCGGGCCAGCTTCTCGAAGATGTCCGCCTGTTCGATGTCTATCAGGGAAAAGGCCTTGAACCCGGTCGCCGGTCGCTTGCTTTTTCATTGACTTTCCGATCGCCCGAGCGCACTCTTACGGAAGAGGATGTTCAACCCAGAATCGACGCACTGGTTGCGAAAATTGCCCGTGATCTAGACGGGCATCTTCGTGACAAGTGAGAAGAGAAAAGTAGCCGAATCTTGGGAGTGAGAAATGGTCGAAATCTATAAAATCCTGATGGATCAAGCTGTCGCACAGTTCGTTACGCTGGCGATATTCGGCTTGATAACATGCGGCTGGGTATACCGGCTCTGGTCCAACGCTCAGCTTGCGCATGTGAAGCTAACGCCGTCTGAAAACATTCAACTTTGTGTTTTCGGAGCAGGAGCACTGATCATCGGAATCATTCTGTTCGGCTATATCGCATTTCCTTCGAATGCCGATTCCCTCATGGAAGCCCTGAACATGAAGCATCTTCTTCAGTTCGCGACACATTATGTCCAACGAGGATTACTCTGGGTTGTTCGGCTTATGATGTAAGACTGCTCCAGATTTCCGCCGGCCATAGATCCAATCCATGGCCGGCGGCTCTCGTTTATGGGGTTAATTCGATCTTGTTCGAGTGGAGGAACATATGAGACGGGTTTTCACGGTATGGCTGTTTTTTTTCATCTTTCTCGCCGGCTTGCGGCTCCCGCTCTGGGCTGACGGGATGATCATTCCCATCGACCCCGAGGATCCGAGGCACGAACGGGTCATTTTCAGACCGCCGATGCCCGAACAGAATTTCACCGTTCCCCTTTCGGTCACCCGTCACCATGTGACCGTAGACATCAAGGATATCGCGGCATCGACGAAAGTCGATCAGGCTTTTTTCAACCATGAAAACAGGGTCATTGAGGGATTATATATATTTCCTCTGCCCATCGGGGCTTCCATCAGTGGCTTTGCCATGGATATCGAAGGGAAGATGACGAAAGGCGAGTTGCTTGACGCCGACAAGGCACGTTCTATATATGAAAATATTGTTCGCCAGATGCGGGATCCCGGACTTCTGGAATTTTTTGGAACCGGCCTGTTCAAGACACGGATTTATCCGATCGAACCGCTGAAGGAAAAGCAGGTCAAGATCGAGTATCAGGAAGCCCTGAAAGCCGACGGGAACCTGATCCGGTATGTCTATCCGCTGAACATCGAGCGATTCTCCCAGGAGCCGATGAAAGACGTATCGATCGAGATCAAACTCACCTCGAAGACACCGATAACAACGATCTATTCCCCGACCCACTCGATTTCCATCAAGAAAAACGGGGACTACGCGGCAACCATCGGCTTCGAGGCCGACACGATCCGGCCTGATAAAGATTTCATCCTCTACTACGCCCTTTCGCAGAAAGACCTCTCGATGTCGTTTTTGGCCAACAGACCCGATCCGAGCGAAGACGGCAGCTTCATGGTCATGCTCGCCCCCCGCAGCGAGCTTCAGCAGGCGGCGGTCCCCGCGATCGACGTTGCACTCGTGCTCGATACGTCCGGAAGCATGGCCGGCGCGAAAATGGATCAGGCGCGCAAAGCTCTCGAATTCTGCGTAAACGCCCTCAAAAAGGGTGATCGGTTCAACCTGATCAATTTTTCGACCGACGTGGACGGGTACAAGAACGACCTGATGGAAATGGACGACAAGACCCGTGCCGGCGCGATCGAGTATATCAAGCGTCTGGAAGCGGTCGGCGGAACGAATATTTCTGATGCTTTATTAAAAGCGCTTCGCCAGTTGAAGGAGAAAAAAACCGACAGGTCGTCATTCATCATTTTTGTCACGGATGGCAAGCCGACCGCCGGCCTGACCGAACCGGAAGAAATACTGCGGGAAATAAAAGCCGCCAACGAAGGCAAAACACGCATATTCACCTTCGGAGTGGGAGACCAGCTCAATGCCTCACTGCTCGACCGCCTGGCCGAGGAACACGGCGGTGCATCGGATTATGTTTCGGAGCGTGAAGACATCGAGGCGAAGGTCTCGGGGCTCTTCTCAAAGCTGACTCATCCCGTCATGACCGACGTTGGTCTGGCGTTCAAGAATGTCGACGTGTCCCAGATCTACCCGCAGCGGCTCCCCGATATCTTCAAGGGCAGCACCGTCACGGTTCTCGGCCGCTACCGCGGCCCCGGGAACGCGCTTGTGACGCTGACGGGCAGTATCGACGGGAAGCCCGTCAAGCTTGATTATGAAACGTCCTTCCCCGAGCGCGAATCGGAAAATGGCTTTGTATCGCGCATCTGGGCAACTCGCAAGATCGGCTTCCTGCTCGACCAGATCCGGAAGAGCGGCGCCGATGACGAGCTCAAGAACGAAATCGTGACTCTCGCAAAACGCTACGGCATCCTCACTCCCTATACGTCCTATCTGGTTGTCGAAGACAAGGAGCTGCCCGGCCCGAATCTGCGCCGCGTCATGGCGCCACCGGCAGCCGACGGAACGCCCAGCCCGATGTTCGAAGAGTCGAAGGGCCGTTTTGATAGCCTCAGCAGCTCTCAGGAAGGCGCCGATGCCGTATCCGCGGCCCGCGAAATGAACGTCATGAAGCAGGCCGACGCACAGATGCCGAGCCTGCCCGTCCGCAATCGTCCTGGAAGCAGTATTGGAGGCTCTTCTCATGAGTCTTCAAGGGCCGGGGGGTTACAAGCCCCGACCAGCCGCGAGATCGGTGACCGCACCTTCTACCTGCTTGATGGAAAATGGATCGACGGCTCGGTCAAATCCGAAAAGCCCGACGTCAAAATCAAGGCATACTCAGCGGCCTACTTCGAACTCGCGAAGAAGTATCCTGCGATCAACAGGTATCTGGCGCTTGGCGACAAGCTTATTCTCAAGATCGAGGGCAAGACCGTCGAGATCTCTTCTGATGAGGGTGTGACCGACATCGGAGACCTCGGCATCTAACCCCCT
>CAZQYQ010000335.1:0-4641 GCA_964597625.1 uncultured bacterium
CCGATCGCATGCCGATCGGCGTGTTCTGCTCTTTCAAGAGCTTTTCTTGATGTTTACCACGAGAGAAGCGAGGCGCCGCAGCTTTTGAGCCATGATTCATGGCTGCGATAATCGGGACAGCGCTGTTCGACCAGCCGCCAGAACCGGTCTGAATGGTTCATTTCATCGAGGTGCGCCGTCTCGTGAATGACGAGATAATCGATCACCCAGGGCGGTGCCATGATGAGACGCCAGTTGAAGTTCAGATTGCGGCGAATGGAGCAACTTCCCCAGCGGCTTCTGGTGTCTTTGATCGTGATGGTGCCATAGGAAAGCCCATGACGGCCGCAAATGTCCCTGACGCGTTCGCCGAGAACCCGCCGGGCCTGCGCACGGAGCCATCCCTCGACCAGGCGGCGGACCTCCGTTGTGACCAGACTCGCAGGGAGCGATTCGGGAACACCGGCTTTCACGACGCCCTCGTGTTCGATCAACCGGCTCGCCGCGAAGGGGGTGCGGCGAACTTCGATCGATAACCGGCGGCCTAAATACGGGACTTCGGTCATCGAATCTCAGACAACCTCGTCGTATTTGCCGCCGCCGCGGTTTACAAGCTTTTTAAATCCATGCTTCTTCAGATTGTCGTCTGAGAGAATGGTTTTGGTGGACGAGTCTCGCAGAGTTGGAGTGGCGTGCATGAACCGCACGATCTCGCTCCCGCATTCGGGACATGTTGCCAGAGGCTGGTCACTCATGCGCTGAAGAAGCTCATAACATTCGCGACATGTCTCGCAGGCTTTCTCCGCATCGCGGGCTCTGTATGTATAAATAGGCATATATTCCTGCTTCCTCCGTTGATTACAGGCTGCTGCCTGGTTCCTGCCGGGGTTTGCGGCGGGAATGCGAGTCGAAAAGCCTGCCGGCCGAAAAATGTCTGGACTCCCTTTCCTGCCAGGCAAACCCAGGCTCCGGGGCGAATCCGCTGTTCGTCCAGGCCGTGGCGATCGACAGAAGACCGGCGCCGGCGCCGGCACCGGCGAGGAAAAACCTGTCCGCGCAGGGAAGATCGAGAACGACGGTCCGGGGTGTTTTCGAGAGATCGACTTCGTGATCGTATATGACCGGATATACTCTGTCGGACGGTCCCGATTCATCCGCGGATACGTCGGCGGAAAGCGGATCGGTCGAATACCAGAAAACCTTGAGGCCGGGAATGAGTTTGTATCTGGCTTCGTCTCCGCAGCGGGGGAATGAAGGTGCCGGTCCGACGGTGCCCGAAGGAACCTTCTGGGTCAGCCGGTGTTCATGCTTCAAAATGTTCGAAAGAACCGTGCGAGCGGCTTCGGAGACGTCCAGGCCGGCGATGAAAAGAGTCAGACCGTCACGAACCGCATCGGGGCCGAACTGGTAAAAGGGTCTCCGGCTTTCGCGCCAGAATGCGGCGAGAGATTTATACAGGGAATAGGGCGCTCCGAGAAACCGCAATCTGACGATTGCATCAAGCGTATGCTTGAATTTTCCCGGGTTCCCGATCCCCTCGACGATCTTGGCGATATCCTGAACGGATACCATTTGTTCCGCTGAAAGCCATTTTGTGCGAACGACAGCATACGGTGCCGTCGGTGAGCAATAAAGATCGCCGGCAGCAACATCCTTTTCCAGCGCGGTCCCGTGAAGAATCTTGACCCACCCGACCTGCACCGTGTCAGGGTTCCATGACAAGGCCTCATCGAGAGACTGAAGAAACAGATCAAATGTTTCACCCGGCAGACCGGCCAGGAGATCGAGATGGATATGGCAGCGGGTTTGCGCCCGCAGTTGTCTGATGCGATCAGCGAGAAGTCCGACGTCGGGAGCTCGTGATACGGCCTTGAGAGTATCGCTGTGAGTCGATTGAACGCCGATTTCAAGATGAAAAAGATTCGCCGGCGCCTCTCCGAGAAGGTCGAGCAGCTCCTTTCTGAGGATGTCCGCTTTCAACTCGAGGTGAAACTGAAGCCTGCCGTTCTGCCTTTTGAGGATGTGCTTTATGATGGCGGCCGCCCGACCTGAATCCTGATTGAATGTACGATCGGCAAAACGAACCTGCTGGTAATCTGACTCGGCAAACCAGTCTATGTCGGCGAATACGCGATCGAGAGAAAATGACCGCCAGGGGCCATTCACCGAACTCAGACAGTAGGTGCACCGGTATGGACAGCCCCGAGAGGCTTCATAATACGTAAATCCGTTTCCTCGGCCATATAATCCGAGCTGGAACGGTGACGGAATGGAGTCCAGATCCTCGATAAACGGCCTGTCCTGCTCATGGATGATCTCCGCCCCCTGGCGGTGGCTGACCCCTTTGATGCCGGATACGCCGCTGCCTGCATTGAATCTGAGCATCAGCTCCTCGAATGCCGTTTCCCCCTCGCCGCGAATGATCGCATCGACCCAGGGGGTTGATTTGAGAATTGCATCGGCCTGATGAGAGACTTCCGGGCCGCCAAGCAGAATGAAGGTATCCGGGCGGGCCGCCTTGAGCGCGCCGCTGACGGATAATGCCTGCTGAAGGCTCCAGATATAGGTGGAAAAACCGACCAGGGGAGGGGCTCTGAGAATGAGTTCCTGAACCAGCGAGTCTGTTCCCATATTCAGATCGTGATCAATCCTGTCGATGGTGCATCGGCCGGGAATGCGTTGCCAGAAGCCCTGGAGCATGGCACAAGCCAGGCCGGCGTGGGTGTGACGTGTATTCAATGAAACAAGTGTTGGATTCTTCATGTTTGCAGTTGCTCAGTATAATTCATTCAGGTCAAATCGGACAAGCCTCGGAATTGCATGGAACCCGCGTTTTGCCGCAGTGGCAGGGAAATATCGGTTCAAAGCATGGTAAGATGGGGATATGCATGAAGAGAAGAAAAACGACGGAAGCACGATCTTCTCTGTGGAGCTTCTGAAGCGAATTCCCCAAAAACTGTATCTGAACGGGGAACCGTATCCCGCATCGCTTCCAGCCGCCCTCGCCGCATGTTCAGGCCTCGCTGCGGCGGGATGGTGCGGGTTTGCCCTGAAATCGGGCTGGGGTTCCTCGGCTGTATTGATCGGAGTCATCGCGGCAGCACTGACAGGATACGCGGTGTGGCTTCTCCTTACCTGGTTTTTGTTTCCTTTGATGCGCGCCAGAGGCTTCTATCCGGAAATAGAGTATCTGCCGGATGAACATAAAATCGTCATATCCGATAAGCCCGGGATGTCTCTCTGGGGGGATGCAAACGCTGTCGTAACTGTTTTTCTCGATAGTATAATGGGCGTTATTCTTATGAGGGAGCAGGACGGGTGGGTCATCGCGATAAAACTCAAAAAAGGCGATCCCCTTAAAATCCGATCTTCGACCAGGGCCACGAAATCCGAAGCATCACAAATTGCAATCAACCTCGCCGCAATGCTCACGATGCCCCTCGAGGAAAAGGAACTCACGGATTCCCAGGGGAGATTGAGGGTATGAGAATATATTCACTTGTGGTTACACATCGAGTTGATGATGGAATGGCAGGGTGTTCAGGGGCACGAATGTGTGAAAATCACACAAGAGGGAGAGGCTGTTCTTTTTTGTAACCCTGTCTGAAGCCGCACAATACATGAAACGGTACGCCGCAGGGGAAATTGAGTGCCATGATACCCGTTCCCAGAGCCGATATAGCAAGCCGCGTGCGATTTGCACGCGGCTTGCGCTTTTTACTCAACCCCTGTTCCCGAAGAACCCCGATGAATACAGGAATTTAAGGTTGGCACGGGTATTGC
Source organism: uncultured bacterium (assembly GCA_964597625.1). Classification (GTDB taxonomy): domain Bacteria; phylum Muiribacteriota; class Ozemobacteria; order Ozemobacterales; family Ozemobacteraceae; genus MWAR01. The sequence continues at coordinate 3,763 of CAZQYQ010000335.1, forward strand.
ATAGTTAAGGACAGTTCATTGAAAAGAAGTTTTCCGGGTTGTAAGCAGGGGGTTGCGGGGCAACCATACTCACGATCTCCTGCAGTCGCTGCAAGGTCATACTATCAGACATTCCCCAGACATACTACTTGATTCAGTATCTTTCATCCTCCTCCCTCTCTCACTCTCACGATTACTGAACCAGTCATTGCAGATTCATACCGCCTGACCTTCTTATTTCATCGCATAACCCGGAAAATTCTTCATATTCAGTCCCTCTTCGAGGGACTCACGATTTCCTCTCAAAAGATCCTCTCACTTTGTCCCCGGTTTTTTAAAAACCGGGGACCCTTTTTTTAGCCCATCACCATTGATCTTGCATCCACCAGGGTTCTTTTTCAATGGCTGAAGGCGCCGGGCATTCCGAAAGGATGGCATACTCCTGCTCAAGCAGCTGGCGATGCTGCATCTCCTCCTCGGCAAGATGCTTGAAGAGTTTTCTTGATTCCGAATTTTTCACTTTCTCGGAAATATGCGTGTAAAGACGATAGGAGGATTCTTCTCCGGAAATGGCACCCTGAAGAATCTCAATGAAGCCGTCTTCAGGGGTGATTGTCTGTACCCCCTCTCCGGTTTGGCCGAAATCGTGAGGAACCGGCTTCCGCCCGGGGGCAAACTTTTCAAAAAGCTCGATGAGCGTTTCCTTGTGTGTCCGTTCGGTTTCTGCAAGAAATTTGAACTTGGCTTTCGTTCGCTTTTCCTTACTCATTTTGGACAGCATTTCATAGAGCGCCTGAGCCTTGATTTCCATGAACATCGCATATTCAAGAACGCGAGCCGGAGATGCGTGAATCCATGGGGATTTTACCCGGTCATAATCGATGAGATTCGCCGCAAGCG
>CAZQYQ010000336.1:0-4636 GCA_964597625.1 uncultured bacterium
TGCCTCCGGAAGAATTCATTTCGCCGAGGGACAATGAAAAAGCCCGGAACCTGAGTTCCGGGCTTTTTGTGTAAACTGGATTACTTGCCTGCGGGAGCGGGCTCGGCTGCCGGGGCTGCCGGGGCGGGCTCAGCGGCCGGAGCGGCTGCTGCGGGCTCGGCGGCCTTCTCATCAGCCTTCGGAGCTTCGACCTTCTTGGCCTTCTTGCTCTTCTTGCTCTTCTTGGCTTTCTTGGCCTTCTTGACGGGCTTCTTTACTTCCTGCTTGGTCTCGTCGGCCGGGGCGATGGCGGCTTCGGTCGCGGGAGCGGCGGCGCCGTCCACGATCAGGTTGCCATTGTCGTCACGACTCAGCATGTGCCATACATCACCGTGCTTGAAGGACGGAACCAGGGCGTTGCCTTCCTTGTCAAGGCCGGGGGTGCGGCGGCTGTATTCAGTCTTGGCGCTGTAATACATGAGGTTGTGTTTGAGGGTGTTCTTCTCATCCTTGGAGAAGGAAGCGGACTTCAGGTCTTCGCTGACGTACACAACTTCCTTGCCGAGAGAGACACTCTTCACATCCTTGTCGCCCGAGCAGCGCTCGATCGCGACTTTCTTCGCCTTCTTCGCGCCTTTGGCAGCAAAAGCGGAAGTGGCCGGAACCATAAGAGCGACCGCCAACATAATCGGGAGCAACCTCTTCATTACATGACCTCCAAACTTCTCTTGTTCGCTTGATTTTGTGCAACAATGTAATGTTGCGCGCATAGGTTACTCATATTCGGGTACACTTGTCAACAGATTTCGAACTGCCCGATCACGTATTCTTCAGGAATCAGCGCATTGTACGGGTTGAGAAATCTGTCGTCGTGCGAATCAACCACTGCTGGAACCAGACGAGGATACTGATGTCCATCATCTCTGTCCCTCCTTTCATACCCACCCGCGGATGCGGGATGCCGGCCTGCGTTCGTGCGATGCTGCCCTATCGGCCTGCCGGCGCGGCCACATAAGCGCATGAAGCGTGCCATGTGGACCAAAGCCGCAGAGGAGGCTGATTGGCGAGGGGGGGGACGCCGCTTTGGCTTTTCAGATCTGAACATTGCTCAAACATTGCGCAATTTCCGCCCGGGATTGTATAGTATTGACTGCCCACCACCTCAAGGGCTTCTGAACATACCAACCTGACGAGGAGTTTCCATGCAACCCCATCTCAAACTCGACACCGGAAGCATCTCCCCTTATGTCCTCACCTGTGGCGACCCGGCGCGCGCCGAACTGATCGCCAATCTTTGCCAGAATCCGAAACAACTCGCCTATAACCGCGAATACAGAACGTTCACCGGCACGTATAACGGCCAGCAGATCACGATTACCTCGCACGGTGTCGGTTCGGCCGGTGCGGCGATCTGCTTCGAAGAGCTGATCAAGATCGGGGCGAAGGTCATTATTCGCGTGGGCACCTGTGGCGCCCTCATCGACGGCCTCGGACAGGGTGACCATATCGTTACGACCGCTGCCGTCAGGGAAGACGGTGTTTCCAGCCTTCTGATTCCCCTCGGATACCCGGCCGTCGCCGACAGTGCCACCGCCGATGCCCTCGAAAAAGCCTGCCGGGACGAAAAGGCTCCCTATAATCGTGGAATCGTCGTCGCCAGTGATCTTTTTTATCCCGGTCTTCTGCCTTCCTCGCTCGAACTTTACAGAAAAGCCGGCGTTCCGGGCGTCGAAATGGAATGTGCGACGCTGTTCGTCATCGCTTCCCTGCGCGGCATCCGTGCCGGCGGCATTCTCACCGTCGACGGCAACCCCCTCAAATGGGACGAAGGCAACTACGACCCGCATGGAGAAAAAGTCACGAAGGGTAAAACCCGTATGCTGAAACTGGCTCTCGACGGAATCAGCGCCATGGCCAAAGCCAAAATAGCCTGAACGGGTGTTCATGAGCAGAAATGTCGGGTGCGGATGTGGCGGGGTTTCCACGATATCCGCGCCCGACGCTTTTGGCGCCTCTTCGGTACCGGACAACGATGGCCCTGTCGTGTTTCTGCTGCCGTACCCGAGTCTTTCAGGCCTGGAACTGTTTTGCCTGAGATTTGCAGCGGATCTTCAGGACAGAGGAATCCCGGTCCTGATTGCCGCGCCGGCCGATGGTCTGATTGCAGATCAATGCAGAGCCCGCGGTCTTCCATGCAGCAATCTGCCCGTCCTTCACAGGCTTGATCCTGCCGCGGTGAACCGGCTTTGCGGCATTCTTGGCGGGGGCGGGACCGGCCCGGTGTCGAGAGCCGTTGTTGCCTTCAGAACACAGGCAATGTATCCGGTACATCTTGCGCGTCTGATCAGCCGCCTCCACGTCCCGCTGTTTCTCTTTTACCGCATCGGAGCCGGCAATTACCACCGCCGGGACCCGCTTCATCGCATTCTTTTCAGACATCTTGCCGCGATCGTCCCGAATGCGGATCATGTCGCAAACAAGATCATGAAATACTGGGCAATATCTCATGACAAGGTCATCCGCATCCATAGCGGCGTCGACACGGACCGCTACCGGCCCGATGAACCCCGCCGGGTTGCCTTCCGCCGGACGCTCGGCCTGCCGGACAATGCCCTCCTGATCGGAAATGCCGGCCGGATTCATCCGGAAAAAGGCTCTGAAATTCTCATCGATGCCGTTTTCGGGAAGGATGGTGCGGCTTCCGGGCATTCCGAGGTTCATCTGGCCTATGTTGGGCGTGAATACCAGCCCGGCTATGCTGCACACCTTCGTGCGCGCGCCGCGGAATACGGAGCCGGGGGGCGGTTCCATATCGTTCCGTTCCGTGATGACATCGAGGCCGTTCATCCGGGTTTCGATCTTTTTGCCCTGGCCGTCACCTCTCATGAAACGTATGCATACACGGCTCTTGAGGCCATGGCATGCGGTGTTCCTGCTATCGTTCCAGCGATAGGCGGAATGTCTGAAATGCTCTCTGACGGGGTCGAAGGCTTTTTCTTCAGGCATCGTGATGACGATTCGCTGCGGAACGTTCTTTCAAAAGCCGTTTCGCTTTCTTCCGGAATACGGTTGAAGATGGGCATTGCCGCACGGAACAGGATTGTCGAGAACGCCAGCTGGAACGCCATGATGACCCGCTATCTCAACCTGTTCTCCCGGTGCCACGTGAACATTGCTGCCAGAGTGGGTGCTGACCGCTGAGCCGCCGTGTTCATCTGCGTCTGTCCGTTCATCGATCGATTTGCGGGAATCGGTGGTTTCTGGTAGAAAGAATCGCCATGTCACATGAACGTGTTTTTGCGGGCAACCGGTTGATGAAGATTCTGCTTCCGCTCGTCATGCTTCTCGCTTTTGCGGGCTCAGCGGCGGCCGAAACAGAGCTCACCTTCTGGAACTTCTGGGACCAGAAGTTCATCACGCCGGTCATCGCCCGTTTCGAGGCGGATCACCCCGGCGTCAAAATTCGCAGCGAACAGCTCAACTGGGGAAACGGCCTCGACAAAATCGTCGTGGCGCTCGCGAATGACCGCGCTCCCGATATTTGCGAACTCGGCTCGACCTGGACCGGCAAATTCATGTCGGAAGGCGTTCTGACCGACATTACCGACCGCGTTTCAGACCTCCGCGACAGGTATCACCTCTGGGAACCGGCCACTTGGGAAGGCCGTATCTATGGCATGCCCTGGCTCGTCGGTACCCGGGTGCTGTTTTATAACCGCAGCCTGTTTCGCGCAGCGGGGCTCGATCCTGACAAGCCACCCGCAACATGGAATGAACTTCTCGCTTCCGCGAAGGCCATCCATCATCCTGAAAAGGGCGTCTACGGCTTCGGAGTGAATGCCGGCGAGGGTCACATTCTGTACAAGAAGTTTCTGCCGTTCGTCTGGGGAAACGGCGGCTCGATCATCGATGAGAAAGGCCGCTTCTGCTTCGACAGCCCGGCAACGCGTGAAGCTCTCGAGTTCTATCGTCGCCTGATGGTCTACGGACTGAAGGAAAAGCAGGACATTCTGGATGACGCATTCAAGAAAGGCCGGCTCGGCCTTGAGATATCCGGCTCGTGGAACTTCGCAAAGTATCCGAAAGAGGCTCCTGAACTCGATTTCGGAACCACGCTGATCCCCGCTCCGGCAGCCGATCGTGGCCACTCGAGCTCATTCCTGGGCGGTGAAATTCTGGTTCTGTTCAGATCCTGCAAAAACCCGCAGATCGCGACCGAGTTCATCCGGTATCTCACGAAGGCAGAAAACACCCTTCCGATCACGAAAGAAGCGCTGGTCAGTTTCCCCGCCTGCAAAACGGCATTTGAAGACGATTTTTTCCAGAAGAATCCGCGTCTGAAGGTTTTTGTGACGCAGATGGAAACGGGAGTTCATCCGCCTGTGCATCCGCTCTGGATCGAACTGGAAAGTATCGTGAATGATGCGGTGGAAAAGGTGCTCTACGGCGGCTCGATCGATGACGTGCTCGGCACGGCAGCAGCAGCCTATGAGCGCGTCAGCATCCAGTTCGAAGAACGCCGCCGGGCCGCGAATGCCACCGGCACACTCGTAGCCTCCGCGGGAACGGGAGGGGCCATGTCCGCCGCCGGTGTCGTTCTTCCCGGCTGGGCGATTCTTCTTCTGGTGCTGATTGCCGTCGGGACCCTGATAAATGC
>CAZQYQ010000337.1:0-4589 GCA_964597625.1 uncultured bacterium
AGGAAAAACGCCAGGCCGGCAAGGAGTCCCATGCTGAACGCCACCGCCGTGATCTGGTTTGGCTCGATTCCCTGAGGGACAAACCGCACGAGTTTTTCGGCCAGCTTTTCAAAAGCCCGCTCAAAGGGGCTGGGAACGTTTTTTTCGTATTCAACAGGGGTACTCATGAGTGAATTCTCCTTACCCGGGAACCAGGCTGCTCGTATGGCTTTCCAGCCATGTTTTTCGGTAGTAGAGGACCAGGGTCATTCCCATTCCCGCAATGGAAGAAAAGGCGATGGTCCACCAGATGGTGTGAATGCCGAGTCCCGTGTTTCTGATGACCAGGAGCGCAAGCCCCGTCAGGCAGAACTGGCTCGTGAACGATGTCAGCATGGCGCTCGCGGTTTTCCCGGCACCGATGAGGACCCCGTTGGCGGTTGCCATGATGCCCTGGCAGATATAGAACGAACCGGCGATGGTCAGATACCGCATGCCTTCGACAATGCCTGAACGGTCTCCGAGGCCGAAAAGAGAGAGGAGTTGAGGGCTGAAGACAATGACCGCAAGGCTTACCATCGCGCTGATCGCGGCCATGAACAGACAGGAAAAACGGAAGAGGCTGAAAATGGGTTGTGATGCCTTTTTCCCGAGAAGCTGGCTGACGAATACGGAAAGAGCGGTTCCCATCGAAAGGGCCGGCAATAATGCCATGGAATCGACTTTGCGAACGGCGCCGAACATATCGACCATGTCGGTGCCGAACGGCGTTACAAAAGCCATCAGTAACGCCCCTGTCAGCGGGGGAATGCAGTTCTGAATGACCGATGGCATCCCGATGGCCAGGAGTGAGCGGACCACGGGAATGTCCAGTGCGAGGCGCCTCACCTGGATGGGGGGATATCCGTTGCTGCGATAGATGTAGGCAATGGCGAGGGAGAGAGCAACCAGGGTTGCCAGGAGCGTTGCCACCATGGACCCGTTCAGGCCCATCCGGGGAAAGGGGCCCAGGCCGGTGATGAGAAGCGGAACGAGGATGGTATTGAGAATGGCTCCGATCATCATGAACTTCATGGGGGTCTTTGAATCGCCAATGCCGCGCAGGATGCCAACCACCGTTGTGGCGGCACAGGTGAAAAAGAAGGTGATGAATGAGAGTATGAGATATTCATGGGTCATGGCACGGATGGAGGCCGGGGTGCCCATGATATCGACGATGCGGTCGCCGGCATATATCCCCGCTGCCGTGAGAATTCCGGCAAACAGGAGGGAAAAGCCAAAGGCATTCTCGACAAGGCGCGTGATGTGATCCGTGTCATGTGCCCCAAAACTGCGGGCCACGAGAACGGTTGCCGCCGTTGCAATGCCGGAAGCCAGTCCCAGCAGAATCAGCGTTACGGAGAGGCAGATGCTTGTCGCCCCGATCGCTCCTGCTTCCAGAAGAATACCTACCCAGATGGTATCGATGACGCCGAAGCCGACCTCGATCAGGTTGAAGGCTAAAATCGGCAGAAAGAAACGGATCAGTGCACGATTGGAATACCGATCCGCTGGATTCATGTCGCTGCCGGCAACCCCGGATTGATGAGCAGCTTCTTCTCTTTGAATCATGGGCTGGAAATTCGTCTCGAATTGCCCGGAAATGGCCGGTATTTCATTCTTTACTCCGTCTTAAAAAAGGAACTCGGATGTCTCAAAAGCTTCGATGGAGGAAAGAGATTACCATGCTCGAAACCCGGGAACAAGGGTTGATTTTCTTGCAACCCGGCATTCTCTGCGATTCTCGATGTCTGAATCGCGGAGGGCCCGCGTGGGGGTTGAAAAAATAGTTATTGATATTTATTATTGCCCGGGTGGCGTCACGGTCTTGTAGTATGTCCGTGTCCTTTCGGCAAAGATGCTTGAAAAGGAATATGGCCTTTGATCTTGCATTTGATCAGAGGAAATTGCGGGAGGGTTATCCTTGCGTGGCAGTATTCGATGAAGGCGGCCCCAGGCTTTTGAAGATGTTCTGATAGTTCCAGGGAAGCCACAGATGCGGGTTTTTGGCCACATGGCGGGAGTATCGCTGGAGGTTGGTTAGGTAATGCGTCCAAGAGTTCATCAGGTATTCGACGTCGTTCTTCGGCGGGAAGTGCCTGCCAGGCTTGAAATTGCTGACGAACGTCTTCGAGGGTAAAGCAAGCTGGCGGTAAGGACGTCAGGGATGTTCCCGGGTTTGATCGCACGTGAAGCCCTCCTGAATAAATTCGCCAGCGAGGATACCCTCTTCACGAACCAATATTTAGCATTCTTGCCGAAAGGACACTGCTGATCAGGCCTATAACGACGAACACGAGAATTCCGTTTTCGAAGACTATGGTGAGCCGGAAAAATGACGTCAGGGAGCTCGTTCGGAAACGGAGGCGACATGCCCTTCGGTGATGGGGAATCTTGGCGATTCCCCTCGGGATATCTGTCCAAAGAGATCGAAGATGATGGCGCAGCGATCGGTGATGTTCTGAAACGCCTGCTGACATCCGGCGGAGATTGCCTGGGTACAAAGGCAGAAAAAGAAGAATGACACGGCTAGGAGGGTCGGCAGAAGAATGCGTAGATTGCTTTCACGAACAAGACGGGCCACTTTTCTGAAGAGGCTGGACTGGTGAGGTTGTTCGTGGCGAAAGGTGGAACCCGTATCGAGGGGACGAAAAAAACGCCGATCGCCGGAGCCCTTGCTACGATTTCCCTTATACGGACCGAGATCTCTCATATTCCTCTTCCTCCGTGGTGAAGTCACAACCCGAGCCATTCGGCAGAAGCCTGGAATACCGTTGCTGCTGCCCTCATCCATGACCAACGCGACATGTGTTGCGCCATGTGACGTTGATATTCCTTGTGATTTCTTGCATGACGTCAATCGAATAATACAGAGGTATGTTTGATATGTATGTCCGTATTATTCCGGACAGGCAGAAAATAAAATATACGATACGATGTCTATAGCTGTGGGCCGATCTGATAAGGTCTTTCCCCTCCTGCTCTCGCGGGGCCGTGAAATGTTTGAGTCACGGCCCCGCCGTCTTGTACGAATGAATGGTTTGCCATGACTGCGCCATTTGACGTCTACGATCAATGTGCTGTCTATCGAGACATTCAGACATCGCATATCAAGCTGTTCGTGCGAAGCCGTGTCAAAACACGGAAAGGATCAATTCCTCTTCGACGAAGTCGGACCAGGCTCCGACAAACTCGTGGCGAGGCCTCTGTTTTGCCGTAAGAGGCTCAATGGATGGGGTGAGCTTCAAACGTGGTATGTCCGGGATTTTACGGACATACATAGAATTGCATTTCTTCTACAATAGAAATCAAGAGATGATCCACGCTCTCTACCCGTTGTCTCACTGATAATATAAACAAAGAAATAATAAATGGGAGAACGTATGAATTCACGGATGGTTCTGCGGGCGTCACTGTTTTGCATGGCTCTCTGCGCAATCGTCATTCTCGTTGCCGGTTGCCGTGTTTTGCGACCATTCGACAACGACAGCTCGGAAGTTCCTACGTCGTCGACCACCCATGCGCTTGATATCACGAAGACAGACATCGTGAATATAATCGCGAGCGCAACTGCTTCCGGAACGGTCGTTTCTTGGAAACCCGAGACGACTGCCGTTGCTCAGGAAATTTTGCAAGAGCAGGTTCAAAGCGTTCTTTCCGGAGCCGCTGCTGAGGAGACCATCCCCCCCGAAGTTGCAGAGACTCTCAGCGGCTGTTCTTTCCGAGAGGTGGCGAATGTCTCAATAAACGATCTTCCGGAAGATGTTTTCAACTTTGAAAATGCCGCGAGCGATTTGGGTCTCTCGGGACTCGACGAGAGCGGCGACATCCTTCCAGGGGCAAACCGCCGTGGTTCAACGAAAGCCTCGTTCACACTTCCGCCGTCCATCAACTGGACAAACAGAAGTGGAGTGAACTGGATTACTCCCGTGCGTGATCAGGGACCATACGGCACGTGCGTGACATTCGCAACCGTAGCGGCCCTTGAATCCCATTACCGAATTGCCCGTAACTCCCCCACTGCCGAACTCGATTTGTCGGAATCCTATCTCTGGCATTTCGGCACTCAGATTTTCCCGGGCAGCGACGGCCAACGTCCTTCCGACCCGCTCATCGGAGGGTGGTGGAATTCCCGTGCGGCAACCCTTCTTTTGCCCCGATATGGCGGAATTGTCGATGAGTTTACGGCACCATATGCCTTGCTGAAACACCATCCTTCCTTTGGGCTGATTCCGTCCAATACCGAAAAATATGGAATCAATGGAATTTTCCGTCTCGGAAGCCCGGCGGCAATCAAACTGGCTCTCCAAAAAGGGCCGGTCATCGGTGGAATGAAAACCAACATTCTTCTTTGCTTTTACGGGGCAAACAGCGGCATCTACTCACATGTTCCGATCTATAACGATCAGGGCGTCGAAATATTTGAGCCTGGCAAACCCAATTCACAGCCCGGCGGTCATGCCATTCTCATCGTCGGCTATGACGATGCACAGGGTTGCTGGATCTGTAAGAATTCCTGGGGTACCGGATGGGGTGAGAGCGGGTTCTTTCGGGTGAAATATGGCAGCGCA
>CAZQYQ010000338.1:0-4586 GCA_964597625.1 uncultured bacterium
TGTTGGGTGGAATCGTCGATTTTGGCTATGCCTTTTTCAATTTTATCACTCTGCAGCAGATTGCAAATGATTCCGCCATGTTTGCGGCCTCGCCCTATCTCCCCAACGGAGGAACAAGTCCTACGGGCCAGCCCGAGAACGATGTGAAAGCCTTTATCACAGCTCAAAAGCCCCCCAGATGGGATAATTCTTTCGTCATGCGGGTATCAACGGCAACAACGACGGACTCCCTGGCGACCGTCCGAAAAGTCACGCTTGCCTACAATTCCCCGCTTGTCACTCCTTTCTGGAAGACCCTGGCTTCCACCACCAGATGGAAAAACGGCATTCCCATTTACACCATGGCCCTTTTTCAGGTACCCCGAAGTTATTAACCGAGGCGATGTAACTATGAAAAGATATCATCATTCCGGACAAGCTCTTGTAGAAATGGCCCTTGTGCTGCCGCTCCTGATCATGCTCCTGATCGGCATCGTCGATTGCGCGCGGGCGTTTCACTGCTGGTCTTCGATTAATCATATGTGCATCGAAGCAGGCCGTATCGCGTCTCAGCGCCTCAATCTCAAAGTCGCTCCAGAATTATTCGGCAGCGGCACCCATAGGGATGCAAATGCCGTCATCGCTGCATTCAGAGAGTATCGATCTCCGCTCATCCGGCCAGAGGATATAACAGGCCCTGTCCTGACCGGAGTGAGTGAAGCGACGACGACTGTTACGATCTCCTGCACCTATACATTTTCCCCCTGGACACCCGGAGTATCAAATTTGTTCGGCAGTGGCCCGAACAAATCGATTACTCTCCACGGTTTTGCAACCCAGAGAAAGGAGTAAAGCCATGGGAACGATAAGAAAATCGGATCGCCGATCCGGAAGTGTTCTCGTCATAACGGCCTTCGGCCTGGTGTTTATTTTAGGCATGCTGGCCCTCGTGACGGATGTCGGCTGGCTGTATTATCAGAAAGCACGACTTCAAAGCGCCGTGAATGCCTCCTGGAAAGCCGGCTTCGACGAAATGGCGTATGCCGGAGCTGCGGCAAACAAAACCGTGATCGAAGCCAGGATACGGAATATTTTTCAAATGAACGGGTATACGGCGCAGCAGGCTGCAGACCCTTTCCTGAAAATCACCTACCCCAACGGTGGTCTCTCTGTTTATGCATCAGAAACGTTTCCTCTGTTTTTTGCAAGAGTCCTGGGGAGAGTCAGCGGTGATGTTGTTGCAGAGAGGTCTGGAAATGGCGGCACTGGCTGTGTTCCTCTTGGGGTCATGTATGGTGATTTTTTTTATGGCGAAGCCGTCCGCAATAAAAAACTGGAAGAAGGCTACGAATACACTCCTTTCTCCAGCGGCAGCGCTGGTTATACCCCGGGAAGAGAATATCTGCTGCGCATCGGGCAGAAATTTGACGGAACCTTGGCAACAGAGACCCCGGAATGGTATTCAGCCTTCGTGTTTGAGACCGGCGCATCGAACCAGGGGTCTCTCCGGTTCGGCACCGATTCCGGTCTCCCACGGTGGAACTACGGAATGCAATACGGCTACCCCGGCATCCTGAATGTCGGTGATATCTGTAACCCTGAAACCGGTAACTGGGATAATCACAGCAATACATGGCGGGCATTCCGGAGTACCGCAAATAACAACAACCGTGTCATTGTTCCCATCATCACCGTCATTGACAAAACAACCGGCCTCCCGAATCCAAACCTGCCCATTTACAATTACAACGGCCAGACAGACATCAAAATAATCGGGTTTGCCGAATTCGAGATCCTTCAACCGGGCGAATCCACCGCTGCCAATCTGGGAGACTACGTCGACGGGCAAATACGAGGGAGATTTATCGATTATATCGTAAAGCCAAGCTGAGCACGTGGCAAAGGCACTTTTCAGCCACAGACAAACTCTCGTTTCCCAAAAAACTGGTGGCATCTGCCATCAGTTTTTTTAGAGAAAAGAAATTTCTTGCCGAAACATGGGGCAGTACATATATTATGTTTTCTGAGAGGATGATGGGTGTACACATCCGAATAGCGTTTGCAGTACATCGATCCCTATGGTAAGGTTCTGCATATAGCCCAACTGGGGAGGAGGATCTCGTGTCGTGAATCGACGAGCAATACTGGTTGCCCTTGTAGTAAGCATGGTGTTCTCGGCCATATTATGGAAAAAGGTCCAGGAGCAGGCGAAGCCTATCAGCGTTCCAGAGGTAGTCGCGCCTCCCAAGATTCCCACAAAAATTGTTGTGGTGGCCAAACAGAAGATTCCTGCGCGGATGATGCTTGAAGCCGGGAAAATGAGCGAGAACTTCGAGATGAAGGAAATCGTTGCATCGGCGGTTCCACCCGATGCGTTCACTGATCTCGCCTCTCTCACGAAGAAATACACGTCCATCACGATTCTTGCCGGTGACGTCATGACGCCCAACCGCATTCTCGACAAAGATGTCATCCCATCCCTTTCATTCGCCGTCCCGCAGGGGAAACGCGCGGTGACTCTCGCTGTTTCGCGGACCACCGGCGTTGGCGGATATATGCAGCAGGGTGATTATGTCGATGTGATCGCCAGCTTCAAGCAGGGAACCGCCGACTCGATCACCAAGATCGTGCTGCAGGATATCCTGGTTCTTGCCGCAGGCAACACGTATGCCTTCGATCCGGGTATAGCGACTGCCGCACCTGCGATTGCCGCGGCAAAAATGGAACTGGTGACCCTGGCCGTCACCCCGGAGGAACTGGAACGGCTCGTCTTCCTTGACAGCAGCGTCAATTTCAGACTCGTTCTGAAAAACCCGAAAGACAAGGGCGAGCAGATCACAACGAAAGGCGCTACAGAAAAGATTGTCATGCGGGCTATCGGCTACGTTGAGCCGATCGTTTCCCAGCCGACGCCTGCCGCGCCGTCTGAAACGCCGAAACCCGTCGTTTCTGCCGTTCCCCAGGTGGCAGAGACATACGAATCCGGCCGGGTCGAGATCATGTATGGCAGCCAGCGGCGCTTCGAGATGAACAAGTTCGGGCTGGTCTCGCCAGGCCCTTCGATGCAGCCGCTACCGCCGGTTAATCCCCCTTCGCCATCACCCAAGGAAGCTCCGTTAACAATCAATGCGCAAGATGATTCTGAGAAAATGCCGAATTCCCTGGCTCCTCAGAGCTCGAAAATAAGTGAATGACAAGAGGAGAGGAAGTATGAAAACCCCATCCCTGTCTCTTCGAAGTTTCAAGAAATCTCTGGCCTCTCTCCTCGCGGCAGGAATGTTGTCCCTGTTCGGGAGTTCGGCTGCTTTCGCTGAAAAGATCATGATCCCGATCGGCAAGTCATTCAACATGAGGGCGCCCGGCGTCACCAAGATCATTGCCGTCAAGGACGGCGTGGTTGAAGTGTTGAACGTATCCGAGGAAGAGGTCATTCTTTCAGGAGTTGGAACCAGCCCCGATACGACTCAGATCATCTTCTGGGATGGTGCCGGTCAGCATGTCGTCGATGTGGAGACGTTCAAGGAAGCCGACCTGATTCAGAACAAGTTCGCGACACTTGTCACGGCACCATCGGTCAACTTGACTCTGTTCCCCGATGCAGCATATCTCCGGGGTTTTGTCGACACCCAGGAAAAAATCAAAGAGATCGAGACCATTGCCTCTACGCTCGTCACCGACCGCAAGCTGATCAATCTCATGGGTCTCAGAGAAGAAGGGAAGACCTTCAAGAACTATGAGCAGAGGCTCAAGGAAAGTATCGTAACTGCGATCAATATTCCCACCGTGAAGGTAACCGTTCTCAACCCCCGAACGATCATCACAACCAATGAGAAAGATCCAGCGGCCCCCCCAGCCGCAACGGCCTCCAGCAATCTTGAGACAATCATCAGGATCGTCCTCGAAGGCACGGTGAATGATCAGACGGAGTACCAGCACCTTCAAGAAGTCGTGAAGGGGTTTGTGACCGACGAAGAAACCCAGATCTCCAATCTTGTCTCGATTGAAAATCCCGTGCAGGTTGTATTCCAGGCGTATGTGCTTCAGGTCAGCAAGGACAGCGGACGAGACCTGGGCATTGAATGGGGCGGCACCGACAGCATTGGCGGCGGTATCACCCGCGGAACGGTGAACTTTTTCGAGAATATCTCGAATTCCTTCCGTGGTGATGCTCAATCCGCAGGAGCTCCGGTCGGCAAGTATCCAAATCCCTTCAAGATGAACAACATGAATCGCTTCGACCTGATCGCCGCACAGGTCAAAGCCTGGGAAACCCAGGGAAAAGCCAAGGTCGTGGCGAACCCGAAGCTGATGGTCTATGCAAATGCCAAGTCGACGAAGATCGCCCAGTCCGGATGGACCGAAGAGAAGAAAGCGACTGCGGGTGACACGGAAGCGGAAAGCGACGGTGGCCTTGCCTTCGTGAAAGTCGGTCAGGATATCTATTATCCCAGTACGATCGATGCGTCCGGCAATCCGACCTATGCGGTCGCGCAGGCCAGCCTGAAACTGGTTGTCCGAGATCTGTTCGTGAAAGACAACACTCTCAAATTCTCCGTCTTTGCCAAGCAGGACGAGCCGTCGTTCACCCGCGGCAATGACGCTCCACC
>CAZQYQ010000339.1:0-4547 GCA_964597625.1 uncultured bacterium
AAAGGGCTTCCGCAAGTTTGCCGCTCTTGCTGCCGTCTTTGTTCGTGATCGTCGCCACCACGCCGGTCGTGCGCTGGAAGTCGAACAGCGCCTCCTGAAGCTGGGAGTCGATCACGTTGCGGTCGGATACCACCAGCACGGTGTCGAAGACCTTCTTGTGCTCGGAATCATGCAGTTCGGCCAGGAAATGCGCCGACCAGGCGATCGAGTTCGTCTTGCCCGATCCCGCCGAGTGCTGGATCAGATACTTGGCGCCGGCCCCGTCGGTGAGGACGGCAGCCTGGAGTTTCCTCGTCACGTCGAGCTGGTGATACCGGGGGAAGATGATCTTCTCGATCTGCTTCTTCTTGTTCCGCTGGGCGATGATGTAGCGACCGAGAATCTCCAGCCAGCTCTCCCGCGCCCAGACCTGTTCCCAGAGATAGGCGGTGCGGTGGCCGCCAGCCGGATTCACGGGATTGCCAGCAGCCCCATCATCGCCCTGGTTGAAGGGCAGGAATCTGGTTGCCGGGCCGTCCAGCCTGGTCACCATGTAAACTTCGCTGTTGCTCACGGCGAAATGCACCAGCGCCCCGTTCGGGAAGGACAGAAGCGGTTCCGCGGGCTGGCCTTTCGGGTGGGGATGCCGGTCGAACCGATACTGGTCGATGGCGTCGCCGACGCTCTGGGTGAAATCCGTCTTCAACTCTGCCGTCGCCACCGGAATGCCGTTCAGGAACAGCACGAGGTCGAGGCAGTTCTCATTGTTCAGCGAATACTTCACCTGCCGCACCACCCGGAGTCTGTTCGCCTGATACCGGGCCAGGATGTCGGCATTGATTGCCAGCGCAGGTTTGAACTGGGCGAGAATGAGAGGCTTCTTGAGGCCCAGCATCTCGATTCCGTGCCGCAGCACGTCGAGCGTGCCGCGTTGGTTGATCTGAATGCGCAGACGGTCCAGAAGCGTCTCTTCGGCCTTCGCTCCGTGGTTCTTGACCAGGATATCCCAGGCTTGCGGCTGCGTCTCCTGCACCCAGGCCGTCACATCTGCCGGAAACAGCGTCCATGCCCGGTCATAGCTCGCTGCATCGCCATCGCTATACAACCACCCGTGATCGGCGAGGTGCTGACAGATCTCCGTCTCAAAGCTGATTTCCTTGTGCAGGCTCATGATTCTTCCTCGGTGGCCAGGCGTTTCAATTCGTGCAGCGTTTTGCCGGCCTTGTTCTTCCACTCTCTCCACCCGTTGGCGGTGCGCCCCAGGAGAGCTACGGCAGCCATGCTGGGGGAATTGAAGAGGTGATCCTTCGGGAATACGACGGTGTCGCCCTTCTCCACCATCACACCCTGCTCCACGAGCTTCTTCCGGAAACGCTCGTCGCTGGAACCGATGATCGACGGATGGTTCGCCCGTCGGCCCACCGATCCCTTCAATACGACGAATCCCTCGGGGGTATACAGCCCACGCCCCTCGCCGCCCGTGACCTTGCAGTAGAACGTCTCCTCCGGCGCGGACGTGTCGTCGGATGTGACAACCAGGTCGAAGATCGGGTAGCCGAGGGTGGCGAGGAGGGTGCGCCCCGTCTCGAAGATCTCCAGGCAGTCAGCGGCAAGGGGCGCCGGCGTGTGGGGTTTGCTGCCGCTGTTTCCGTTCTCGTCGGCGTAACGAGCGGCCTTGCGGGCGGCTTGCAGGCAATGCCATTCCAGGAACAGCGCGTGGGTCTGCGTCAGGCTGTTCGTCCGGGAGATCAGCACCAGGGCTCTTTGCCAGAAGTCTTTCTTCTGGTTGTGATTCACCAGGCGGGCACGCAGGTCACCGGTCTGCCCGATGTAGACCTTCCGCTCGGAACCGTCCTCCGTTTCACCAAACAGGAAATACACGGCAACCTGGCCACTCTCGGGCATTTTCAGGAATTCCTGGAGCAGACTGCGCGGAACTTCAATGGCCTGCACGATACGGGTCGTGATCTCCGCCACGCGGATGCCCCGGGGATCGCCCCCGGGAAGGAAAATCTGAATCGTCTTGGGCGTGGTGTTCATCCGATGGCCTTTTCAGAGACTTGTCGAACGTCGATCTGTCCGGTGACGGCGGCGGAGATCAGTGCGGTCCGGCGTTCCTGCAGCAGATCGATGGCGCGCTGGGCTTCCTTTGTGAGAGCATCAACCTCGGTAATCATTTGTTTCAAGTATTCGACAATCTCTTCTTGCTCGTTGCGCGGAGGCAGTGCGAATCTCAGAGACTGGATGTCCGGCATGTAAATCGTGTTGTGAGTTGACCCCATCATCAGTCGGCGGAACTCGCCCCCCATTGCTCTAAGTGTGGCGAGTAAAAATTCTGGGAGAAGTTGTGGGCCACAGATCCAGTTGGCGAAATCCTGAGTGGTAGCCATTGCGACACCCATGATTGCCGAAAATCCGACTGACGCAGTTCTTGAGAGCATCACTGTGCCCTTAGGCAACAGCCGAGCTGAAGAGTTCGCGAGTCCTAGTTCACTGACTTTCTCATTTGTCTCGTAAATGTAGTCGTTTTTTCCTTCACGGATTTGCCAGACATCTGCCAGAGAAAACCAAGGAACCGTGCAATTTTCCCAATACTCAGGATGTTGTCTGCTTGGAGTGTGCCCTGATTCCAGTTTTGCCACGAATCTAATTGGAATTGACTTCCAATGCGCTGGAATCTCACCCAGCCATTCGATGCCGGAAGGTTTCATGGGGGCGTTGGGATTCAGGCCCTTGGTGACGGCGTGAGAGATGACGGCCTGGCGTTTTTCCTTCAGCAGCTCGATCAGCCGCCGCTGCTCGGCCACCAACCCATCGATCTTCGCCGTCTCCCGGTCGAGAAAATCAGTAATATGGAACTGTTCAGAAAGTGGCGGAAATGCAGTTGCGAAGTCTCTGACGAATGCGTCGGGAACACGCTTCTGGCCACCTGCGCCATACATGTGAGATTCACCAATTTTTCGAAAATCAGGTGATATAAAAAGGCAGTGCAGATATGCTCCGGTTATTTGATCATGCTTTGGTCTTGCAACAATCAACTCTGTCGTTCCAAAGCCGATTCCATTCAGCAACCCCTTCATCAGCGCACCTTTGCCATTTTCATAGCAGGGCGTAATCTTCGCTACGGCAACATCGCCGTCACGAAAATAGGTGTATCCCGTCTCGACCTCTCCAACTGCCTTTTCCCTTTCCAAATTCAATGAGCCGTCATCACCGATGGCTTCCATCGGAAGAAACGATACTTTAATATCTCTGTCCAGAGCACGAATCTCTGACTTCGATGGATTCAGCTCTGCAACAAAGCGAAGTCTTTTCACTTCCCAATGTTCGGGCACTTTGCCCAGCCAGGCGATGCCGCTGTCCTTGTATTTCGGGTAACGCGGGAAGCTCATTCCTGGCCGCCTTTCGATGACTCCGAGGCGGAAAGTTCCCGGGAGAGTTCCTCTTCGATCTCCTCGATGCTCGGGAGATTCGTGTCGAGCGGTGTGGGCAAAGCCCTGACAAGCTGGTATTCGGCCACGCCGATGGGCTTGTCGATGCCGGACAGGGCATACTCAGCCACGAGACGGTTCTGCGACCGGCAGAGCAGCAGCCCGATGGTGGGCTTGTCGTCAGGCGCCTTGATCTGGGCATCCACGGCGCTGAGATAGAAGTTCAGCTGGCCGGCGTGTTCAGGCTTGAACGCATGGGCTTTCAGCTCGACGACGACATAGCATTTCAGCCGGGTGTGGTAAAACAGCAGGTCGATGAAAAACTCATCCCCGGCGACTTCGAGACGGAATTGCCGTCCCACGAAGGCAAAGCCGGCTCCCAGCTCCAATAGGAACCGGGTGATGTGACGAACAAGGGCGCTTTCGATATCCCGCTCGTGCGCCTCATCACCGATGCCGAGAAAATCGAAATGGTAGGGATCCTTCAGGATCTGAGTCGCGAGCCCCGCCTGCGGCGGCGCAAGCCGCTTGTCGAAATTGGTCACGGCGGCGCCCTTCCTGAGGTGGAGCTGGTTTCTGATCTGGACGAGGAGCGTCTCCCGAGGCCAGGCCTGCTGGAGCGCCTCGCGGGCATACCAATCACGCAGAGTCAGGTCCGACAGCTTCGTGATGATTGCGACAATATGGAACCAGGGCAATTGGTCAGCAGACTGCTGACCAATTAGGCGGTCAGGGCACTCCTGGGCGAAAAACCGCATATACTTGAGATTCGAGGTCGAAAGGCCCTTCATCTCCGGAAAGGTGGCTCGCAGGTCAGCAGAAAGCCTGTCGATAACCCGGGTTCCCCATCCCTGGCGCCCCTGTCGCTCCAGGATCTCGCGGCCAATGTCGTGATACAGCCGAATCTGCTCTGCATTGGCCGATAACAGAGCCCGCTGTCGAGCTCCGCGAATCCGCTGCTGGAGGTTCGAAAGCCAGTCGGCATAATCAGGCGGAAGGGATTGAAGATTCTTACTCATTTCGACAGGCCGCCGATCATGGTCAGGATGCGGTCGGTGACGAG
Organism: uncultured bacterium; assembly: GCA_964597625.1. Lineage (GTDB taxonomy): Bacteria > Muiribacteriota > Ozemobacteria > Ozemobacterales > Ozemobacteraceae > MWAR01. The sequence goes on from CAZQYQ010000339.1 coordinate 4,474, forward strand.
TTTCAGGTCGGCGTCGATCTCGGCCAGGGGGCGGGGCGGTTTGAAGACGTAGAAGTGGCGGTTGAAGGGGATTT